>JALYZG010000210.1 GCA_030948965.1 Candidatus Dormiibacterota bacterium | reverse complement strand
CGCGCGTGACCGAGCTCAACTCGGCCTCGCCGGTCCTGATCGACGTCACCCACGCCGGCATCGGCGCGGCCTCGCGGGCGTTCGAGGCGGCCTTCGGCGCGGCCCCCCTGCTGCAGCGCGAGGGCGCCACCGTGCCCGTGACCATCGACTTCCAGGAGGCGCTGCACACGGGCCTGATCGTCACGGGCTTCGGCCTGCCGGGGGACGGCCTGCACTCGCCCAACGAGCGCTTCAGCCTGGACCAGTACCACCGCGGAACGGAGATGGTCATCCGGCTGTGCTCCGAGCTGGCCGAGGTCCATGCTCGCGCCTGAGCTGGAGCGGCTGGCCCGCGACGTGGCGCACGTGGCCTGGCTGGAAGGTGATTTCGTGCTGCGCAGCGGCCGGCGCTCGCGCTACTACTTCGACAAGTACCTCTTCGAAACCCAGCCGGGCATCCTCCGCCGGGTGGGCCGCGAGCTGGCCCGACTGGTGCCCGCCGGCACGCAGCGCCTGGCCGCCCCGGAGCTCGGTGCGGTCCTGCTCGGAGGCGCGGTCTCGATGGAGCTCGAGTTGCCGCTCGTGCTGGTGCGGAAGGAGGTCAAGGCCTACGGCACCTCGCGAGCGCTCGAAGGCGTGCTCGAGCCCGGCGATCGAGTGACCGTGATCGAGGACGTGCTGACGACGGGCGGCGCCGCCCTCGACGCGATCGCCAAGGTCCGGGCGGCCGGCGGCGAGGTCCTCGCTCTGGTCGGCGTGCTCGACCGCGAGGAGGGCGCGGCTGAGGCTGTGGCCGGGCTCGGGGTGCCCTTCCGGCCGCTCTTCCGCAAGTCCGACCTGCCTGTCTGACGCCGTGGCCGACCTGGTCGTTCGGGGCGGCACGGTCCTCACCCCGGACGGCCCTGTGCTCACCGACGTGCACGTCACAGGAGGCGTGATCTCAGCCCTGGGACCTGCTGAACCTGCCACTGAAGAGGTGGACGCCACCGGCCTCTGGGTGCTGCCGGGCGCGGTCGACGCCCACGTCCACAGCCGGGACCCCGGCCAGCCGGAGAAGGAGGACTTCGCGTCCCTAACAGCGGCGGCGGCCGCCGGTGGCGTGACCACGGTGGTCGACATGCCCAACACCTTCGCCGCGGTGGACTCTGCGGACCGCCTGGTGGAGAAGGCAGCCGCGGTTGTCGCCCGAGCGCGGGTGGACTTCGCGCTCTGGGGGCTCATCCGCTCCAGCTCGCGGCCGGAGGAACTGGTCGGGATGCTGGAGGCGGGGGCGGCGGGCCTGAAGGCGTATCTCGGCTACGCCTTCCGCACCGACCTGGCCCAGGTCGTCTACGCCCCCAAGGCGGCGGGTGCCGACCTGGAGGCACCGCCCGGCTATGGCACGCTGGCCCGGCTCGGGCCGGCGCTGGCCGAGGCCGGGGCTCTGGTGGCGACCCACGCCGAGGACCCCGAGGTGCTCCTGGCGCTGGCCCGTCCCCTGCGCACCTACGCCGACCTGCTGGCCGCCCGCCCCGCGGTGGCCGAGGCCGCGGCCGTGGCAGCGCTGGGCGAGCTGGCCCTGGCCACCGGACTTGAGGTTCGGCTTGTCCACCTCTCCAGTGCCGCCGGCCTGGCCGCGGCGGAGGCGGCGCGGACCCGCGGCGCGGCCCTGCAGCTGGAGACTTGTCCCCAGTACGTGTGGCTCAGCGAGGCCTATGCGGAGCGGCTCGGCGGCCTGCTCAAGATGTATCCGCCGGTGCGCACGGCGGCGGACCTCGAGGCGCTGCGCGAGGGGCTACGCTCGGGCGCGATCGGGTCGCTCGCCACCGACCATGCGCCTCATACCGACGTGGAGAAGGTGGGCGTGAGCTTCGAGGCGGCGCTGCCCGGCAGCCCGGGCGTGCAGTCGCTCTACGTAGCCGCGCTGGAGCTGGCCCGGCGCCTCGGCGACCCTTGGCAGGCCGCGACCTGGGTGGCGGAAGGGCCGGCGCGGGCTCTCCGGCTGGCGCCGCGAAAGGGGTCGATCGCGATCGGCGCCGACGCGGATCTGGTGTTAATCGACCCGGCCGGAGAGACGGTGGTCACGCCGGAGACCCAGCATTCGCGGCAGCGCCACAGCGCGCTTACAGGCCTGCGCTTCGGCATCGCCGTCCGCGCAGTTTGGTCCCGGGGCGAGCTGGTGGCGCGTGACGGTGAGGTTCTGGCCGCGCCCGGCCGCGGCCGCTTCATCCGCCCGCTCCCGGTGTAGGCTCAAGCTAAATCTTCCCGCTGCCCCGCAGTCTGGTGGCGCCTGTGGATGCTATCAGTCGAGTGCGAGCAATTGATATCATGCAGCCATGAAACAGCTGCTTCTGCGGGTGCCCGAGGATCTCCATTCGCGCCTGGCGGACCGCGCGCGGCGCTCCGGACGCCCGGTCAACACGGTCGCCACCGAAATCCTGGAGGACGGTGTGGGCGAGGAATCGGGAGACGCTCGGGCGGCCCTGCGGATGCGGGCCCGCCGGCTGGGACTTCTTGTGTCACGCCCCGTGCCAAGGGTGGCCCCAGCCGCCCGCATTGACGCGGTGGGCTCCATGCGGGGCATCGGGCCGATCCTCGACCGACTGCTCGCCGAAGGGCGCTGACCGGTTGCTCGTCTACCTCGACTCCTCAATCGTCGCCCGAGCCTATCTGCCCGATGAGCCCGGCCACGAACAGGCCGCGGCGCTCATGTATGGCACTGAGCACCTGGTGGTCACCGCGAGCTGGACAGTGGTTGAGGTCACGTCCGCCCTGGTGCGGGCGAGAACGGGTCGCGCGGGCGACGCCGGGGCGCTCCTGGCTCTCCTCGCCGAGGACACCGGCGAGGCTGGGCCGCTGACGTTGCTGCGGGTCGACTCTGAGCGGTTGGAGATCCGAGCGACCGAGATCGTCCGCGAGCATGCGCTGCGTTCACTGGACGCGCTGCACGTGGCCGTGGCTGAACTGGCGGCGCGGCCACTCGTCGAACCAGCGGAGCGGATCGCCTTCGCCAGCCGCGACGAGGCTCAACAGACCGCGGCCGTGAAGCGGGGCTTTTGGCCGCTCGATCGGGCCCCGTGAGCCCCGCCCGCACCCCATTTGCAAAACCTATCGCCGGCGTCAGACCCCGTCCGCGCTCTCAGCCACGCGCTTGAGGCGGGCCAGCGTCTCGTCTGGGCCGCGCACCAGCTCCCGGCCCAGAAGCCGGCGGAGCGCGCTTCCCCACCATCCAGGCGGGAGCCGGAAGTCTCAACCGAAACGAACGAGGGCGCCCCCGCCCGTCATGGCGCTGATCGTGATCGTCTCGTCGTTGACGATCCCGAATGGCAGGCGGATGAAGAGGCGCAGGCGGCGCGGCGCGTCCACGTCGCCCACCTCCATGGTCACCCCGAATCGCAGGCCGAAGGCGCCACTGGTGAATCTAAGGCGCTGGCCCGGCGCTACCGGGCCGGCGGGCTCGGCGTCCACCAGACGGACGTCGGCCCAGCGCTCGAACATCTCCGGCGCGGCGAGGAATGCCCACACGCGCTCCGGCGGCGCGGCCACCTCGGCAGCCGGGCAGACGCTGACGATCACGGCGCTCCGGCCCGCGGGCCTCAGCCGCCGGCCGCCACCGCCGCCGCCACCATGTGGTTGCGCAGCACGCCGATCCCGGACACCTCGGTTTCCATCACGTCGCCCGGACGCAGGAACTCGGGCGGGGTGCGGGCGAAGCCCACACCCTCAGGCGTGCCGGTGGCGATGAGCGCGCCGGGCAGGAGCGTCATGCCCTTCGACGCCCACTCGATGATCGCCGCCACAGAGTGGATCATGTCCCGGCTGTTGGCCGCCTGCTTCAGCTCGCCGTTGACCCGAAGGCTGAGGTCCAAGACCTGAGGGTCGGGGATCTCGTCCGCCGTCACCACCCAGGGCCCGACGGGGCAGGACGCGTCCAGGCTCTTGCCTTTGAACCACTGCCCGCCCCAGCCGTTCTGGATGTCGCGGGCGCTGACGTCGTTGAGCGCGGTGTAGCCGAAGACGTGGGCCAGGGCGTCCGCCGCCTTGATGTTGGCCCCACTGCGACCGATGACCACGCCCAGCTCCACCTCCCAGTCGATCTGCTCCGAGATCCGGGGGTCGATGGTGATCTCCGAGTGCGGGCCGGTGATGGTGGTGACCGCCTTGGTGAAGATCGTGGGCGGTCCGACCTCGGTGCCCATCGCCAGCGCCCCCTCCTCGGCGTGCTTCTGGTAGTTGCGGCCGACGGCGATGATGTTGCCGCGGCGGCCGTCCAGCGGCGGCAGCAGGGTGAGGCCCTCGAGCGCCAGGACTGGCGCCGCCGCGCCCGACGCCAGCTCCCGGACGCGGGTCAGGGCCGCCTCGGCGCCGTCGATCACGCCCAGGACGTCAGGCGGCAGCGAGCCTCCGCCGGCCGCGGCCAGGTCCACGACCTCCGCTTCGGCGCCCGGCCGCAGCGCTCCCAAACGGGCGTGGCCGCCGTGCTCGAACATCAACAGCTTCATGTCTCATCTCCCTCCGGGCGGGCCGGCGCGCCGGCGCTGGGGCCGCCGCCCAGGAACAACACCTCGAAGTCCTCGCGCTTCATCAGGTCGTCCGGGCGGCCCTCCAGCCGCGTTTCCCCGGACACGAGGACGCTTGTCCAATCGGATATCTGGAGGGCCGCGCGCGCCCGCTGCTCGACCAGCAGGATGGCCTTGCCCAGGTCCGCCAGCCGCCGCACGTGCTCGTGTAACAAGCTGTCGGCGATCTTGGGCGAGAGGTTGGCCGTGGGCTCGTCGAGGACCAGCACGTCCGGGTCGAGCATGAGGACGCGCGCGATCGCCAGCATCTTCCTTTCCCCGCCGCTCAGCTTGTCCGCCCGCCGCCGCAGCATTGGCGCCAGCGCCGGAAATACCCGGCAGACCTCGTCGGTGCGCGGCCGGAGTTCGGCCCGCGCCAGCAGGTAGCCGCCCATCTCCAGGTTCTCCTGCACGCTCAGCGGCTCGAAGATGTCGTTCACCTGGGGCACGTAGCCCAGGCCGCGGCGCGCCAGATCCTCGGGGGGGTGGTTGGTCACGTCGTCGCCGCCCAGCACGGTGCGGCCGCCGGTGACCTTGAGGAGACCGACCAGGGCCTTGAGCAGCGTGCTCTTGCCCGCGCCGTTGGGCCCGATCACGGTGACGATCTCGCCCGCGCCGACCCCGACCGAAACGTCGCGCACCACGGGCACGCCGCCGTAGCCGGTCGTGATCCGCTGGCCCTCGAGCCGTGGCGGCGGGCGCGTGGTGGCGGCCACGGCCTCAGCCGACGAGATAGGCGTCGACAATCTCGCGCTGCCGCCTCAGCTCCGCCATCGACCCTTGCCCGATCACCCGGCCCTGGGCCATCACTATCACCGGGTCGCAGAGCCGGTCCACCAGCTGCAGCTGGTGCTCGACCATCACGATCGTCAGGCCCTCGTCCCTCAGGTCCTCCAAGGAGGCCTGGATCTCGCGCGTGACGCGGGGATGCACGCCTGACATCGGCTCGTCCAAGAGCAGCAGGCTTGGCCGCAGCATCAGTGCCCGCATGATCTCGATCAGGCGCTTTTGGCCGCCACTCATGGTGCCGGCGTAGTCGGACTCCTTAGCGCTCATCCCGAAACGGGCCAGGAGCGCCCGCGCCTGGGCGACCAGGCGGCGCTCGTCCTCGATCCAGTAGCGACGGCCGAGCAGGGCCCCGAGCAGCGAGTCCCCGCGATTGGCCGGTGCCGCCACCAGCAGGTTCTCCAGGACCGTGAGGCGGGCAAACTCCGACGGCAGCTGGAAGGTGCGGACCAGGCCCCGCCGGGCCCGCTGGTAGGCGGGCAGGCGGGTGATGTCCTCGCCGCCGAGGAGGATGGTGCCGCTGGTGGCGGGCAGGGTTCCGGCCAGGACCGCGAGGAGGGTGGATTTGCCCGCGCCGTTGGGGCCGATCAGGCCCGTGATGCGCCCGGGCTGGACCTCGATCGAGACCCCGTCCACCGCGTGCATGCCCTCAAAGTGGCGATGCACGTCCAGCGCCTCCAGCAGCGGCCGCGCCGGCGCGGGCTGCCCGACCGCTGCCGCCCCGGGCTCGAGCAGCGGCCCCGGGCTAGATTGAACGCCCAAGCTCCACCCAGGTCGGCTCGGGCTCGGGCCCACCTTCGAACACTCGGCGAGGCTCGGGCCGCACGCCGGAGGGCCGGAACCAGAGAAAGCCGATGATCAGCAGCCCGATGGCCACCCACTCGAACGCCGGGATCAAGCCAGGCGGCCCGAACTGGGGGATGTAGCGCGTCAGCTCCTCGAAGCCGACCGGGACCAGGAGCGCGCCGAGAATGGCGCCGAGGTTGTTGCCGCGACCGCCGACGATGACGGCCGCGAAGAGGATGATCGTCTCCGGGTAGAGCCAGACCGACGGCGCCCAGAGCTGGATGAAGCCGACCAGGATGGCGCCCGAGAGCCCGGCGATGGCGCCCCCCACGATGAAGATCGTCATCTTCAGAGCCACGGCGTTCTTGCCCAGCGCGCCCGCCGCCAGCTCGTGTTCGCGCATGGCCCGCAGCGTCCTCCCGTAGGGTGAGCTCGCGATCCGGTTCACGAGCCAGAGGACCAGCAGCGCGCAGGCGATCGTGATCCCGACGTACAGCAGCTGGTAGCCGCCACCGAAGGGGTCGAGCCGCTCCGACAGCGGCTGAGGCACGAGCGACAGGCCGGCCGCCCCGTTCAGGAACGGGCGGGCATTGGTGATGACGAGGTTGGCGATCACCGAGAGCACGAGCAGGGCGATGGCCTGGTAGTCACTGCGCAGCCGGCGCAGCACGACGAGCCCGACGGGGATGGCGAGCGCGGCGCCTGCCACCGTGGCCCCGATCCATGGAATTGGGAACGGCATTCCGAAACCGCCGACGTAGATCTGGAAGCCGCCGTTGGCGGTGTCGGGCGGCATCGACAGCACCGCCGCCGCATACGCGCCGACGGCCTGGAAGACGATGAAGCTGAAGTTGACGATGCCCGAGAGCCCGAACTGGAGGTTGAGGGCCAGGCAGGCGATGACGTCCACGCCCGCGTAGACGAGGAGGTTGGTGATGTAGTAGCTCATCCCGTCCTCAGCCGGCCGCCGCCATGGCCCCACGCCGGGCCAGAAGACCCTGCGGACGCAGCACCATCACGAGCACCAGGATGGCGAAGGCGATGACCGACTTGTATTCCGGTGAGATTAAGGCCGCGCTGAGCTCGGTCACGAGGCCGATCAGGACCGCGCCGATCATCGCCCCGTACGGCGAGCCCGCACCCCCGAGCACGGCCGCGGCCAGGATCACGATCAGGTAGCCCTCGCCGTTGCTTACGGCGAAGGACTCGGAGTTCATCGCCGCCACCGTGCCCGCCACTCCGCAAAGGGCGCCGGTGATGAGCCAGACGACGTCGATGACGCGCTGGGTGTGGATACCGCAGCTGCGCGCCAGAGCCGGATTGGCGGCGGTCGCGCGCATCGCCTTGCCCAGCCTCGTGAACCGGAGAAGGGTGTGGATGAGGAGCATCACCGCGACGGCCAGGGCGATGATCAGCACCTGGACCGTGGTCAGCACGATGGCCCCGAGGCGCAGGGTGGGACCCGGGTCCTGGCGGTAGGAGACGTTGAAGTAGCCCGCGATCGGGAGGAGGACGTTGGCGATCATCAGCGCGGCCGCCAGCGAGACGATGACCATGCCGATGTGCGAGGTGCCCTTGCGCAGGAAGGGCGCGTACAGCACCCGGTTGAGCAGAAAGGAGAAGCCCGCCCCGAACAGGGCGCCGCACAGCAGCCCGAGCCAGACGCTGACCCCGCGATGATTGAACCAGTAGGCGACGTAGGCGGAAGAGATCATGACCCCGCCGTACGCGAGGTTGATCAAGTTGGTGATGCCGAACTGCATGGTGAAGCCGACAGCGGCCACCGCGATCACGGACATGCTGACCAGGCCGAAGCCGAAAGCCGCGACGTACAGGCTCACGGCTCCGCCCCGGCCGGGAGGACCGGCGGTCTCAGCTCAGCCGCCACCGGCGTTGATGATCTGCTGCGTCTGCTGCTGCGAGAGCTGGCCGATCGTGACCTCGTTGCCCTGCGCGTCGTACTTGACCAGGATGTAGCCCTGCTGCGAGTTGTTGAACTCATTGAAGTTGGTCTCGCCGCCGGCGCCCACGAAGCGCACGTGCTTGCCCGCCTTTATGGCGTCCGCGCCTTCTTTGTAAGTGTGGACCACGGTCGCGCCCGAAACCCCGTTGGCGACATCCTTGATCTTGGCGTTGTAGACCTTGGGATCACTGCTGTTGGCGGTGTCAATGGCCAGGGCGGTCAGGACGATGCCGTCGTACAGGTGGAGCGTGGAGGCGCGCTGCTTGTACTTGGGCGCGTCGGCGAACTGCGACGCGGAGGCGTTGAGGTTGGTCAGGAACTCCTGATAGCCGGGTCCGCTGAAGGTCGTGCCGATGTCCACCGCCTGGTAGTTCTGGACCAGGTCGTCAACCCCGATGGCGTCTCGAACCGCGGCGAACCAGACCGGGTCCACGGTTGCGGAGGTGCCGATGAAGGGGATGCTCTTGCCGTTCAGCTGCTTGACCTCGGCCAGGTACGTGGCGTCGGTGGAACCGAGAGCCTCGGTGAAGATCACGTCCGGGTGGGTGGCCAGCATCTGCGTCACCTCGGTCCGGTAGGAGGGCTGGCCGAGCGCGATCGCCTGGGTGATGGTGACCTTGCCTCCCAGCTTTTCCAGCGCCGTCTTGGCCGGCTGCACGAAGGCCTGGGAGCCGATGTCGTTGCCGAAGACGAGCGCCACGTTCTTGTGGCTGTTGTGGTAGAGCGCGCTGCCGACCATGGCGTAGGCGTCGAACTCGTCCGGTGGTACGAGACGGTGGAAGTACTTGAAGTTGCTCTTGTTGAACTCCGACTGGCCGGTCATGCAGAACATAGGGATGTGCGCTCGGTCGATGACCGGGACCACGCTCGAGGCCTCGTCGGAGGTGCAGCCGACGACCGTCATGAGGTTCGAGTGGCTGGCGAGCATCTGGCTGGCGGCGGGCACCGCGTCCGCCGGCTCGCCGCGAGTGTCGAACTGCTGGCAGCTCAGCTGGTGGCCGCCCGCGCCGCCGGCCGCGTTGATGGATCGGGTGGCGGGCAGGCAGGCTGCGAAGTAGGCTGGCCCGAGGCCGGCGTCAGCGCCGGTGAAGGGAGCGATGACGCCGACCAACATCGGGCCCGAAGCGCCGCCGCTGCTGCCCGAGCTGCCGGTGGCGCCGCTGCAGGCGGCGAGGACGAGACCCCCGATGAGTAATGGCGCGGCGCGCAACCGGCCCCACCGCGAGCTGCGGGCTGGTCGAGAACTGGACTCCATCGCTCCCCCTTCTGCAAGCGTTGGCCGGAATTGTTGACATTATTGGTCATAATCTGGCGCACAGCAATATGCGAGGTCGATCACCGGCGCGCGCCGGTCGCAATGGCGTCCGGGCGGAGGCCGCCGCTCCCGCGGTGGACGCCGACCTCGACACCTACCGCCGCCTGCGCGATGCCATCGTCAGCGGGCGCTTCCAGCCCCAGGAGCGCCTGGTCGAGGCGGGGCTGGCCGAGGTGCTGGGCGCCGGGCGGGCGGCCGTTCGCGCTGCCCTGGTCAGGCTGGACCAGGAAGGCCTTGTGGTCAGGGAGCCCAACCGCGGCGCCCGGGTGCGCCTGGTCACCGACCAGGAGGCACTGGAGATCGAGGAGGTCCGAGGCGCGCTCGAGCGCCTCCTCGCCGCCCGGGCGGCGGAGCGAGCCCTGCCGGCCGACGAGCGGGTGCTGCGTCGTGTCCTCGCCGAGATGCGGCGGCGAGTGGCGGAAGGCGACTCGATCGGCTACTCGGAGCTGAACTCGCGCTTCCACGAGCGGATCTGGGCTATCGCCGGTCACTCGACCGCGGCCCGCATCGTCGGCAACCTGAAGTCGCAGAGCATCCGCTTCCAGTACCAGACCGCCCTCCGGCCGGGCCGCGCCGAGCGCTCCCTGCGAGAGCATGAGGCGATATGCTCGGCCATCGCGGCGCACGACCCAGAGGCCGCCGACGCGGCCATGAGAGACCACTTGGCGGAGGTGCAGGACACCCTGCGCTGGACCATCGACTCCCAGCGCCGGATGACGGGCTGGCTGACCGGCTGAGGCGCCGGTTTTTCAGTCCGTTCCCGACTACGCGTATTCGAAACCGGCCCGAAGGCCGGAAACACAAAGGTCTGAATACCGTTTGTCCGGCGGTTGGCCGGCGGTTCAGAACCCTTTGACGATCAGTTTACTGCCGTCTCCAGCGAAGGCGAAGGGGTCGTGTAGCGCGACGTGGTGTAAATCCGGTCGTGCGGTTCCGCCATTTAGGTTAAGCCGACTCCAGCTCGAGCAGGGCCTGCACCACCTCCTCGTTGGTAGGTTGGAAGAGCTTGTTCATGGAGTCGGTGCTGAAGTAACGGCGACCGACCGCCCACTCGTCGTTCTGCTCCTCGAGGACGGCGCCACTCAGGCGCAGGAGCGCCTGGCGGTTGGGGAAGATGCCGACCACGTCGCAGCGGCGGCTGACCTCTTTGTTGAGCCGTTCCAGACTGTTGGTCGACCAGACCTGACGCCGGTGCTCGGGCGGAAAGCCGTAGTAGGCGAGGATGTCGGTCTCGGCTTCCTGGAGGCAGGCCACCAGCTGCGGGTAGCGCTTGGCAAAGAGCCGGCTGATGCGCTCCACGGCCTCATGGGCGGCGGCGGCGTCGGGCTGGGCGAAGATGGTGCGTAGGGTTGCCGCCACCATCTGCTGCGCCAGCTTGGGGACGGTGGCCAGGGCGTTGCGCATGAAATGGACTCGGCACCGCTGCCAGGTGGCTCCGATCAGCACCTCGGCGACCGCCTGCTTGAGGCCAAGGTGGGAGTCCGAGGTGACCAGGCGTACCCCGCGTAGACCGCGACTGACGAGTTGGCGCAGGAAGGAGCGCCAGAACTCCAAGTCCTCGCTCGGACCGACGTCTACGCCCACCACCTCGCGCTCGCCGGTGCTCTTGACCCCGGTCGCGATCAGGACCGCCATCGAGATCACGCGGCCGTTCTCCCTCACCTTCTTGAAGGTGGCGTCCAGCATCAGATAGGGGTAGTCGGCGTCCAGACGCCGGGTCCGGAAGGCCGTCACCTGCCCATCCAGCTCCTCGCAGATCCGGCTGACCTGGTCCTTGGAGATGCCCTTCAGCCCCAGTGCCTCGGCCAGATTGTCGACCGCCCGGGTCGAGACGCCGTGGACGTAGGCCTCCTGTACCACCGAGAGCAGGGCCCGCTCGTGGCGGCGGCGTGGCTCCAGGAGGCTGGGGAAGTAGGAGCCCTGACGCAGCTTGGGGATCTGAAGCTCGACGGTGCCGACCCGAGTGTCCCACTCCCGCTCGCGGTAGCCGTTGCGATAGGTGAGGCGAGCATCGGTGCGCTCGTGCAGCCCGGCGCCCGCCAGCTGGGTCACCTCTGTGTCCATCAGCTCCTGGGCCAGCAGACGCACGCCGTCACGGAGAAAGCTCGGGTCAGCGCCCTGCTCATCCTTGTTCAGCAGGTCCAGTAGTGTCATCCTGAGATTGGCCATCGTCGTGGTCCTCCAAGCGGTTGAAGTGAATAGCTCCACTTGGAACCACACGGTGGCCGCCTTCGTCAAGCGGCCACGGATTTACACCACGATCTGCGACACAACTCAAGAAGACTCCGCAGGCCAACCAGAAGAGTGGTTGGGAGGCAGCGAAAACGAAAGCTCGCAAGGTCATCCGCTTCGGCTGACGGGGTCAGACCCGCCAACCCTCGGGCGGTGTCGCGCTTGATGGAGAGGCCCGCCTGTAGGCCGATTGTAGAGCGCCGCAGCATAGTCAAGCCATGGATGGGAGCGTCGCTCAGGTACTTACTGAGCCCCCACTCTTCGGGTGCGCTCGCACGTGACCGCAGTGACCTGGTCGGCTGCCGTTGCGATGGGTAGATGCTCCCAGATCCGCAAGACGCGCCACCCAGATTCAGAGAGGGCCCGATTGACCTTGGCGTCGCGTGCCCGATTGCGCTGCATCTTGGAAGTCCAATACTCGGGATTGTGTCGTGGCGAGGTGCCGTGGTCGGGACAGCCGTGCCAGAAGCAGCCATCTACAAACACAGCCACGCGCTGTCGTGTGAACACAATGTCCGGCCTTACGATCGACTCGCCGATCCGTATCGGCACGTGGACTCGGAATCGTAGGCCGCGTCGGTGTAGCTCAGAACGAAGATGTAGTTCCACGCGGGTGTCGAACTTTGTGTTTCGCCGCATCCTGGTGGAGACCAACGAGTTTGCAGGCACTGGATATTGAATTTGGCTCATGCCCCCTCCGCCTTGTGCCTGTCAGCCCATGTAAGCGCACGTGGTCCGAGACCGGTTCCGGGATGCGCTGAGTGATTCCCTGTCAGGGCAAAGTACTTGCGCGCCACGCGGAAGCTGTGCTCGGGTTCCGGGCAGTCTTCCCGAGGTGCCGGTATCAGCGAAAGTGATCGGCTGGCGTCCTCGCCGAAGATCTGCTCCCTGAGCATTAGTCCCAGCAACTCACCAATTGCTGCCGGAACGGCATTACCAACCTGCCTTCTCGCTGATGAGTCCGCACCGCAGATCCGGTATCCGCCTGGCAATGTTTGTAGGCGGCAGAGTTCCTCGACCGACAGTAATCTGTTCTTCCAGTGGAAGGGACCTGTGGATGGACCCGCTTCCGCCTGGATGGTCCACGCCGGCAAGGACTTCGCCAGCTTCAAGAGGAAGGTCCAATACTTCGTTCGCCAGCCAAAGAGAGGCAATCCACCGCCCCGATCGGTGTGCCACTGGTAGTTCGCTCCTTCCGGCACGCTCGGGACCAGGTCCGCCCATTTACCGCGGAGGCGCAGTTGGGGATCATCCTCATACGCGCGGTCGAGGTCGCCAATTGCGTCCCAGGTGGTCAATGGGCGGCTGTCCAAGAGGGAATCGCTTCTATGCGTTGGTGTGGGCGCGGACAGGTGGGCGCCGTCACGGGTTGCAACAAGAAACACCCGGTGCCGCTTTTGAGGGACTCCATATTGCTCCGCGCGAATATTCATAATCTGAAGGTCGTAGTCGGTCCCAAAGTCCCGATCGATCTCGGCCAGACGCTCCTTAACGAGTCCGATCGCCTCATCCTTCCCCGAGTACGAGAGCCCCGCCACGTTCTCGATCAGAAGGACGTCCGGTTGTGCCACCCTGGCTAGGGCCAGAACGGCCTTGAGAGTTTCGGCGCGAGGATCCTTCATGCGCTTGGAATCGCCGTTGGCCCAGTAGCCGGATTTTGAGAAAGGCTGGCACGGAGGCCCAGCGCTCAGGACCGCCATCTCGCGAGGCTTGAGGCGAAGAACGTCGAGCAATTCTGCGGGGTCGTACGCGTGAATGTCGCCGCACTCGATCTGGGGCCAATCTGGTCTGTTGAGGGCAATTGTCTTGCGCGCATCAGCATCAATCTCAACGCAGCCTGCAATCTTGAAGCCCGCCGCTTCGAGACCTAGGTCGAGACCACCAGCCCCGGTAAACAAGGACAGAACCTTCACGAGGCGGTGGCCTGTGTGGCCTGCGTGCCTTCAACTGCCGGGCTCGTCGAGTCTCCAGTTAGACCCGCCTCGCTTGCTCTTGGCGACCCTGACCAACCCTCACTGTCCTTCCAAACCGAGCCGACTCCACACTCTTCCAAGAAAGTCACAAACGCATTTCCGATGGGTTCTGCAAACACGGCGAGCAGCCCGATCGCCTCTCTTGTCCGATACAGGAAGTGCCGATATGCATAGAGCTGTCCGAGTGCCGCCCGGACTGCATGGTTGGCGTTGCCACCGTATAGGACTTTCCCCTCAACAAGCCAAGCTGCTTGATCACGACGCAGGACGAGATCAATTGGATGCTCAGACGAGATCTTAAATCCACGCTCGCCTGCCCAGCGGCCATAATCGGCAATCAGGCGTTCGTGTCGGCGAGATTTGACAAGCGTCCGACCGATCAGGTGCGCCATATAGTCATCGGAGTTCTTCGGCTTGAATCCAGCCAGTGGATCCTCACCATCGTCAGCAGTGTCCCGGATTACGCTTGACGACGCGACCTCGCCCGGTCGCGCTTGCAGGAGATGACGCTTCGCGCTAACTGCTGTCTGATAGAGCGCCAGGCTTCTAGCCAGATCCCGCCTTAGGACCGAATCCGCCGGAAGCTCATCGATTTCGTATCTTCGAGCAGCGATGGCGCCAGCCTCGTAGGCGCGTTGCCGGAAGCCGGTCGAGGCAAGCTCCATCCTTGTATCCCAGCCAACCATTGATCCAATTGAGCCGCGGATAGCCCTTGCATCAAGGGCGAGGCGCTCCCGAGCGGCTGCGGCTCCGAGCTGGCGCGATAGTCTTGTGATGCCCTGCATCACGCTCAACGTCACCGACGCGAGGTCGGCACTGAAG
>JALYZG010000161.1 GCA_030948965.1 Candidatus Dormiibacterota bacterium | reverse complement strand
CGGGGGCGCCGCGGCCGTCGTGAAGCGGATCGCGGGCTGGGCCGGGATCG
This sequence comes from Candidatus Dormiibacterota bacterium, assembly GCA_030948965.1. Taxonomy (GTDB): domain Bacteria; phylum Chloroflexota; class Dormibacteria; order Dormibacterales; family Dormibacteraceae; genus JALYZG01. The sequence goes on along the minus strand of JALYZG010000161.1, from coordinate 53,107 downwards.
GCTGCTGGTTCGCGGTCCGCGCACCCGTGGCGACCTTGACGGTGTACGAGGTGCCGGGGGCCAAGTTGTTCACGGGGGTGACCTGGAGGTCGTTGCCCGTCCACTGGTAGGTGACCTGTGTGGCCGGCTCGATCTTCACCGACCGCTCCACCGACTGGCGGTCGACCGCCTGGTTGAAGCGGATGTCGATGGGCTGAACTGTGGCCACCTGGTGCGCATCCTGCAGCGGGCTGGCCCAGTAGACCGTCTGGGTGCGACCGAAGCTGTTGCCGGCCAGCGTGTAGGCGACGAACGCGATGAGGACGACGCCCACGGTGGCGCTGGCCCACGCCAGCCCCCCTGGCGAGAGCAGACGGCGCCACCAGGTGACCCGCTCGGCCCGCTGCCAGGCCTCTTGCATGAGGCGGCGGCGCAGGGCGGCCCGGTAGAGCGGGTCGGGGTCGGCCCCACCGGGAGCGCTGGCCCGCAGCGCCCGCGCCGCGGCCAGCAGCTCCGGGTCGTCGAAGAGAGCTTCGAGCTCGGGATCCTGGCCCTGGCTCACAGAGCCTCCAGCTGCGAGGGCAGGGTCTGGCGAAGGCGGGTCACGCCGCGATGGATGAGGAGCTTGACCGCGCCCTGGCTCTTGCCCATCACCGCGGCGATGTCTTCGATCTTCAGGTCCTCCTGGAACTTGAGGACCATGGCTGTTCGCTGCTGGGGCGGCAGGGTCTCGACGACGCCCCAGATACGACGCATCTCGTCGCGCCGGGCGGCTATCTCGTCCAGGGCCGGGCCGCCGGCCGAGAGACCGTGAAGCTCGTCGATGTCGGCCGTGGGCCGGGCGGCGCGGTACCGGTCGGCGACCGCATTGACCGCGATCTGGTAGAGCCAGGCGGAGAACGGGCGGCCCGTGTCCTGATAGCGGCCCAGGCCGCGCAGAGCCTTCATGAAGACGTCGGAGGTGACGTCCTCCGCAGTGGCTTGGTCCCGAACTCTGGTGTACACAAATCGATATATCTGGAGAAAGTGACGGTCATAGAGCTCCCCGAACGCGTTCGGGTCCCCCTTGGCGCGCTCGACAAGCCGCCGCTCGTCTTCACGGGACGGCGCCGAGCTCAATCACTCTTCCTTTCGCAGGGTCAAACGGGCGCGACTCGCCACGGGTTACGAGTTCGCCCGGACGCCGCGCGGCATGTACCGAACCAAGCTTATCCTGCCCTTCCTGTACCCCTCAGCCAGTCCCGCCGGACCGCGGTTACCTTACAACATGTGGTGGCAACAGGCTGTAGCCGCCACCACATCTTGCTCTGGGCCCAGCCTTATAATCGAGGGGCCGCCGGTCACCCCGCGAGGTTCACCAGAGAAGGCCCGTCTCCTTGATTGAACGTTACGCGCCCCCTCGGCTGCGCCGGACGTGGTCGGATCACCGGCGTTTCGAACTCTGGCTCGAGGTCGAGATCCTGGTCTGCGAAGCTTGGGCGGAGCTCGGCCGCGTCCCCCTCGAGGCGCTCCCCCGACTCCGCCAGGCCACCTTCGACGAAGGCGCGATCGCCGAGGTCGAGGCCCGGGTGGGCCACGACGTGGTCGCGTTTCTGACCGTGGTCGGGGAATCCGTAGGCCAGCCCGAGGCGCGGTACCTGCACCTCGGGCTGACCAGCTCGGACATCGTCGACACCGCTTTCGCCCTCCAGATCCGGGAAAGCGCCGCGGCGATCCTGGAAGACCTCCGGGCCATGCGCGGCGCCGCCGCCGACCTGGCCGTCCTTCACCGCCGGACGCTCATGGCCGGGCGCACTCACGGCGTGCACGCGGAGCCGATCACATTCGGTTTCAAGGTCGCCGGCTGGGTGGCCGAGCTCGACCGCGCGTGCGAGCGGCTGGAGGCGGCCACAAGGTCGACCGCGGTGGGCAAGCTCAGCGGCCCCGTCGGCACCCACTCCTCGCTCGACCCCCGGGTGGAGGAGCACGTCTGTGCCCGGCTCGGGTTGGCCGTCGACCCGGCCAGCACCCAGGTCGTGGCTCGGGACCGGCACGCCGCGTTCATGGCCGCCCTGGCGCTGGCCGCGGCCTCGATGGAACGCATCGCCCAGGAGATCCGGCATCTGCAGCGGACAGAGGTGGCGGAGGCGCTGGAGCCGTTCGGGTCGGAGCAGAAGGGCTCCAGCGCGATGCCCCACAAGCGCAACCCGGTCCGCGCCGAGCGCGTCTGCGGCCTCGCCCGGCTGGTCCGCGGCTATGCGGTCACGGCTTTGGAGAACGTCGCCCTCTGGCACGAGCGCGACATCAGCCACAGCTCCGCCGAGCGCGTCGCCTTCCCCGACGCCTGCTGCGTCACCGATTACATGGCGCTCGAGCTGCGACAGGTCCTGGAGGGCCTCGAGGTCCGCCCTGAGAGGATGGCCCGCAACCTCGACGCGGGCGGCGGCGTCGTCTTCTCGCAGCGCGCGCTGCTGGCGCTGGTCGAGGCGGGGATGTCCCGGGAGGACGCCTATCGCAAGGTGCAGGCGGCCGCCCTGGGCGCGCTGGACGGCGGCCCCGGGTTCCGCCAGCGCCTGGAGGCCGACCATGAGGTGCGAGCCCTCATCGGCGATGGCCTCGACCAGGTCTTCGACCCGGCCGACTTCCTGCGCCACACTGACCTGGCCCTGGAACGGGTGGGCCTCCTCGAGCCTGCTGGGGTGCCTCGCTCGTGAGTGTCGCCGGCGCCGCGCTGATGACGACCGACCTGGAATTGCCGCTATTCAGCCGCGGCAAAGTTCGGGACACGTACGAGCTGGATTCGGAGCGGCTGCTGATGGTCGCCACCGACCGCCTCTCCGCGTTCGACTGGATCCTGCCCACCGGCATCCCCGATCGGGGCAAGGTGCTGACGCAGCTGTCGGTGTTCTGGTTCGAGCGCACCCGCGAGCTGCAGGTAAACCATCTCCTCCAGGCGGGCGACGACGGACGCTCGATGGTCGTGCGCCGAGCCCAGAGGATCGACTTCGAGTGCGTCGTCCGCGGCTACATGGCCGGCAGCGCCTGGGCCGAGTACAGGGCGGCTGGGACCATGGCCGGGGAGCGCCTGCCTGCGGGGCTGCAGGAGTCTGAGCGCCTGCCGGAGCCGCTCTTCACGCCTGCGACCAAGGCCGAGACCGGCCACGACGAGAACGTGACTTTCGCTCAGGTGGCCGCGGCGGTGGGCGAGGAGCTCGCACGGCGAATCCGCGACGCCAGCCTGGCCCTCTATCAGGCCGGCGCCGAGCACTCTGGGAGCCGCGGCCTGATCCTCGCCGACACCAAGTTCGAGTTCGGACTCGTCGACGGCCGTCTTTGCCTGATCGACGAGGCGCTGACTCCCGACAGCTCGCGCTACTGGGACGCCGAGCGCTACCGGCCGGGCGCTGCGCCTCCGTCCTTCGACAAACAGTTCGTTCGCGACTGGCTGGCCGCTCGCGGCGACTGGGATCGCAACTCGCCGCCGCCCGCGCTCCCGCCCGAGATCGTGGAGCAGACCCGCGAGCGCTATCTCACGGCCTTCGAGCGCCTCGTGGGCCGGCCGCTCAGTTGATCGCCCGCGTGATCGTTGTGCCCAAACCCGTGGTCTCGGACCCGCAGGGCACGACCGTGCGCCAGAGCCTCCACGCCCTCGGCTTCGAGGAGGTGGGGGACGTGCGTGTGGGCAAGTTCATCCAGCTCGAGGTCTCGGGCGACGAGGAGGAGGTCCGGGCGCGGGTCGACGAGATGTGCCGCCGGCTCCTGGCCAACGCGGTCATCGAGGACTACCGCTTCGAGCTCGAACCCGACGCGGCACCGGCGGTGGGTGGCGAGCAACCTGCGGAGTCCGCTTGAAGTTCGGCATCGTCGTCTTCCCTGGCACGTGGTCCGACCGCGACTGCGGCCACGCCATCGACGCGCTGGACGGGGCCGAGAAGGTCTACCTCTGGCACAAGGACTCGGATCTCAAGAAGGCGGACTGCGTCATCCTGCCGGGCGGCTTCAGCTACGGCGACCACCTCCGGGCAGGGGCCATCGCGCGCTTCAGCCCGGTGATGGAGAAGGTCCGCGCCTTTGCTGAGAGGGGTGGCCTGGTGTGGGGGATCTGCAACGGCTTCCAGATCCTCTGCGAATCGGGCCTGCTGCCCGGGGCGCTGCTGCGCAACGACTGCCTCGAATTCCGCTGCGAGTGGGTCAGCCTGGTCTGTGAACGCGACGACCTGGCCTTCAGTGGCCGCCTCCGGGAGCAGCAGGTCGTGCGGGTGCCCATCTCGCATGGCGAGGGCAACTACTTCGCCGACCCGGTCACGCTCTCCCAGCTGGAGCAGCACGGCCAGGTCGTCTTCCGGTATTGCGACGCCGCCGGTCGGGTCAGCCCCGACTCCAACCCCAACGGCTCCATCCATAGCATCGCGGGCATCGTCAACCGGCGCGGCAACGTGCTGGGCATGATGCCTCACCCCGAGCGCTGTGCCGACTCCGAGCTGGGCGGCGAGGACGGGCTCCTCCTCTTCCGGTCCGTGCTGGACTCGGCGCGAGTCGCGGTGCGGGTTTGAGCGTGACCGAGCGCGACCTGCGTGAGGTGGCGCTGACCCGCGAGGAGTACGCCGTCATCGGCGAGAAGCTTCAGCGCGAACCCAACCCGACCGAGCTCGGCATGCTGGGCGTGCTCTGGTCCGAGCATTGCTCGTACAAAACCTCCAGGCCGCTGCTCGGCCGACTGCCCACCGCCGGCGAGCACGTGCTCCAGGGTCCCGGCGAGAACGCCGGCGCGGTCGAGGTGGGCGAGGGTTGGGCGTGCGTGTTCAAGGTCGAGTCGCACAACCATCCCAGCGCCATCGAGCCCTATCAGGGTGCGGCCACAGGGGTCGGGGGCATCCTCCGCGATGTCATCGCCATGGGCGCCCGCCCGGTGGCCCTGCTCGACTCGCTGCGCTTTGGGCCCCTGCCCCAGAGCCGCCGCCACCTGGAAGGCGTCGTCGCAGGTGTCGGCGGTTACGGCAACTGCATCGGCGTGCCCACGGTTGGGGGTGAGATCTACTTCGACGACTCCTACGCTGGCAACCCGCTGGTCAACGCGATGTGCGTCGGCCTGGTTCGGGCGGACCGATTGCAGCGAGCCCGGGCCGGGGAGGTCGGATCGGCGCTCATGCTCGTGGGTGCGGCCACAGGCCGGGACGGAATCCATGGCGCCGCCTTCGCCTCGCTGGAGCTGGACGCAGCATCGGAGCAGCGGCGCCCGGCGGTCCAGGTTGGCAACCCTTTCTTGGAGAAGTGCCTGCTGGAGGCCTGCCAGGAGCTGGCGGACGTCGAGGGGGTCGTCGCCCTGCAAGACCTAGGGGCCGCCGGCCTGACCTCGGCCGTGGCCGAGTGCGCCGCCCGCGGCGGTACCGGGGCGACGGTGGACGTGGCTCGGGTGCCGCGGCGGGAGCGCGGCATGAGCGCCTACGAAGTGATGCTGTCGGAGTCGCAGGAGCGGATGCTGGCCGTCGTCCGCCCGGGCCACGAGGCCGAGGTCCGTGCCTGCTTCGAGCGCTGGGACCTCGAGGTGTCGCGTATCGGTGAGGTCACCGGCGACGGTCTTCTCACCGTTGTCAATGCGGGGGAGCAGGTGGCCGCTCTGCCCGTCAAGCTGCTGACCGAGGGCGCCCCAGTTCGCCATCCGGCGTCGAGAGAGCGGCCGCAGCAGGCCACGATTCTCAACCTGGAGCGGCTCCTCACGCAGCCCGAGGACATGGGTCGGGTTCTGACCCGGCTCTTCGGCAGCCCCAACCTGGGCAGCCGGCGTCCGGTGTACCGGCGCTACGACACGATGGTGGGCGGGGCCACGGTCCTGCCACCCGGCGGCGACGCCGCTGTGGTCCGGGTCCACGGCACCAGCCTGGGACTGGCCCTGACCATCGATGGCAATGGCCGCTACTGCGACCTCGACCCCTACGCGGGGGGCCAGATCGCGGTCTGCGAAGCGGCCCGCAACATCGTTGCCACAGGGGCCAGGCCTCTCGCGGTCACGGACTGTCTGAACTTCGGCAATCCCGATCGGCCGGAGGTCTTCTGGCAGCTCGAGGAGACGGTCGCCGGCATCGCGGCTGCTTGCCGGGCGCTGAACCTGCCGGTCGTCAGCGGCAACGTGAGCCTCTACAACGAGTCCGAGAGTGGAGGCGCCATCCAGCCGACGCCGGTGATCGGCATGGTCGGCCTGCTGGCGGACTATCGGCGCCATCTGACGGCGGGGCTGCAGGAGGCGGGGGATTTTGTTCTCCTCCTCGGCCAGACGTTGCCGGGGCTGGGCGGCTCCGAGTATCTGAGGGTCCTGCACGGCCAGGCCGGGGGGCGCCTGCCGGCGGTCGACCTGGAGCGGGAGCGCGCCGTGCACGAGGTCGTGCGCGAAGCCCACGACTCGGGGTTGCTGCGCTCGGCCCACGACATCGCCGAGGGCGGGATGCTGGTCGCCCTGGCCGAGGCCTGCCTCTGGGGCGGTCTGGGCGTCCGCTGTCCGGAGCTGCGGCCGGACGGTGAGCTGCGCTTGGACGCCGCCTTCTTCGGCGAGTCCCAGGCGCGGTTCGTGGTCAGCTCGGCGCCGCGTTCGATGGCGGCGTTGCAGGCCCTGGCTCGGCGCTTCCGGGTGGACCTGACGATGCTCGGCCTGGCCGGCGGGGACGAGATCGTGTTCGAGGGCCAGCTCCGCGCGCCTTTGCGGGTACTGCGCGAGGCCTGGGAGGGTGCGCTGTTGGCGACGCCGAACGGTACCGCCTGATGTGCGGCATTTTCGGCATCCACTCGACGCAAGTCGACGTGGCCAATCTCACCTACTTTGGCCTCTTCGCCCTCCAGCATCGGGGCCAGGAGTCGGCCGGGATCGCGGTCGGGGACGGGGAGGACGTGATCCTGCACCGTGACATGGGCCTCGTCGCCCAGGTGTTCAGCCCGGCCGTCATGAGCCGTCTCAAGGGAGTCGTGGCCGTCGGCCACACGCGCTACTCGACGACCGGAGCCAGCCGGGCCGAGAACGCGCACCCGCTGCCGCTGCGGCACCCGGTCCTGGGACCGGCCGCGATCGCCCACAACGGCAACCTCATCAACTCAGCGGCTCTCCGCCGGGACCTGGAGGCGGACGGTGTGACCTTCGAGACGGGGCTCGACACCGAGGTCATCGCGCGGCTGCTCGAGCGCACTCACGGCGCGGACTGGCCGGAGGTCCTGCGGAGCGCGTTCGCGCGAGCCGTCGGCGCTTACTCCTGCGCCGTCGTCACCGCCGACTCTGTGATCGCCTTCCGCGACCCCTACGGCTTCCGCCCGCTCTGCCTCGGCTTCATCCCCACCGGCGGCCAGCCCGCCCACGTGGTTGCGTCGGAAACGTGCGCCCTGGACACGGTCAACGCCACGTTCGTGCGCGAGGTGCAGCCTGGCGAGATGGTGGTCATGGACCGACACGGGCTCTCCTCGGTGCGGTTCCAGGAGGCCGGGCGCCACGCCATGTGCGTGTTCGAGTTCATCTACTTCGCCCGCCCCGACTCTCTGCTCATGAACTGCGAGCTGGAGGAGGCGCGGCTGCGGATGGGCCGCGAGCTGGCCCAGGAGCAGCCGGTGGAGGCGGACATGGTCATCGGCCTGCCCGACTCGGGCACCCCAGCCGCGATCGGCTACGCCGAGGCCTCGGGCATCCCCTTCCGAGAGGGCCTGATCAAGTCGCGCTACATCAACCGCACGTTCATCGAGCCCGACCAGTCGCTGCGCGAGGCCGGGGTGATCCTGAAGCTGAACCCGCTCCGGCGCTCGCTGCGCGGCCAGCGTCTGGTGGCGGTGGACGATTCCATCGTCCGCGGCACGACCTCGCGCCGGATCATCGACGTGCTCCGCGCCGCCGGCGCCCGGGAGGTGCACATCCGAGTCTCCAGCCCGCCCATGCGCTTCCCCTGCTTCATGGGCGTGGACATCGGCTCGACCAAGCAACTGGTCGCGGCCGGACGGACGGTGGAGCAGGTGCGGGCCCACATCGGCGCCGACTCGCTGGCGTATCTCTCGATCCCGGGTTTGATGCGAGCCGTCGGAAGGGGCACCATCGACGAGTTCTGCCGCGCCTGCTTCGACGGCGAGTACCCCGTGCCGGTCCCGCAGCAGCTGGAGATGGACAAGATGGCCTTCGAGGAGGCCGGCGTCCGCGGCTGAGTACGCGCGAGCTCGGGCAGGACCGGACTCGGGATCACCAGTGCCTCCGAGCTCTCCTCGATCAGGCGCCGACAGCGACCGTGACCCCGGTCCCGGCGATCGAGCGAGGCGTAGAGCGGGCCGGTGTCGAGAATCAGCGCCACGATCGCGGCGGCTGGCGCTGAGAGCCGCGGCGGGCGGCCATGCGCGACGCGGCTGATTGCCCGGCGCCCAGGCTGGTGGGTTTAGGCCGGAAGGATTGGGCTTTCTCCGCCAGCGCTTCCCGTACGACCTGGGCGAACGAAACGCCGCGCTCGCGAGCGAGGCTCCGGAGCCGATCCAGCGTCGAGTTGTCGGCCACGATTGTTGTGCGTTGCAACTCACAATCATGACCGCAGTTATGCGACCCGGATTCACGGCAACTTCAGCCGCCCGGATTGCGGAAGCGAGGGCCCCCGCCGGTATCCTCCGATGGCGAGCATGACAACAGCCCGGCGCGCGCGCCCTCACCTCACCCCACAGCCTTGAGCGCGCCCCCGATCCCGCCGGAGGGCGGCGCCCGGCTGGCCGGGGCCTATGCCGACGCAGGCGTCGACATCGCCGGCTACGGCCGCTTGCTGGAGCGCGTGAGACCCATGATCGTGGCCACCCACGGGCCGCAGGTCGTGAACGGAATCGGCCCGTTCGCGGGCCTCTATCGACTACCGGACGGTGGCGGCCTGTTGGCTGCCTCAGCAGATGGCATTGGCACCAAGATCAAGGTCGCCGTCGCCTATGAGCGCCACACGGGCATCGGCCACGACCTGGTCAATCACTGCGTGAACGACATCGCCACAACCGGCGCGAGGCCGCTCTTCTTTCTCGACTATTTCGCGAGCGGGCGGCTCGACGGCCCGGTGTTCGAGCAGGTGATGACGGGCCTGACGGCGGCCTGCGCGGCCAACGGTTGCCCGCTCCTGGGCGGGGAGACGGCCGAGATGCCGGGCCTCTACGCCCTCGGCGATTACGACGTCGCAGGGTTTGCTGTCGGACTCGTCCCGGCTGGAACGCCGCCGCGGTCCCCCGTCATCGCGGGCGACCTGATCGTCGGCCTGGCCTCCAGCGGGCTGCATACAAACGGCTTTTCGCTCGTGCGGCGGGTGTTCCAGGACCAGGACCTGCACGCGGTCTTGCCGGGCCTGGACCGGCCCCTCGGGGAGGAGCTGCTGGAGCCGCATCGCTCGTATCTGGCCCCGCTCTCCAGCCTGCCTTGGAAGGCGGCGGCGCACATCACCGGTGGCGGCCTGATCGAGAACGTGCCCCGGGCTTTGCCCGCGGGTTTGGCCGCGGAGCTGGAGCCCGCGGTGTGGCCGGTGCCCCCGATCTTCGACCTCATCCAGCGCCGGGGTCGGATCGACCCGGACGAGATGATGGGCACCTTCAACATGGGTCTGGGCCTGGTCCTGGTCACGTCCGACCCCATCCCCGGCCATCCGGTCGTGGGTCGCGTGGTGGAGGCGGGCGCGGGGCCTCGGCTCCGCTTCCGGTGAGCGGCCTCAAGGTCGGCGTTCTCGCCTCTGGTCGAGGCTCCAACCTGCGCAACCTGGTCGAGAGGGGCTTCGACGTAGTCGCCGTGGCGACGAACCGCCCCACCTGCGGCGCCGCGGACTTCGCCCGCGCCCGCGGCTTGGCCCTGGGCGAGTTCCCGCAGCGCGCCTTCGGGTCGGCCCGCGACCGGGACGAGGCAATGCGTCGGTGGATGGAGGCGAGGGGGGCCGAGGTCGCGGTCTGCGCCGGCTACGACCGGGTTCTGACACCCGCCTTCTGGCAGGCGTTCGCAGGCCCGGTCATAAACCTCCATCCCTCACTGCTTCCGGCCTTCGCGGGCGGGATGGACGCGGTCGCCCGGGCCCTGGCCCAAGGAGTCAAGGTCAGCGGGTGCACCGTGCACCTGGTCACAGGCGAGGTTGACGGAGGGCCGATTCTGGCCCAGGCCGCGGTCCCGGTGGCGGCAGGCGACACTCCGGAGTCGCTTCTCGCCCGGATCCACGCTGAGGAGTGGCGCATTCTGCCGGAGGTCTTGGAAGCACTTGCCCAGAGCGCTCCTGTCCGTCAGTAACAAGGCCGGCCTGCCCGCTTTCGCCCGCGGCCTGGCCCGTCTCGGCTATGAGCTCTTCTCGACCGGCAACACGTTGCGGGCGCTGGAGGTGGCGTCGATCGACGCCCAGCCGGTCGCCCGCCTGACGGGTTTCCCGGAGATCCTGGACGGCCGGGTGAAGACCCTCCATCCCGGCGTCCACGCGGGCCTGCTGGCGCGCCGCGACCTGCCCGCGCACTTGCGGGCGCTGCAAGAGCATGGGCTGAAGACCATCGATCTGCTTTGCGTGAACCTCTACCCGTTCGCGGCCACCGAGGCCAGCCCCGACGCCACCCCGGAGGAAGTGCTCGAGCAGATCGACGTCGGCGGCCCGGCCATGATTCGGGCGGCGGCCAAGAACCACGAAGGCGTGGTCGTGGTGGTGAGGCCGGAGCGCTACAGCGAGATCCTGGCGGCTCTTGGCGGCGACGGTCTCGGGCCCGGCGCCCGTCGCCGTTTGGCTGCGGAAGCCTTCGCCCACACCGCCGCCTACGACGCGCACATCTCCGAGTGGCTCCGGGCTCAAGAGCCGGAGGCGGCGACGACCGCCTGGCCACCCGATCTGGCCATCGCCGGCACCCTGAACAAGGTGCTGCGCTACGGCGAGAACCCGCATCAACGGGCGGCCTTCTACCGCGCCGACAATGATTCGGGCGGCCTGGGTTCGGCGGCCCAGCTCCACGGCGGCGAGCTCGGCTACAACAACATCCAGGACGCCAGCGCCGCGCTCGAGCTCGTGGCTGAGTTCGATCGGCCGGCGGCGGCGATCGTCAAGCACATGAACCCGTGCGGCCTGGCGGTCGCCGACTCCGTGGCCGACGCGTACCGCGCCGCGTTCGACTGCGACCGGACCTCGGCCTACGGCGGCGTCCTGGCCCTCAATCGAGAGCTGGACGAGGCTACGGCCGAGGCCATGGCCGGCCTCCTCTTGGAGGTAGCGGTGGCGCCCTCGGTCAGCCCGGCGGCGCTAGCCCGGCTGCGGTCCCGGTCCAAGCTGCGCCTGCTCACCGCCGCGGCCGCCCGCTCCGGGGGGGAATCGGTGCGGGGGGTGCCAGGCGGCTTCCTCATCCAGGACCGGGATCGCGTCGGATTCGACCGAGCGGCGTGCACCGTGGCCGGCCGGCGGCAGCCGAGCGAGTCGGAATGGGAACAGCTTGGCTTTGCCTGGCTGGCGGTGAAGCACGTGAGGTCGAATGCGATAGTGATCGCCAACGGCCTGGCCGCGGTCGGCGTCGGGGCCGGTCAGATGAGCCGCGTGGAGGCGGTGGAGATGGCAGTTCGCCGCGCGGGCGATAGGGCGCGGGGCGGGGTCCTGGCCTCGGACGCGTTTTTCCCGTTCGCCGACGGGGTGGAGGCGGCGCTGGCGGCGGGCGTGACGGCGATCATCCAGCCCGGCGGCTCGGTCCGCGACGCGGAGGCGGTGTCGGCTGTGGACCGCGCGGGCGCCGCCATGGTCTTCACAGGCGAGCGCCACTTTCGGCACTGACCACGGCCTCATCCCTGCTACGAGTCAGGCGCGCGGCCGGGACGAGGAGCAGCCAGCAAGCGTAAGCGAGGTTGACGTTGGCCCAGGCGATCGGAATCGAGAGCGCGAACAGAGCCGGGGAGACGGCGGCGCGCAGGTAGTCGCGGCGCGTGGCCGCCGGTGCTGTCGAATCGAGCAGCCACCGGTGCCGGTGCAAGTAGACCAGGAGGACCACGGCTGCGAGCCCGACCGCCAGCACGTTGGCGGCATACACGTCAACGGCCACAGCGAGGTCGCCGTACTGGATGAGGACACCCGTCGCGAAGGGCACCAGGCAGACGAACAATAGGAAGATCAGGTTCAGGCTCAGCACCTCTCTCTGTTGACACGCTCGAGGTGGCGAAGGAGGCCATGGTGGGCCACCCACATTGCGCCGACCACGTAGAAGCTGACGGCGAAGCCGATCAGGTGGGGCGCCTGGCCGAGCAGCGCCCGCCACAGCTCGGCGTTCGTCGGACTCCCCGGGAAGCGCGGGATCGGGATGGTCAGCACGAGCAGGGTGATCGCGATGGCGAAGACCCCGTCCGTGAAGGCAAGCGTGCGACCCAGGTCGTAGCCGCTTCGCCCTGCCCCCGCCAGGAGCTTCTCCGGCTCGTCGTTGCCCACGGCGGACATGATGCCGGAAGTCGGGACTGCCACCTCACGGGCGCCGCAGGCGGTAGAGGACGTGCCGCCGAAGAGGATCGCCCTCTGCGAGATTCGGGTGGTCGAAGTCATCGGCTGCGTCGTGGGTCATGCCCAGCCTCTCCATGACGGCGCGCGAGCGTCGGTTGGTCGGCACGGTGAGGGAGACGATCTCCGCCAGCCCGAGGGTGCCGAATCCATAGCTAACCGCGGCCCGTGCGGCCTCGGTGGCATAGCCGTGGCCCCAATGACGACGGGCCAGTCGCCAGCCGACCTCGACGGCGGGCATGAAGGAGGCCTTGAAGCGTGGCACCGCCAGGCCCGTGAAGCCGGCGAGTGACGCTTCGCCCGGGATCTCGACGGCCCACAAGCCGAATCCCCTCTGCTCGAAGTGGCGCTCGATAAGCGCCACCAGGGCGTCCGACTCGAGCCGGGTGAGCGCGCCGGGTAAGAACTCCACCACTTCTGGGTCGGCGTTCAGCGCGGCGAAGGGCTCCAGGTCGTCGCCGCGCCACCGGCGCAGCAGGAGACGTTCCGTGCGCAGCTCAGGCCCCACCGTCACGCAGCGACAGTAATCCGTCCGGCCGAGCCTGCGACCGGCGGCCCACACGTTGGACCGAGGGGCTTAAGCTGGAGCCGCGATGATCGTCTTCCTGATACTGCTCCTGGTGGCCGTGGCGGTGCTCGGCGTGTTCGCCTTCCAGAATGCCCAGGCGGAGGAGATCACGTTCCTGGCCTTCCACTGGCACCACGTGCCGGTCTGGGTGCCGCCGGTCCTGACCGGCGGTGTGGTGGCGGCCCTGCTGATTCTCTATATGCTCTACGCCGGGGCTCGGCACGGCCTGCACAGCCGCGGGCTTCGACGCACGATCGGGGGCCACGAGAGCTCCATCGAAGAGCTCCAGGCCGAGGTCGGACGGCTGCGCTCCGAACTCGAGCTCACCCGGCGCTGAGACAGCCCGAGCCCTTTCCGGGCGAGCGGCCTGAGCATCGCATGCGCAAGCGCGAGCGCTCCAACCCCCGGGTCACGTGCGGCTCGTGCCGCCAATTCGACGGCCTGGCCTGGTGCCGGCGGTGGAACTTCGCCACGACCGTCGACGGCCCCATCTGCGACCAGTACCGGCCCCGGGGCGCCGACCCGTCCGACCCGTGACCCAGTCTCGGTAGGGCTTGCTAGACTGGGCCGGACGGTCCTTTAAGTCCGGTCCAGCGAGGCCGGGAAGGAGGCTTTTCATGGCGGTGACGACCAGGCTGCGCCACGTTCTGGAGTCGCAGCAGTTCACCCGGCCGGTCCTCGACGAGATCTTCACTCGGGCCGGGGAGATGCGCGCCGACCCCCACCGCGCCGGCGGACGGCTCAACGGGCGCATCATGGCGGCCCTCTTCTACGAGCCTTCGACCCGCACCCGGCTTTCCTTCGAATCGGCCATGCTCCGCCTCGGCGGGCGGACGATGGGCACCGACAACGCGCGTGAGTTCTCCAGCGCGGCCAAGGGCGAGACGCTCGAGGACACGATCCGCATCGTCGCCGGGTATGCCGACGCCATCGTCCTGCGTCACCCCGAGGAGGGCGCCGCCGCGCGCGCCGCCGCGGTCAGCGACGTTCCTATAGTCAACGCCGGCGACGGCCGCGGCCAGCATCCAACGCAGGCTCTGCTCGACGTGTACACGATCCGCGATGAGCTCGGGCGCCTGGACGGGGTCAGGGTGGCGATGGTCGGGGACCTGGCCAACGGCCGAACGGCCCGCTCTCTCGCCTATCTGTTGAGCCGCTACCGAGACGTGCAGATCACGTTCGTCGCGCCGCCCGAGGTGGCGATGGGCGCCGACATCAAGACCCACCTCGACGAGCACGGGGTGCATTGGTCGGAGACGACCGACCTGGAGCCGGTCCTGGCAACGGCGGACGTCGTCTACCAGACGCGCATCCAGAAGGAGCGCTTTGCCGACGCGGCCGCGTACGGCGCGGTTCGGGGCCGCTACGTCATTGGGCCGGCGGAGATGGCGCGGCTCGGGGCTGACGCGATCGTGATGCACCCCCTGCCGCGGGTGGGCGAGATTGACCCCGCGATCGACGGCGACCCTCGGGCGGCGTACTTCCGCCAGGCCCGCAACGGGGTGCACATTCGGATGGCCCTGCTCGACATGCTTCTCAGCTGATGGCGCGCTGGGTGGCGCAGGTCAGCCACGTCAAGGCGACCGTCATGGACGCTGACGCGATACGCCGCTCGCTCTCGCGCATCGCCCACGAGATCGTGGAACGTAACCGCGGGACCGAGGGCCTGGTGCTGGTCGGCGTCCTGTCCAACGGCGACGTCCTGGCCCAGAGGCTGGCCGAGCGCCTGGAGGCGCTCGAAGGCAGGACGGTCCCCGTGGGCGCCCTCAATGTCAGCGCGCACCGAGACGACCGTCATCTCCGCGCCCCCGCCCGCCACGGCACGAGCGTGGTCCCGCCGCTCGACGACCGCGTCGTGGTGCTGGTGGACGACGTGATCCATCACGGCCGCACCGCGCGCGCGGCCCTCGACGCGCTGCTCGAGTTCGGCCGCCCCCGGGCGGTGCAGCTGGCGGTGCTCGTCGACCGCGGCCACCGCGAGCTGCCGATCCGACCTGACTATGTGGGCAAGAACGTGCCCACCGCTGAGACCGAGCGCATCGACGTGTGCCTGACGGAGTTCGCGAACGTTGACGCGGCCGTGATTCTGAAATGACGCAGCCGGCGGTTCTCATCCTCGAGGACGGTCGCGCCTTCGTCGGCCAGGCCCTGGGCGCGAGCCGCCTGGGCCAGGGCGAGGTCGTCTTCAACACCGCCATGACCGGCTACCAGGAGGTCTTGACCGACCCCTCTTACGCCGGCCAGATGCTGTGCATGACCTATCCCCTTCAGGGCAACTACGGAGTGCGCGAGGCGGACCAGGAGTCGGCGCGGGCGTGGGCTCGCGGCTTCATCGCCCGCTGGATCTCGCCCGAGCCCTCGCACCACTCCGCGACCGCCTCGCTCGACGGCTACCTTCGGGCCCAGGGCGTCCCTGGTATCCAGGGCATCGACACCCGCGCTCTCACCCGCCACCTGCGCACCCACGGGACCCTGCGCGCGGTCATCTCGCACGAGGCCGATGAGCCCGGGCCGGAGCGCCTGGCGGCACTGCATGAGCTGGCAACGGCGGTGACGCCGCTGTCGGCTCAGGACCTGGTCGGCGAAGTGTCGCGGCGCGCCCTGGAAGAGTGGTTCGAACCCCTGCCGGACGAGCTGCGCGGTCCCCGCTCCGCCCCCGGCGACGGCCTGACCGTGGCGGTACCCGACTATGGGGTCAAGTCCAACATCCTGCGCTCCCTGCGCCAGCGCGGCTGCCGGGTGCTGGTGCTCCCCCATACGGCCGAGTGGAGCGACGTGAGGGGGCTCGGCGCCGACGCGCTGCTGCTGCCCAACGGACCGGGCGACCCGGCGGTGCTGGAGGCGCCGGTCGAGCTCTGTCGCGAGGCGCTGGCGGCCGGCATCCCTATCCTCGGCATCTGCCTCGGCCACCAGGTGCTCGCTCGCGCCGTCGGCGCCACCACATCCCGGCTGCCGTTCGGCCATCACGGCGCCAACCACCCGGTCAAGGACCTGCTCACCGGCCGGGTCCACATCACCAGCCAGAACCACGAGTTCCAAGTGGACCGTGAGTCCCTCCCTGACGGCGACCTCCGCGTCAGCCAGTTCAACCTCAACGACGGCTCCGTGGAGGGCCTGGCCCACCGCTCGCGCCCGGTGCTCAGCGTCCAGTACCACCCCGAAGGGTGTCCCGGGCCGACCGACAACCAGCATGTCTTCGACCGATTCGTGGAGATGGCGCGGGAGGGGCGCCCGGTCGTGCAGCCGGTCTCAGGGGCTGCCGGCGCCGAGCCGCCCCCGCGGCCACAGCGCGTGCTCATCATCGGCTCCGGGCCGATCGTGATCGGCCAGGCGGCTGAGTTCGACTACGCCGGCACGCAGGCCTGCCGGGCGCTGCGCGAGGAGGGCGTCGAGACCATCCTTGTCAACTCCAACCCGGCCACGATCATGACCGACGAGGACCAGGCCGATCGCGTCTACATAGAGCCCCTGACGGTGGAGTCCGTGGAGCTCGTGATCGAGCGCGAGCGCCCTGATGCCGTCCTGCCCACGCTGGGCGGCCAGACCGGGCTCAACCTGGTCATGGAGCTCCACGCTCGCGGGGTGCTCGCCCGGCACGGGGTCAGGCTGCTGGGCGCCGACGCTGACGTGATCCGCCGGGCCGAGGACCGCGAGGCTTTCAAGCAGCTGCTGAGCGGGATCGGGGAGCCGGTGCCCCCATCTCTCGTCTGCGAGTCGCCGGCCGAGGCGCACGCCTTCGCGGCGGAGATCGGGCTGCCGCTGGTCGTGCGCCCGGCCTACACGCTGGGCGGTACCGGCGGTGGCTTCGTCACCAGCGAAGCGGAGCTGGAACGGGTCGTGCGCGGCGGCCTCCGCGCCTCACCCATCCACCAGGTCCTGGTCGAACGCTCGCTGTGGGGTTGGAAGGAGATCGAGTACGAGGTGATGCGGGACGCGGCCGACACCTGCATCGCGGTCTGCAACATGGAGAACCTGGATCCGATGGGCGTGCACACGGGAGACTCCGTGGTCGTCGCCCCGGCCCAGACCCTGTCCGACCGCGATAGCCAGATGCTCCGCGCCTCGGCCCTGCGCATCATCCGCGAGCTCAAGATCGAGGGCGGCTGCAACGTCCAATTCGCGCTCGACCCAAGCTCCAGCCGGTACTACGTGATCGAGGTCAACCCCCGGGTTTCGCGGTCCTCCGCGCTCGCCTCCAAGGCCACCGGCTATCCCATCGCGCGTGTGGCCGCGAAGGTGGCGGTAGGCCGGCGCCTGGAGGAGATCGTCAACCAGGTCACCGGGCGCACGTTCGCCGCCTTCGAACCGGCGCTTGACTACTGCGTGGTCAAGATCCCGCGCTGGCCTTTCGACAAGTTTCCCGGGGGTCAGCGCGGGCTCGGCACCCAGATGGCCTCGACGGGAGAGTGCATGGCCATCGACCGCACCTTCGCCGGCGCCCTGGGCAAGGCCCTGCGCTCCCTCGAGCAGCGCCGCCCGGCGGCCGACGAGCTAGAGGACTGGGCTCTGGTCGACGGCCCCAACGACCGCCGCCTGTTCGCCCTCGTCCAAGCGCTGGAGGGCGGCGCCGAACCGAGAGACCTGGCCCGGCGCAGCGGCATGGACGTTTGGTTCATGGAGCGGATGCGGGAGATGGTGGAGAGCGCGGAGCCCGAGGGCCCGGCGGTATACAAGCTGGTCGATACATGCGCGGCCGAATTCGACGCGGCCACGCCGTACTACTACTCGTCGACCGCGCCCGGCGACGTGTCGGAGGCGGAGCCGCCGCGGGGTCGGTCGGCGCTGGTGGTCGGCTCGGGCCCGATCCGGATCGGGCAGGGGATCGAGTTCGACTACTGCAGCGTGCAGTCGGCCTGGGCACTGCGTGAAGCGGGCGTGCGGGCGGTCATGGTCAACTCCAACCCAGAGACGGTCTCGACCGACTTCGACACCTCCGACCGGCTCTACTTCGAGCCCCTGGATGTGGATTCGGTGGCCTCTGTCGCGACCACGGAGCAGGCCTTTGGCACCGTGGTCCAGTTCGGCGGCCAGACCGCGATCAACGTGGCCGAGCCACTGGCCGCGAGGGGCGTGGCCATTCTCGGCTCGAGCGCGGCGGCGATCGACGTGGCCGAGGATCGGCGCGCATTTGCCGCCGCCTTGGACTCGATCGACGTGCCCCAGCCGGTGGGCGCGACCACCACGTCGATCGAGGAAGCACTGGCCATCGCCGCCCGCATCGGCTATCCGGTGCTGGTGCGGCCATCCTACGTCCTGGGCGGACGGGCGATGGAGATCGTCCGCGACCCCGGCGAGCTACGCCGGTACATGGAATGGGCCAGGGCCGCCCTTCCGCGTGGCACCGTGCTCGTGGACAAGTACCTGATGGGTGTGGAGGTCGAGGTCGACGCCATCACGGACGGGGAGACGGTGGTGATCCCGGGCGTGATGCAGCACGTGGAGCGTGCCGGCGTGCACTCGGGCGACTCCTTCGCGGTCTACCCGGCGCCGGGACTGGAATCTTCGGAGCAGGCGGACATCGTCGATTACACGATCCGCATCGCCCGCCGCTTGCAGCTGCGCGGACTGGTCAACATGCAGTACGTGGTCCATCGCGGGCGCGTGCACGTGCTGGAGGTCAACCCGCGGGCCTCGCGCACGGTGCCGATGCTGTCCAAGGTGACGGGCGTGCCGATGGTGCGGCTGGCCACGCGGGTCATGCTGGGTGAGCGCCTGACCGACCTCGGCTACGAGACGGGCCTGATGCCGCCGCGGCCCCTGGTCGCGGTCAAGGCGCCGGTCTTCTCGATGTCCAAGCTGGCTTTCGTCGACTCCTATCTCGGCCCGGAGATGAAGTCCACGGGCGAGGTCATGGGGGTCGAACGCACGCTGGCCGCCGCGCTCCGCAAGGCCTTCCTGGCCGCGGGCATGGTGGTCCGCCGCGGCGGCCGGGCGCTCCTCACCATCGCGGACGCGGACAAGCCGGAGATGCTCCCGATCGCGTCGCGGCTCGTCCAGCTCGGCTACGAGATCCTGGCCACGCCGGGCACGACGGCCGCCCTGCGCGGCGCCGGCTTCTCCCCGCGCGAGGTGGGCAAGATCGGCGCGGCCGGGGAGACCGTGCTCGACGTGATCGACGCCGGCGTCGACCTGGTCGTCAACACCATGACCGGCGTGGTCGAACAGGAGCGCCCCGGCCTGCCGGTGCTCCGCGACGGGTTCGAGATCCGGCGCGCCGCTGTGGAGCGCCGCATCCCCTGCCTCACGTCGCTGGACACCGCCGCCGCCCTGGTCGAGTCGGCGGTCGGTACCGGCCCGGAGCTGACCGTGCGCACGATCACCGAGTGGCGGGCCGGAGTGGCCTGAACGTTGTACGACGTCACGGCGCCGCTCTGCGGGCGGCGGGAGGTGGCGCGGGGAACGTGGGTGCTCGCTTTCGACGCGCCTCCCGTGGCGGCCGCGGCGCGGCCGGGCCAGTTCGTGAACGTGCTGCTGCGCCCGGGGCCGCTGCTGCGACGACCCTTCTCGGTGCACCGCGCCAGGGGTGACTCGGTCGAGGTCCTGCTGCGGGCGGTCGGCGCCGGCACGGCCGGCCTCCTGGCCTTGCGGCCCGGCGACCGTGTTTCGATGCTTGGCCCGCTGGGTCGCGGCTTCGAGCTCGACGCGTCGGGTGGCCCCGTTGTGCTCGTCTCCGGAGGGCTGGGCGTCGCGCCGATGCCCCTCGCCGCGGCGGCCGCGGCCGCTCTCAACCTGGGCGTGACCTGGGTCCACGGCGCGCGCACGGCCGGCGAGCTCTGTTCCGAGTGGGAGGGCGACGAGGTCCGGTGGGCGACGGACGACGGCTCGCGCGGGCTGCACGGCAGCGTCCTCGAAGCGGTGCCCGCCGACACGGCGCAGGTGCTGGCCTGCGGGCCCAACCCGATGCTGGCGGCGCTCGCCGCCGCGCGGCCGGACGCACAGGTCGCGGTCGAAACGTACATGGGCTGCGGCACGGGCGTGTGCCTTGGCTGCGCGGTGCCGCGCACCTCAGGCGTATACGACCGCGCCTGCACCGAGGGCCCGGTCTACCGCGCGGGGAGCGTGCGCTGGGCCGAGCTCCCGGGCCACCTCCACTACACCGAGGAGGCTTGAGGGTGGAAGTGGTGGGACCGATCGACGTCGGCGGGGTGCGCTTGCGCTCGCCGGTCATGGCGGCGTCGGGAACGTTCGGCTACGGCACCGAGGTTCCGCTCTGCGACCGCTCCCGGCTCGGCGGCATGGTCTCCAAAGGCATCTTCCTCGAGGCGCGGCCGGGGACGCCGGCGCCGCGGATCGTCGAGACCCCTAGTGGCGTGCTCAACGCGATCGGCCTCCAGGGCCCCGGCGTGGAGGCGCTGATCCGCGACTACGCGCCGCTCTGGGCGTCCTGGGACTTCCCGGTCCTCGTCAATGTGAACGGCGAGACGGCCGAGGAGTACGGGGCGCTGGCAGCCCGTCTCGACGCGGTGCCGGGCGTGGCCGGCCTGGAGGTCAACATCTCCTGCCCCAACGTGCGCGAAGGGGGCATGTTCTTCGGCAAAAGCCCGCAGGGCGCTGCGGCCGTCACCGCGGCCGTCCGCCGCCGGACGCGGCTACCGGTCTGGGTCAAGCTGACGCCGGCCGTCTCGGACATAGCCGCCATCGCCCGGGCCTGCGAGGCCGAGGGCGCCGACGCGCTGAGCGCCGTCAACACGTTCGTCGGGATGGCCTTCGATCCCCGCGGCCGGCCCCGGCTGGCCTTCGGGAGCGGCGGCTTATCGGGCCCGGCGATCAGGCCGCTGGCGGTTTACCTCGCCCACGAGGCGGCATCCGCGGTTCGCATCCCGCTGGTCGGGATCGGCGGCATCACCAGCGCGTCCGACGCGATGGAGTTTTTCCACGCCGGCTGCCGGGTGGTGCAGGTCGGAACCGCCACCTTCGTGGACCCGAACGCGATCGGCAAGGTGGTCGAGGGCCTGCAGGCCGCAGTAGCGTAGATCCGCCGGGCGTATCTACGCCTCAACGCTGTTCAGTGGTGCGTCCGCCAACAGATCGACCGCCGGCTGCGACACGCGTTCGAGGACGATCGTGGGTAGGGTCCGGCTCGTCTTGTGGGTGTACTCGCGGAAGGCCGGCATCCTCTCCGCGTGGGCCGAGAACAGGCGCTCGTACTCCTCTCCGTGAACCACCCGAGCCCGGACGGGAAAGTGATCCGTGCCGACCTCGACGGTGGCCTCGGGATGGGCGACCAGGTTGTGGTACCAGGCCGGGTGCGTCGGCGCGCCGCCCTTGGAGCCGACGATGACGTAGCCGGCCTCGACGGGCGTGTAGGCCACCGGATGGGTGCGGACGGTACCGCTCTTGGCGCCGGTCGTCGTCAGCAGCAGCAGCCGGTCCCCGAAGTTCTCCACGCCGCGGCCGCCCTTGGCCCGGAACTCCGCGATCACCTGCTGGTTGAAATCCTCGTACTTACTCATCGATAGCTCGAACGCGAGCGGGTCGGAGGCCTATTCCTTGGCCGCTGGACGCCACGCGTGAGCTCCTCGGGTTCGCCTAGACTTGGCCGGCGATGAGAGTCGGCTGTGTTCAGGGTGCTCGCTGCGGGCCTGGTCCTGGGCTTCGCGGTAGCGGCTTCTCCGGGCCCGGTCTGGTTCCTCTGCGCGCGCCGCACGCTGGATAGAGGCTGGGGCAGCGGGCTTGCCTCCGGCCTCGGCGTCGCCACCGTCGACGGCTTCTATGCCGCCGTGGCGGCCTTCGGCCTGGCCGCGATCGCTGCGGCGGCCGCGCGCGAGGGGGTGTGGCTGCGCCTGGCCGGGGGCGCGGTTCTGCTCTTGATCGGTCTGCGCCTGGCGATCGCCAGCCCGACCCGGCGGGAGGCCGCGAGCGGCGGTTCTTTGCGCCTGGCGGGAGACTACGCCTCGATGGTGGCGCTGACACTGACCAACCCGACCACGATCCTTACGTTTGCGGCGCTGGGCGCCGGCCTGGGCCTGACCGCCCGCCAGGGCTTCGTCCCCGCCTTGGTCCTCTTGGTTGGCGTGGGCCTGGGCAGCGCCGCGTGGTGGGCGGTGCTGGCCGCGGTGATGAATCGGTTGCGGCACAGGCTTGGATCCCGAACGCTGCGCTTTGTCTCCGTTGCCGCCGGGGCGGTGATCTGCGTCTTCGGGCTGGTCGCGATCGCGCCGGCGCTGGCTGAGCTGCCCCTCCGCCTCTAAAGCGTCAGCGCCGGCGGGCGGTGCGCCGGGGAGCGGAGCGGGCGAGCCGCCGTACCTGCTCCCAGCCGGTGGAGAGGCGGTCGACCTCGCGCCGCAGGCGAAGATTCTCGGCCGCCAGCTCCTTGCGCTCGCGCAGCAGGCGATCGATCAGCGTGGCCGTCTCGGCGACCGCCCGGTCGAGAGAACCGTTTGCACGCGCTGCCCGACGTCGCAACACTGAGCGGATCATAGCCCGCGGCGCGAGCGTCCAGACACCCGCGGCGTCGGCGGTAGGAGCCCCGCCTCCGGGAAGTCGTCGGGTTCGAGCGTGAACGCGTCCGGATGCACGAGGCGCACGCCGACAAGCACGACCCCTGCCGCCCCCGCCCCGACGGCCATCGCCCAGGGCGCGCCGAAGAGCGAGGCCAGCGCCCCCGCTTGCAGCGCGCCGATCGGCCCCACGCCCATCACCGCCTGCGCGTAGAAGGCCATGACCCGGCCCCGGAGGCTGTCCGGGGTGGCGGTCTGGATGCGCGTATTGGCGGCGGCCAGGAACCACATCTGGGCCAGCCCCGCCAGGAACAGGAGGGCCGCCGACAGCGGGAACCAGGTGGAGATGCTGAAGAGAAGCAGGCTGACCGCCCAGCCGATCCCGATCAGGAACTGGACCTGGCCGCGTATCCGGCGGACGAAGAGCGCGAGACTCACCGCCCCAGTGAGAGCGCCCAGCCCGAGCGCGGCCATGAGGAAGCCGAAACCAGCCGCGCCCAAGCCGAGCACGTCCTGCGCGAAGAGCGGGATCAGGGTCAGGCGGTTCATCGCGAAGAGTGAGAAGACGGCGACAACCACCAGCATCGTGCCCACCAAAGGGTCGTAGCGGAGGTATCGGGCGCCGGCCAGGATGCGCGTCGAAACCCGGCGCCGTTCGCCATCGGGCACGAGCCGAGGCAGGTCATGCATCAACGTCAGGGCGGCGATGACGGGGACGTACGAACCCGCGTTGACGAGGAAGCAGACCGGGACGCCCGTGAATGCGATCAGCACACCGGCCAACGACGGACCGACGACCGCGGCGGCGTTCCAGACCGACGAGTTGAGGGCGATGGCATTCATCAGGTCCTCGCGGCCCACCATTTCGATCGCGAAGGCTTGGCGGGTCGGCACGTCCACCACTTGGATGACGCCCCAAGCCAGCGCGGCGAGCAGCACCATCCAGTACTGCGTCATGTGCGTCGCAGTGAGCGCGAAGAGACCGAGCGCGGGGAGCATGAACGCCGCCTGGGTGAGCTGCAGCACCGTTCGCTTCGGGTAGCGGTCCGCGACCACGCCCCCGAACGGCCCGGCCAGCAGCATGGGCAGGAACTGGGTGGCCAGGGTGACGCCCACCAGGAGGGCGGAGTGGGTCGTTTGCAGCACCAGCCAGGGCATGGCGATGCTTTGCATCCAGGTGCCGACGCTGGAGATCAGCTGGCCCCCGAAGAAGAGCCGATAGTTGCGGTGACGAAGTGCGCCCAGGATCCTCTGGCCGGTCTGCCCTTGGGCCTCGTCCACCATCACCCGCATGGCCCCTGATGTTCGCACGGGTCGAGGGGGTCGGTGCCACTGCGAGTTCGGTCGCCCTCGACGCCGGCTGCTTCCGGCAGGGTGCGGTCCAGCATAATCCGAGCCATGGCCCGAGTTCGGGAGGAGGCCACCGTACAGGCGCCCGTTGCCGACATCTGGCGGGCCATGCACGTCGACCTGGCGGACGCGCAAACTTGGTCGGACGGCCAGGTGCGGCTCACTGCGCTGAGCCCCGGCGACCTGGGCCAGGGCTCGCTCGTGCGCTGGGACCTGGCGCTCAACGCTGGGCTCAAGACGAGCCTTGTCCTCCGTACCGAGACCTGGACTCCACCTTCACTTTGTGCGGGCGTGATCGTCGAGGGACCGATCAGCGGCCGGTGGTCCTACGAGTATTCGCAGCGGGCGGACGCGACGCTGGTCGCATGCGAGATGGACTACGAGTTCCCCGGCCTTCTGCGCTTCACGGGCGGGCTGTTCAGCGGCCAGTTCGCGGAGGGCATCCGCCAGGGCCTGGAGGCCATGCGGGTATGGGTGGAGGGCGGGCGCAGCAGCTGATCGACCGCGCGGCGCATCGCCGGCAACACTCGGCCGCTCGCCGCGGTTCCAAGAGGCGTGAAGCCCGTGCCGTGGCAGTTCCAGTTCGTGCTGCTGTCCGCGATCTGGGGACTCAGCTTCTTCTTCATCAAGGTCGCCGACTCGGCCCTGGCGCCGATGCAGGTGGCTTTCGGGCGCGTCGCCGTGGGCGCTTTGACGTTGCTCCTGATCCTGGCTCTGCGCCGTGAGCACCTGCCCCGTGGTCGCAGAGTCTGGGGCCACCTGGCTGTGGTGGCCGTCCTCATCAACGTCGTCCCGTTCACGCTGATCGCGTTTGCCGAGACCCACATCACCTCGGTGCTGGCCGGGATCTGGAACGCGACGACTCCCCTCCTGACGCTGGCGGTGGTCGCCCTGGCGCTGCCCAGCGAGCGGCCCAACCGGCAGCGGCTGCTGGGCCTAGGGGTTGGGTTCGTGGGTGTGCTCGTCGTGCTCGGGCTTTGGCGCAGCCTGGCTCGTGGCGAGCTGGTGGGGAGCACAGCCTCCCTCGGGGCGGCGCTGGCCTACGCGCTCGCCTTCGCCTACACGCGCCGCTTCCTGGTCGGCCGCGCTCTCTCGGTGGTGGCGCTATCGGCAGGCCAGACGCTCTGTGCGACTGTCGAGCTGGCTCTCGTCACGCCCTTCTTCGGCGCTGTGCCGGCGTTCCTGCCGGCGCGAGTCTGGTTGAGCATCCTGCTTCTGGGGGCGTTGGGCACCGGCCTCGCCTACATCCTCAACTACGGCGTCATACGCGCCGCCGGCGCCACGGTCGCGAGCACGGTTACCTACCTGGTCCCGCTGTTCGCCACTGCGGCCGGCCTCCTCTTCCTGGGCGAGAGATTGGCCTGGAACGAGCTCGTGGGCGGGGCCATCGTGATCGCCGGGGTCGCCCTCTCGCAGGGCAGCCTCAACCGAGTCGCGCGGTGGGTTTCGGGCCGGCCGACGCCCGCGACCGACCTCAGCGCCGGGGCAGCAGCTCCAACTGCTCGGCGCGGTCGCTGAGGTTGCGGCCCAACTGCCGCGCCAGGCCTTCGAGGATGGCCTGGTCGGCGTGGTCCTCGAGGCGCACTGGCTGCAGGCGCCTGAGCGCCTCCTGCATGGCGTAAATGCCGTCCGTCTCCTCCTCCCGCAGCCGCCGGGAGGCGTTGCGGACGGAGGTCGACTGGCGCTCCAGGCGGTGCTCTTTGAGGAGCGATTGGATGCGGTCCGCCACAGCCAGTGAGCGCACGGTGGTGGGATGGAGCTCGGTCTTGGCCGACTTCGGCGTTCGCGTCCCGGGCCGGCGGTTGAAGATGGGAGCGCGGCCTCGACGGGCGAGACGAAGGCCGCGGCCCAGCGAGGGGCCGAACATGATCAGCACCCCAGCCAGGATGAGCAGCCCAGCGAGCAGGCCGACAGCCACCTCCAGCACGTCAAATAGGTTACGTCACTGGTGGCTCTGGGGCCACTGGCGGCGCGGCCGAGAAGGAGGCTACTCGTAGTAGCTTCCGCGCCATTCCACCCAGCCCGGATAGGGGCAGCCCGACGAGGTCTTGGCGTGCGTGCAGTGAACGCCGACCCGGGTCGGGCTGTCGATGTAGAGCTGGCCGTGGACGACCACCGGGTCGCCGCCCGCGGCGGGCACCCAGGTTGCCAGTGAGACGTTGTGATCGATCTCCAAACGGCTCCCACCGGGCGCGGTCACGATCAGGTGCTCGTGGCTGCCGGAGCGGACCGGCGCCGCGAGAATGGTGGCGTCGAACGTGACCTCGGCCCCCGACCTGTTGCCCTGGACCGCGGCCACGAAGCCCTGGTCGTCCGCCGCCGGCCGCTCCCCGCAGGCCGAAACCGCGGCCGCCAGCGCGAGCGCGAGCGTCAGGCAGAGAGCGCCAGCGCTTCGGAGAGGTCGATCCGGCCTTCGAGCAGCGATCTGCCGAGGATAACCCCGGCCGGACCGACTGCCGCCAGCGCTCGGAGGTCGGCGACCGAGGCGATTCCACCCGAGTAGGTCACTTCGTGCGAGGTGGCGGCGAGAGCCGTGCCCAGCAGGTCAAGGTCCGGTCCGGCGAAAGTACCGTCACGGTCGATGCTCGTCACGATCACGCCGCCCAGACGTGCCCCGGCCCAACGCTCGAGCGCCTCCACCACAGTCATCTCCTCGACCGCCGACCAGCCCGTCAACGCAGGTCGCCCGTCGCGCACGTCCAGCGCCGCCAACACCCGCCCGGGCAGCGCCGCCGCCACTTCCTCCAGCAGGTCGGGCCGGCGCACCGCCGCGGTGCCCATCACTACCGCCGCCGCCCCCGCCTCCAGCCACGCTCGGGCCGCCGCGAGGGAACGCACCCCGCCGGCGACCTGGACCTCGAGCCCGCCGCCGGCCACCATCCGCTCCACCGTGGCTCGGTTGTCCGAACCCCCCCGGGCGGCGTCAAGGTCGACCACGTGGAGCCGCCGGGCGCCCGCAGCCGCGTAGACCCGGGCCTGCTCCAGCGGGTCGGCGGCATACGCCGTCTCCCGCGCGAAGTCGCCGCCGTAGAGGCGGACGACGGCGCCGGCGCGAAGATCGAGGGCCGGGACTACCAGCACGCGGCGCACTGCTGCCTGGGCGGGGTCAGCGGTAGTTGGTGAACTGCAAAGGGACCGCGATCGAATCGTCCTCTTTGAACGTCTTGATCACGGCCTGGAGCGCGTCCTTGTCCCGCGACGTCACCCGGACCTGGTCCCCCTGGATGCGGACCTGGATCTTGGGCGCGACCTTCTTCGCCCGCGCCACCAGCGACCGAGCCAGGTCGTCGGAGATGCCGGAGTTGAGCTTGACCTCGATTTGACCCCGGCCGCGGCCGATCGTTTTCGGCTCGCCGGGGTGGAAGAGCTTGCCCGAGAGGCCGCGGCGCGCCGCCTTCTCGACCAGGACCTGATAGGCTGCCTTGGCCCGGTCCTCGGTCGAGGCTTCGACCATGACCACGTCGCCCTTGTGCTCCAGATGCGCGTCGGTGCCCTTGAAGTCGAAGCGCGTCGCCACCTCGCGCCGCGCTTGATCCAGCGCGTTCGTCAGCTCCTGGGTGTCGTACTCCGAGACGATGTCGAACGAGAAGTCCTGCGCCATCAGGACATTTACTTGACGGCGACGACGATCGCGACCGCCACGAGCACGATCGGCACCAGGGTCGAGAGGGCCAGGACCATGGCGATCCCGACCTGGCTGGGGCCGATGGTTTCTTCGGCGGCCTTCCTCTCCTCCGCGGAGACGGGCACGAGGAGGTTGTCGAGCCCGGCCGCCTGGGCCCGCTGGGACAGCTCGTCCAGTACAGGCCTGCCACTTTCAGGAACCGCGTGCGTGTCCAGCCTGACCAGGGCCTGGCGCAGGTTGTCCTGCGTGCGCCCGAGCTCGGACGAGACCATGTCCAGAGTCCGGGCGGCGGCCGGACTCTGATGTTCACGGCGGAGGTCCGAGATGATCCCGTAGAGCGTCGGCATAGATTCCTCCGCAGTTATAGCGGACGCGGGGAGCGACTGCACGCTGGCCTACAATCGCCGTGCGATGAGTGTGCTGACCGATCTCAAGAGCCGCGCTCCGAGCCGCCCTCGGCATCCCAACTCCTGGGTCTTCTACGAGGGCGAGTTCGCGCGCTACCACGATGTCCACATCGGGGTCATGACCCACGCGCTGCACTACGGAACGGGCTGCTTCGAGGGCATCCGCGCCTACTGGAGCGAGCGTCAGGAGCGCCTGTACCTCCTTCAGGGGCCGGCCCACTACGTTCGCCTGCACAACTCGGCCAAGATCCTGCGCATGGCGGTGCCGTACACCGTCCCCGAGTTGATGGACGTGACCCTGGAGCTGCTGCGGCGCAACGAGTACCGAACCGACGCGTACGTGCGGCCCCTCGTCTACAAGTCGGTCGAACAGATCGGGGTCCAGCTTCACGGCCTGACCGACGGCTTTCTGATTTACACGGCGCCGATGGGCAACTACGTCGAGATCGACGCAGGCATCCGCTGCATGGTCTCCAGCTGGCGTCGCACGTCCGACCTGTCTCTCCCGGCTCGGGCCAAGGTCACCGGCGGCTATGTCAACTCGGCGCTGGCCAAGTCGGAGGCGATGGAGAGCGGGTTCGACGAGGCCATCGTGCTGACGCAGGACGGGCACGTGTCGGAGGGCTCGGCCGAGAACCTCTTCATGTTCAAGGACGGGGTCTGGCACACGCCGCCGGTCACCGACGACATCCTGGAGGGGATCACGAGGCGCCTTCTGATTGGCCTCATCCGCGAGGAGCTCGGGGCTGTCGTGGTGGAGCGCTCGATCGATCGCACCGAGCTTTATGGCGCGGACGAGATCTTCCTCTGTGGCACCGGAGCCCAGATCTCGCCGGTGGTGGAGATCGACCGCCGGGCGGTCGGCGACGGGCGCGTGGGTGAGTTCAGCCAGGAGCTGCAGCAGATCTACTTCGGCGCTGTGCGGGGCGAGAGCCCCAAGTACAAGGGCTGGACCACGCCCGTATAAATCACAGAGGGAACCCAGGTTCCCCCGTGGATCCGCCCTCCTCACGCTTGCGCGCGCCTGACGTGGAGCGGCGGGAGCACCAACTCAAACGGCCCGGCAAAGCCGGGCCTAAGCGCGACGCCTGTGGTTACGAGGCCTGCGGCCTCGTCTCATCGAGTCGGGCTGGGCTCGGGGCTGGGCGGCGCCGTGTGCGCGTGTCGCAACGCGCGTCGCGCCTGCCGGCGAACCTCGGCGGCTCCGGCGCGGAGGTGGCGAGCCCAGTCGACTGTGTAGCTCACCTGGCCGCTCTCCAGCGCGGCCCTGAGGTCTGCCGCCGTGTGGCCGGGGAAGAGCGTACGGACGTGGCCGATGGCCGCCGCCACGTGAGCGTCGGAACCGCCCACGCGCAGCGCTAGGGAGCGCCGCAGCCGGACTTGCGCCAGCCAGTTGCCGGGCTCGCCCAACGGGGTGCCGTTGAACGTCTCGATGGCGTCGAACGGTAGCTCGCGGGCGAGGCGCCCGACGCTGTGGGCGGGGAAATACGGGTGCACGGCGACGGCCAGGCCGCCGGCCCGATGGATGGCGGCCACCGTCTCGGCCGCACTCAGGCCGGTGGGCAGGTCGTGGTCGATGAAGAGCGCCAGGATGTGGCCTTCACGGCTTCCGATCTCGGCCCCGCTGACGATCTCCGGGCCGCGGCCGGCGAGCGCGGCGCGCACACGCCGCGCGCCTGCGAGCGTGTTGTGATCGGTGATCGCGGCTACAGCCAGGCCGGAACGCTCGAGCTCGCCGGCCATGGCCTCGGGGCTGAGGTCGCCGTCGCTGCAGGTCGTGTGGAGGTGAAGTTCGGCGGCGGAGTGCTGCATCGCGCCACATTCAACGGGGCGCAGGACTGGGATGTTTCGCGGGGCCGGACGGCAGCCGGCTACGCGATCACGTGCGCCGCCCGCAGCGCCAACAGGTCCTCACCTTCCGCGCTGAGGACAGCTTCGGTGTCTGCGCCCAACACCGGGTCCGGACCATGGCCCGCCAGCATCTCGGCTGCGCGGGGATCCTCGTCGAGCACCTGCTGGAAAGTCCGGTACGGCCCCCAGAGCACCTCCTGGGCGTTAAACGCGGTGCCGACCTCGGCCAGGGTGCGCTGCCCGATCCAGGCCTCGAGCGCGACGCCGATCGCAGCGCGGTGCCGCCAGCGCTCGCCTTCCAGACGCAGGTCCGGAGCGATGGCGTCGGGCTCGAGCCCCGCGGCCATGGCCAGGCTCCGCCACTGGCGCGGCGTCAGCGCCAGCACCATCACGCGGCGGCCATCAGCCGTGGCGAAGTCGCGTCCGTAGGTGCCGTAAACGTCATTGCCGTGCCGGCCCCGAGGACTGGGCAGCAGCCGCGCTTCCTCCAGGTAGCCCAGGTGGTCGGCGACGCGCAGAGCCACCTCCGCCAGCGAGATCACAACCTCGCCGCCCTGGCCGGTGAGAAGGCGCCGCCGGTCAGCCGCCAGAAGCTCAGCCGCCGCTCGGTAGCCCGCAGCCACGTCCCAGGCTGGGAGGACGTGATTCACGGGCCCGACCGCCTCTTCGGGGCCGGTGATCCAGGGAAAGCCCGTGCCGGCATTGACCGTGTAGTCGACGGCAGCGGTGCCGCCATCGCCGCCCGTGATTCGCACCATCACCAGGTCTGGCCGGCGTTCGCGGAGCGCGGCGAACCCCAAAGGGCCACGCGCCGGCAGGTTGGTGAGAACGGTCGCGGCTCGGGCCGCGAGACGCACCGCAACGTCCCTACCGCGTTCGCTGCGGAGATCGAGCGCGACCGAGCGCTTGCCCCGATTGAGACCCGACCAGTAGAGGCTGCGCCCGTCGGGTCCGAGCGGCCAGCGCTGAGCGTCGATGCCGCCGCCCAGCTGGTCGATGCGAATCACATCGGCGCCCAGCCGGGCCAGCGTCGCACCCCCGAGCGGTGCGGCCACGAAGGCCGACAGCTCGACCACCCGCAGCCCTTCCAACGGCAGCGCAACCGGCATCGACGCGCTCCATTGTCGGGGTCGCACTTCAACGACGAAAAGACAGGCGAGGCGCGCGAACGCCCCGCCTTCTGGGTCGAGGCGTCCCTCAGATCAGCGGAAGATCAGCCTCACGGCCTCGCCGATCATGACCAGGAACGCTCCGAACGAGACCATGGCGATGCCCAGGCCGACTGGCGAGCCCCACCCATGCCAGCGCTGCTGCATCTCGGCCGACAGCCGGTCGATCGTCTCGTCCCGGTCCTTCACATAAGGCGTCCGTTGAACCTGCTCGCTCATTTCGAATTCTCCTGGGAACAAAAGTGTGGGTATGGGCTCAGGCGACGGCCTGGCCGGACTCGATGGGGCGCGCGGCCTCATCACTGGACTTGGCCGCGCCGGCCGGCGGCAGCGCCCGGACCCAGAGGCAGGCCACGGCCGTGAGCAGGATCACCGCCACCGGGACGAGCATGGTGGGCCGCATCGCAGCGACGAAGGCGTGGCTGAAGACCTCGTGCGCGACCACCTGGATCTGTCGCGCCACCTGCTCCGGCAGGCCCGGCGGCAGGGCAGGCGCGCCGGCCTGGCCGGCACCGACCCCCAACCCCTGCTGAGAGGCATTGGCGAAGCCGTCGACAAACGGCTGCCGCTCGGCTTCCGGCAGTTCGCCCGCGCGAGCGACGGCCTGATCGTGAAGGCCTGCAGCCAGGCGGTTCTGGAGCAGGGCTCCGAGCGCCGCGCTGGCGATCACGCCGCCCAGCTCCTGGATCGTGTTGATGACGCCCGAGGCCACCCCGCCCAGGTCCGGTCGCAGATCGCGCGTGGCCAGAGCGTAGACGGGCGTCCAGATGAAGGCCATGCCCAGGCCACTGGTGATGAGGCCGGGCAGGAAGACCCACCGGCTGGAGCCGACCTCGACAGCCCCGGCGAGGTAGACGATACCGGCGGCAAACGCGACCAGGCCCGGGATCACGAGGTACTTGGGGCTGACCTTCTGGACCAGGGCGCTGGCGACGCCTGACATCAGCAGCATGGCTAGAGGTTGTGCGGCCGTGGTCAGGCCCGCCTCCAGCGCGGTCAGGCCCAGAACCGACTGCAGGTAGATGGTCAGCGGTAGGTAGACACCGAGGATGCTGAAGCCCATCGTGGCCATGACCAAGGTCATCAGTGAGAAGTTGCGGTCCTGGAAGACGGCGAACGGCAGCAGCGGCTCCGATCCCTGGCGCCGGTACTGGTGGACCAGGAAGCCAACGAGCAGGGCCACACCGGCGGCGATGATCATGGGGATGGTGATCGGGCCGCGGAAGGTGCCCCAGCTGTAGCGCTCGCCCTCTATCAGGCCGAACACGACCCCGAGGAGTCCGGCGGTGGCCAGCAGGACGCCGACCAGGTCGAGGCGGTGGCGGATGCCCGGCCGCAGGTCGGGAATGAGGACGAAAGCGAGGGCGACGACCAGCACGCCGACGGGCAGGTTGACGTAGAAGATGGAGCGCCAGCCGAAGTGGGTGACGAGCACCCCGCCCAGGGTCGGCCCGGCGACGACCGCCAGGCCAGCGAGGATGCCGAACACGGCAAACACGCCGGCCCGACGATGCGGCGGGAAGAGGCTGAGCATGATGGGCAGACCCTGCGGGGCCAGGAGGGCCGCACCCACGCCCTGGAGCGCGCGGGCGAGGATCAGCTGGGTCGGGCTCTGGGCCAGGCCGCTCAGCGCGGACGCGACCGTGAACAGGCTGAGCCCGGCCGCGAACAGGTTTCGGGGGCCGAACACGTCGCCGAGCCGGCCGGTGGTTATCAGCAGCACGGCGTAGCCCAGGCTGTAGGCGTTGAGCACCCACAGCACCTGGTCCAGGCTGGCCCCCAGCCCGGTGCTCAGGCTGGGGATGGCCACGTTGACGATCGTCAGGTCGAGCAGCGTCATGAAGGTGCCCAACGAGAGCACGATCAGGACTGCCCAGGGATTGACCTGGCGGTGGCGGCGGATGGCGGTCGGCATCTTTGTCCTCCTCGACTGATCAACGGCTAACGACGTTCGATGGCTAACGGCGTTAGCTTACTCAAACAGTGTTAGTCTGTCAAATGGAAAGCGAAACGCGGGATGAAGGAGAAGTTGCAGCGGTTGACGGGGGGCCTCGGCCGTGACCAGGTCGTGCGAGCAGGCCTGGAGCTCCTCGATGACGTCGGGTTGGACGGCCTGACGATGCGCGCGCTGGCCGACCGGCTGGGGGTCAAGGCGGCTTCGCTCTACTGGCACGTGCGGGACAAGGAGCAGCTCCTCGACCTGGTTCACGCGGCGATCAGCGCGGAGGTCCGAGCGCCCGACCCGGCGCTGCCCTGGCGGGAGCGACTGGAGGACTGGATGTGGGCCTGGCGGCGGGTCCTGCTCTCCCATCGCGACGCCGCCCGCGTCGCCTATGGTCGGGGTCTGGCCTCGGACCCGGCGACTCTGCTCGCGGCGGAGCGAACCCTGGGCGCCCTGGTCGAGGCCGGCCTGTCGCCCCATGACGCGGCCGCGGCCGGCTACCTGCTAAGCAACTTCGTGCCCGGCTTCGTCGCCGAGGAGACCGCCGCCCGCGCCGGCGGCCGAGGCCAGGCTGCGGTCTCCGAGGAGGCCATGGACGTTGCGCGCAACGGCCGCGAGAGGGCGACGCTGGCGCTCGCGGGCGGTGTCTCGGAGACAACGCTCCTCGCCGACGCGGAGCTCGTCAGCCTCTGCCGCGTGCGTCACCCGGGGCGGCCGCCGCGGCTCGACGTCCGCGGCGAGACCGTGACGATCCGCTCCGGCCGCGGGCTAGAGGTCCGGCTCAACCCGTCGGTGGCCTGGCGCGTCCACGTCGCCGGCGGGGTCGACAAGGTCGACGCCGACCTGGCCGGCCTCAGCCTGCGCGGACTCGATGTGGCCGGTGGGGCGCGCCGGCTGGCGCTCTCGCTGCCGCGTCCGGAGGGCACGGTCACGGTCGCGCTGGCCGGGGGCGTGAGCCGCGTCGAGCTGCATCGCCCGACCGGAGTCCCGGCCCGGATCAATGTGCGTGGGGCCGCGAGCCAGTTGACGTTCGACACCCAGCGCATGGGCAGCATCAGCCACGTGCAGTTGGAGAGCCCGGGCTACCAGGAAGCCGCCGATCGCTACGAGGTCACCATCGGCGGCGGGGTCAGCAGGCTGCTGCTGGACCATGCGGGGGAGACCCCCCGCATTCACCCCGTCCGTCGGGGCGAGGAACCGCCGGACATGGCGGCGGCTCTCGACCCGGCGCTCTATCCGAACTTGACCGCCGTCGCCGCGGTTGTCGCGCGGCCCGACATGGACGAGCTGTTCCGCTTCGGTCTCGGCACCATCCTGGATGGGCTCGAGACGCGCCGGCCGGCCCAGCGCTGACCTCGTCGACCCCCCGTCAGCCCGCGGGGGGCTTGCTCGCGCGGATGGAGTACATGAGCGGGAGCTCGCCCTTGCCGTCGGGTAGCTGCCAGTAGCGCTCGCTGCGACGTTCCAGGTACGGCAAGCGGCGATCGGTGGTGAACGGGAACTCGTGCAGGAACTCGATCACCAGGCCCCTTCCGGCCAGGGCTGAGACCACGTCGCCCAGGCTGTGGTTCCAGCAGTACTCGAACTCCTCGTCGACCTCCGCTTCGGGGTCGGCGTACGAGCCGCGCACCGGAAAGGCTTCCGGGGCTGCACGGTGGAAGTAACCATGACGCACGCGCGGCTCCGGCGCCTCGTCGTCAAGGGTGTTCGCGACGGGATGGAACTCGGCGATGTAGAACGTGCCGCCGGGGTTCAGGAAGTGATCGACGACGGCCGCCCAGCCGACGATGTCGGGCAGCCAGCCCAGCACGCCGAAGGACGTGTAGACGATGTCGAACCGGCCCGGAAGGCGGCTGGGCAGCGCGTAGAGGTCACACTCGACGAACGTCGCCTCGAGGCCCAGCTCGGCCGCCAGCGCCCGGGCCGCCCGCATCGCCACGGGCGAGAAGTCGGCGCCAGTGACGCGCGCCCCGTGACGCGCCCAGGACAGGGTGTCGCGTCCGAAGTGGCACTGCAGGTGGAGGAGGCTCCGGCCGCTGACGTCGCCCAGCTCCTCCACCTCGAAGGCCTTGAGCGGGTCCCAGCCGGCCTTGAAGTCCTCGAGGCGGTAGAAGTCCGAGCCCGGGTGGATGCGCGCCCACTCGTCCCACAGCCTGCGGTTGGCCTCGCGGTAGAGGTCCATCGGCCTCCGCGAGTCTACGCCCGTCGAACACAGGCACCGTTCGGAACCGCTTCCGCGCGCGGGTAGAATGGGCCGACGATGACCGACGGCAACGGGGTTCAAAAGGGCACCTTCAAGGTCAAGTCGGGGCATGCGGAGATGCTGAAGGGCGGCGTCATCATGGACGTCGTCACGGCCGAGCACGCGCGCATCGCCGAGGAGGCCGGCGCCTGCGCGGTCATGGCCCTAGAGCGGGTGCCGGCGGACATCCGCAAAGAGGGCGGCGTCGCCCGTATGTCCGACCCGGCGCTGATCCGCTCGATCATGGACGCCGTCACCATCCCGGTCATGGCCAAGTGCCGGATCGGCCATACGACGGAGGCCCGCATCCTGCAAGCGCTCGGTGTCGATTACATCGACGAGTCCGAGGTGCTGACCCCGGCCGACGAGGCGAACCACATCGACAAATGGCGCTTCACGGTGCCTTTCGTCTGCGGCTGCCGCGATCTCGGGGAGGCCCTGCGCCGCATCGCCGAGGGCGCCGCGATGATCCGCACCAAGGGCGAGGCGGGGACGGGCAACATCGTCGAGGCCAAGCGCCACCTCAGCGCCGTGGCCGCCGACATTCGGCGCCTGCGCGGCCTCAGCTACGCGGAGCTCGTGCACGAGGCGAAAGAGATCGGCGCCCCGGTCGAGATGCTGGCCCAAGCGCAGGAGCTGGGCCGCCTGCCGGTCGTCACGTTCGTGGCGGGAGGCATCGCCACCCCAGCCGATGCGGCCTGGATGATGGAGCTGGGGGCGGACGGGGTCTTCGTCGGCTCCGGCATCTTCAAGGCGTCAGATCCCCTGCGCATGGCCAAGGCCATCGTCTCGGCCACCACCTACCACGATCAGCCGGACGTGCTGGCCCAGGTTTCGGCCGGGCTGGGCGACCCGATGCGCGGCCTGGAGATCCCCTCCATCCCCCGCGAGGAGCTGCTGGCAAGCCGCGGCTGGTAGCAGCGCGCCTCTGATCGGCGTCCTCGCCCTGCAGGGCGCTTACCGGGAGCATGTGCGCTTGCTCGACGCCCTGGACGCCGCCACCCGCCTGGTTCGCTCGCGCGGCGACTTGGAAGGTCTCGACGGCCTCGTCATCCCCGGTGGCGAGAGCACGACCATGCAGATTCTCCTGGAGCGTGTCGGCCTGGCCGTACCCCTGCGCGAGCTCATCGCCTCCGGCCTGCCCACGCTGGGCACGTGCGCGGGCCTGATCCTTCTCGCCGCGCAGATCACCGACGGTCGCCCCGACCAGCAGGGCTTTGGACTCTTGGACGTCGCTCTGCGCCGCAACGGGTACGGGCGCCAGGTGGACAGCTTCGAGGCTGACCTCGAGATCCAGGGCCTGGCCGGAAAGGCCTTTCCCGGCGTCTTCATCCGCGCCCCCTTGGTGGAGTCCGTCGGGCCGGGCGCCGAGGTGTTGGCCGAACTGGCCGGGCACGCGGTGGCGGTGCGCCAGGGACGCATTTTGGGTCTCGCCTTCCACCCCGAGTTGAGCGGCGACGAGCGCCTGCACCGGGTCTTCCTCGACCTCGTGAATTACGGAGCGGTAACCGCATGAAGCTGCGGTCGGCCTCTCTCCTCGACCTCTCCCGCATCGAACAGATCCACCGTGAGGCGGAGGCCCGATTCTCCCCCGTGGCGCCTCCGGCCCGGCTCTGGGGCCTGGTCAGCCAGACCCTCAGCGCCATCCTCCCGCTCTCCCAGGAGACGCTGCTGTTCGTGGCCGAGGATCGCGGCCGTGTCATCGGCTTCGTCCAGGCCTCCGGCCGGCCGCTGACGCTCAGCCTGCCTGCCAAGGCCTCGACACTGCAGGTGCTGAACCTCTGCGTGGCCGCCGATGCGGACGAGCAGGAGGTGTCCACGGCCCTGGTCGAGCACCTGGTCGAGTACGCCGGCCGCGGTGTCCACCGCCTGTTCGTGCGCATTCCCCTGGACGACCCGCTGCTGCGCGTCTTCCGGATCCAGGGCTTTCGCCAGTACGCGACGGAGACGGTCGTCTATGCGGAACAGCCCGAGCCTCGATCGGATGCCACGCCGTTTGGGCTCCGCACCATGCGCGCCCGCGATTCCCGCCTCCTCTACCAGCTCTACCGCAAGGTCACGCCTCGGTTGGTAGCGACCCTCGAAGCGCCGACGTACCGCGACTGGCGGGCGCTGCGGGCCACGCCAGGCGAACAGGAGCTCGTCGAGCGCGTGGAGGTGGTGGCCTGGTGTGGCGTCCAGCGCAGCCGCCAGGCCCGGCCTCACCTGCTCTCGCTCATGGCGCTGCCGGAGGCCGGGCTGGCCGACGAGGTGGCCGACCACGCGCTCGTCGCGGTCCGCGGCGAGCCGGTCTGGTCGAGCCTGCGCCACTATGATGCGCACATGATCGACGCCCTCCGGGGGCGCGGTTTCGAGCTGCTGCTGACCCAGGCCCTGCTGGTCCGCGAGCTGACCGTGCGGGAGCCCGTCACTGAGAGTGGCCTGGTCCCGTCGTTCGGTTGATGGAGGCGCTTTCCCGACCCCTCTGGGACGACGAGATCGAGCTGCTGGCCCGAGCCCTCCCGGCCCACCTCAGCCGTCCGCTGCGAGAGCGAATCGACCCGGCGGAGTTGCTCGAGATCGTCCTCGACCTCGGCCGCGAGCCTGAGGCGCGGGTGCCGGGCCGCGAGATCCTGCTCTCGGACCAGCCGGTGACCGAGGCCGACCTGGAGTTTGTGGCCGAGCACGTGGGCCAGTTCGGCGGCGACAACCGAGCCGGGATCGAGCGCACGCTGCACCGCGTCTCGGCCATCCGCAACCGCTCGGGGCGGATCGTCGGCGTCACCTGCCGGGTGGGCCGGGCAGTGACCGGCACGGCCGAGATTTTCCGCGACATCGTCGTCTCGGGCCAGAGCATCCTCCTGCTCGGGCGGCCGGGCATCGGCAAGACCACCATGCTCCGTGAGTCCGCCCGCCTCCTGGCCGACGAGCAGCGCATGCGGGTGGTGATCGTGGATACGTCCAACGAGATCGGCGGCGATGGCGACATCCCTCATCCCGGCATCGGGCGGGCGCGGCGGATGCAGGTCCGGACCCCGGCCCAGCAGCACGCGGTGATGATCGAGGCGGTGGAAAACCACATGCCCGAGGTCATCGTGATCGACGAGATCGGGACGGAGGCGGAGGCGGCGGCGGCGCGCACGATCGCCGAGCGCGGCGTGCAGCTGATCGCCACCGCTCACGGCCAGACGCTGGAGAACCTCCTCGTCAACCCCACGCTCAACGACCTGCTCGGGGGCATTCAGAGCGTCACTCTCTCGGATGAGGAGGCGCGGCGGCGAGGCACCCAGAAGACAGTGCTGGAGCGCAAGTCCCCGCCCACGTTCGACGTGCTGATAGAGATCCAGGACCGGGAGCGCGTGGCCATTCATCAGCCCCTGGCCGACGTGGTCGACCACGCGCTCCGGGGCGCGCTGCCCACGCCGCGCGTCCGGGTGCGGACGCGCGAGGGCAGGGTGATCTCCAACGCCGACGTCCCCGCCGTGGCGCAGGAGAGCCCGGTCCGCGAACACCCGCCGGGCACGGCCCCGGCGGCTCTGGGCGCGCGGAGGGCGCGCGCGGTCTTTCCGTACGGCGTCTCTCGTGTCTACCTGGAGCAGACGATCCGCGACCTCGACCTGCCGGTCCGCGTGCTCGCCAACCTGGACGGGGCGGACCTGGTGCTGACGCTCAAGAACTACTACCGCCGGCGCCCGGACATCCTGCGCCAGGCGGAATCGAACGGCATCCCCATCCACATCCTGCGCAGCAACTCCGTCGCCCAGATCCGGGACGTCTTGAGCCGCGTGTACGCGGCTGAGCGCCCCGACTCGGGCGTGCAGCGGGCGCTGAACGAGACGATGGAGGCGATCCGGCGCGTCAAGTCGACGCTGCGACCGCTGGAGATCTCGCCCCAGAACGCTTACGTGCGCCGGCTTCAGCACCAGCTGGTCGCCGAGAACGAGCTAGTCGCCCGGAGCACGGGCAAGGAGCCGCAGCGCCGGCTTCGGATCTTGCCCGCGCCGGACATCGAGTAGGCGGAGGGTCGACCGGGTGCTCGTCACGCTGGAGGGCCCGGATGGCGGCGGCAAGTCGACGCAGCTCGCGCTGCTCGCGCGGCGCCTGGGGGACCGTCAGCCGCTGCTCGTACGCGAGCCGGGCAGCACGCCGTTGGGCGAGAGCCTCCGAGAGCTGCTGCTCGACCGGCGCCGGGACATGGGCGCTGAGGCCGAGATGCACCTTTTCATGGCCGCGCGGTCCGAGTTGCTGCGGCTCCAGATCAGGCCCGCGCTCGCGGCCGGGCGGCTCGTGATTTGCGACCGGTACCACGACTCGACGATGGTCTACCAGCGCTTGCGCGGGGCTCCTGTCTACTGGCCGGCCACCTTCCCAATCCCGGACCTGACGGTGCTGCTCCAGGTCACACCGGACGTGGCGCGAGTCCGCCGGGCTAGGGCTGGGGCCGAGCCCGATCGGCTGGAGGCGCAGGCCCCCGAGTTCCACCAGGCCGTCGCCGACGCCTACCGCGCCCTGGCGGATGCAGACCCGGCCCGGTGGCTAGTGATCGAGGACGGGCGTGGCGCGCCCGAGATCGCGGAAACAGTGGCGGCGCGGATCGAAAGCCGACCGGTAGTGGCGCGGTGAAGCTGATCTTCGCCATCGTGCAGGGCGAGGACGCGGGGCCCACGGTCCAGGCGCTGAACGCCAATGGCGTCTCGGTGACGCGCTTCGCCTCCAGCGGCGGCTTCCTCCAGCAGGGCAACGTCACCCTCCTCATCGGTGTCGACGCGGAGCGCGTGGACCTGGTCATGCGCCTAATCCACGAGAACTGCCGGCAGCGGAACCGCTACCTGACGCCGATGCCGCCCATGGTGGAGGCGGGGGAGATGTTCATGCCCTACCCGGTCGAGGTCCAGGTGGGCGGGGCGACCGTGTTCGTGGTCGATGTGGAGAGCTACGAGCGCCTCTGACCCGTTCACGGCATAGCTTGGCTGCCGAACAGAACGTCTGACTGTCCGTCCCGTGTCCGCCGGGCGTCCGTAGCCTGAAGTGCATGGCGGCCCGCTTCGACGTCCATACCCCCACGGTGCGGGCTCTCGCCCGGCGCTTCGAACGGACCGGGAGCGATGCCGGCTTTGCCCTGTCGGCTTCGGCCACGGCCGCCGCTCTGTCCTCTGAGGCCTTCGGTCGGCTGCCCGTGGGCGCAGCGGCAGCGACCGCGTATGCAGGCCGCCTGGCGTCGGTCGGTCAGAACCTGGATCGTCTGAAGGCGGCGCTGGCGCGGACGGCGGCCAACCTGTCGGTTACGGCGGACAACTACGAGCGAGCGGACCTGGAGAGCACGTTCTGACCGCTCTCAGCGGGGCTGCGGCTGGCGTGATGGATGCGATCGAGTCGGCGCTGTCACGGGTGGGCGGAGTGTCCGGGGCCGCCCGGCTAGCAGGGGACCCGGCAGCGCTGACGCGGGCAGCGGACGCATGGCGTGATCAGGCGGCGCACTTGGAGGGCCGGGCGACCGACCTCTCGGCCGCAGTGTTGCGGACCGGCGAATCGTGGCAGGGCGCAGCCAGCGAGGCCTTCCGGAGCAGCTGGGAGGCGCAGGCTAGGGGCATCGCGGGACTCGCCGGAAACTGTGCGGCGATGGCGAGTCACCTGACTGCGGCCGCAGCCGCGGCGACCAGGTCCAATCGAGAGGCGGAGCTGATCGCCGAGGATTTGGCGGCCTTGGGCGCGGCAGTCCGGGCCGGGAGCCCGCTGGACCTGGCTCGGGCGCTCGAGCGAGCGCCTGAGCTTTTCTCCGAGCTGGAGCTGCTGATGCGGTTGGCCGAGCAGGCGTGGCTGGACTTCCTGGCGGCGCTGGCGACCCTGGAGCTTCAGTTCCAGCACGAGCTGGCGACCGCCTCGCCGCCGACCCTGCGGCCGGCGTGGCAGCGGGCCGGGGTCTCGGAGCCGGTGGGCTGGATGCCTGGCGTGCGCCTGACGCAGGTGCTGGCGCCGAGGCCGGCCCCGAACGCATCGTCGGCGGGTGCGATCGGGGCTCGCTTGGAGGGTCCGGACGGTGGTCAGCTTGCGCTCAGTGGGATGGGCAACCTGTGGGCGTTCCTGCTCATGCTGCTCGCGCTGGCAATGGGCAAGAGCCTGGGCGACCCGGTGGTCCAGGAGAAGCTGCGAGAGCTGCGCCACGCCCAGGCTCGAAGGTCGGTGGCACAGACGACGAGCGCCGCACCGCAGCCGCCGCTAAAGCCCGAGGATGAAAAGGATGTCGTGGACAGTGCGCGGGAGTTCGGGGTCGACCAGCGGAGGGTCGAGGCGTTGGCTCGCGACCCGGCCAAGGGCTGGAAGGTCGACACCAGCTCGGTCGAAGAGGCAAGGGTGATACTGCGGTTGGAGCAGCGCGGTGCGGTGCGTGGAGCGGTTCGGGATCCCGACCCTCATGGTGGCGACTTCATCGAAAATGGCGGCTCGGGGAAAACCTGGGACGTCTACAGCCCGCGGGCAGCCAACTTCAACCTTGATCGGGCCGTCGGCGAGATGAGCCGCAAACTCGCCCAGCGGAACAACGTTGCGGTGAACGTGGAGCACCTTTCGGCCGAGCAGTTGACTGAGCTCCGGCTAGCGGTGACCCAGGAAGGCTGGGCTGACAATGTGGCCTTCGTCGCCCCCTAGCCATACGGTTGGCCGGCTTCGGTCGGATGATTCAGTCGAGGCCGAAGTCATCCGTCGGCTCCGGGCATACTGGGCCTCTCCCTTGGGCTCCGATGGTCGCAAGAACCCGCACTTCGAGGGCTTGGATCTAAGCGAACGCCATCTTGGCGAGGTCGACTTCGGTGGTTTCGGGTTCGGCCGCTGCACCTTTGTCAGGACTGATCTCAGCGGGGCAGACCTGACGTCCACTTGGCACACATTGTCCGCCTTCAACAGAGCCCGCCTTGTCGGCGCTTGGTTCTCGAAGGCCCACATGGTGGACTGCAGTTTCCGAGAGGCTAACCTCGCCGGGGCGATCCTGTTGCGCACTATGCAAGACGGATCCGACTACCGAGGTTCCTCCTTGTTTGGGGCAGATCTGGGCGGAAGTGTCATGGTGCGCTGTGACCTGCGAGACGCAGACGTCCGTGAGGTGAACCTTGAATCCGCGGACCTCGATACTGTCGTAGTTGCGGGCGCCAAATTCAGGGGTGCGTCCGGTTCGCCGTTCCGCGCAAGACTGAACATCGGGACGCCCGAGGATTTTCGACTACTAGAGGGCGACGACGCGTTGGAGTGGCTACGAGACGCGACCGGAAACAGGATCGAGTGGCGGCCGCCGCACGATCGCGGATAGCCAGGATTGTTCCATTCATTTGTTAGCCAATCGGAGGGTGTGAAGGCGTGTACCAATACGTACTGGAAGAGGTGCGGAAGAAAGGGTTCCGAGGCTCCTATTCCGTTCTCGTGTTCGCCGACGCGGTTGTGGAAGTCCCACTGGGGGGTGTGGGTACCGAGATGGATCGGTCCGGGCGAGGAATGCTGTTCTTCGGGGCGCTGGGAGGTGCGGCTCGAGGCCTGTCGGTGGCGGGGAGGATCAAGGAGCGAAAGGCCGTGGCCCTCCGAGCGGCTCGCGACGGAGGCCCAGGTCAGATCGCTGCTGCGGTACCGGACGCAGTTGTCATCCCCGCATCCTCCATTGCCTCCGCGCGGATCGAGAAAGGAGTGGGAAAGCTGCGTCGATTGATATTGATTGACACCGATGGGGCCACTCGGGCTTACCAATTCGGGGATACATCTCGACGGCCGGCGGCAGAAGTCGCGGCTGCCTTCGCGGCGATTCTAGGAGACCGCGTCACCGGCCCCTCTGACGCATGATCGCCACGCAGCGTCCAGGGCCGCGCTAGGGCGGTGGTGAAGGGTACTTCTTCAAGTGATCACGAACGACAGAGCGAATGAACGCGGTCTTCGCTTCCGTGTAAGCGCCACGACTGGGGAAAATCTGCGCCAAGTCGCGCTTCAACTGCTCGTAGCGCGCGGCCACGTCTGGACGCTCGCGTAGCCGGTCACGGAAGGCCAGATGGCGGCTCTCCCAGTTTCCACCGGCCTCGCAAACATGGAGGTTCACGAGCCGACGACCCGCAACTGAGTTCCGCTTGAAGAAGCGGTGGGCGGCCTCGTCGTCGGGGCCGTGAACATAGCCCACGCCCTCCAGCGGCACCCGATATGGTGCTTCAGGCTCCAGCGACCGCAACGAGACCTGGATGTCCACGATGTCCTTCGCTGCCAGCCCGGGCACCGCTGTGGAGCCGATGTGGTCGACGCGGACGGCGATCACCCCCAGAGCCTGCCGGATGCGCGCCGCCTCGGCCTCGAACCGCGCTGGCCAGGCCGGGTCGTACGGCACGATCACCACTGTCACGTTGTTCAGCCCGCCGCTCGCGCCTCCCAGGTCACTCCGGCGCGATACAAGCTACAGGTCCAGCGCCTGCGCGACCAGCTCCCGGTGGTAGGTGGCGTCACCGAGAGACACCTCGGACGCCTTGGCCCTCTTGAAGTACAGGTGCATGTCGTGCTCCCAGGTGAAGCCGATCCCGCCGTGCACCTGGATGCCGTCGCCGGCGGTCTTGCGGTAGGCATCTGAGACGTACGCCTTGGCCATCGAGGCTGCCAGCGACCGGTCCGGCGCGTCCGCGTCCACCGCCCACGCGGCGTAGTACGTGGCCGACTTGGAGCTCTCGGTCGAGACCAGCATGTCGGCCA
Organism: Candidatus Dormiibacterota bacterium; assembly: GCA_030948965.1. Lineage (GTDB taxonomy): Bacteria > Chloroflexota > Dormibacteria > Dormibacterales > Dormibacteraceae > JALYZG01. The sequence goes on along the minus strand of JALYZG010000161.1, from coordinate 9,412 downwards.
GCTTGTGGGAAACGGCCTGGTACACGCCGATGGGCTTGCCGAACTGCTCACGCGTCTTCGCGTACTCGACCGTGGCGTCGAGCACGTGCTGGGCGCCGCCGACCATCTCCGCGCAGAGCGCTGTCGCGCCCCAATCGAGCGCTCGGCGTAGGGGCGCCCAGCCCTGGTCGGGGCTGCCCATGACCGCCGAGGCGGGCAACTGGACGCCCTCGAAGCGGACCTCCGACCAGCGCCGGGTCATGTCCAGCGTCTTCAAGGGGCTGACCGTCATGCCTGCCGGCCGGCCCTCGACCAGGAAGAGAGTGACGCCCTCCTCGCCGTGGCCGCGCGTTCGCGCCGCGACCACCGTGTAATCGGCGCGGGCTGCGTCGGGCACGAAGAGCTTGACTCCGTCCAGACGCCAGTTTTCGCCCACGCGCTGCGCGCCCAGCAGCTCCACACCCTCCGCGTCCCACCGCCCCGAAGGTTCGGTCAGGGCCACAGTGGCGCGGGCCTCGCCGGCCGCGATCCGCGTCAGCACCTCCTTCTTCTGGGCCTCTGTGCCCGCCTCCAGCAGCGCGGGCACAGCCAGGCTCATCGTGGCGAAGAAGGGGCCCGGGAGGAGGGCTCGACCCGCTTCTTCCAGAACCACCACCAGGTCCAGGAAAGTGCCCACGCCGCCGTACGCCTCGGGAATGCCGAGCGCCGTCCAGCCCAGCTCAGTCAATCGCTGCCATAGCTCCGGGTCCCACGCGTCTTCCGCCTCCATTTGCCGGCGGACGTAGGCGGGCGGGCACTGCTTGGCCAAAAAGTCACGGGCCGACGCCCGCAGCATCTCTTGATCCTCTGAAAAGGCGAAGTCCATCGGCGGAATGGTACGGCTCGCCGCGCTGCCAGCGTGTTGAAAACGACCGCTATCCGGCGGTCACCCAGTTGAAGCGGGGACGGACGTCTCGCTCCGGGACCGCCTCAGGTGCTGACGCAACCAGGTTCTGGCGGATGGCGGCCAGGAAGCGCACGAGGTCGTCACGCTCCAGATCGTCGAACCTTCCGAGCGCCCGCTCGGTCAGCCGCTCCACCTCATCATGGATGGCCTCGCGAAGCGAGGCGCCGCGTTCGGTCAGGTGCAGCAGGACGAGCCTGCGATCGGTCGAGTGGGAGCGCCGGACGACCGGACCGCTTCCGCCGTGCGCGCCGTCGCCTTGGTCACGGTCGGCGTCGCCAGCTCGAGCCGCCCGCAGACCGATCCCGGAGATAGCTTCCCGAACTCCCCAGAGGCGCTAGCGTAGGTCGGCGTGACGGTCCGGCTGCATCCCGACTTGGCCATTCTGCGCCGCCTGGCGGACGTCGCCCGAGGTGCGGCCGAAGCCGACCTCACGGTCAGTGGCGGCGCCCTCGTCAACGTCTTCACGGAGGAGCTGCAGGAGGATTGGGGACTCGCCGTGGCGGCCGGCCGGGTCGCTTTCGTCGGGCCCGACAGCGACGTCCTGGATCGCGCCGGCGCCGGTACCGAGCGCCTCGACCTGGAAGGCGGTCTTGTGGCGCCGGGCCTGATCGAGGGCCACACCCACCTCACGCGCGTCCGCGTCTCCGACATGGCCGACGCTCAGGTGGCTTGCGGCGTCACGACCTCGATCGTAGAGCTTCAGGAGGCCTCCTTCCTCGTGGGTCCGGCGGGCGCTCGCGAGTTCTTGAGCGAGGCGGAGCAGGTCGCCGGCCGCATCTTCTACACGGTCTCGGGCATGATCTCCATCGACTCCGACCAGGACGCACGGCTGCGCGCCGAGGATTGGATCCCGCTCCTGGATCATCCTCGCTGCGCCGGCCTGGGCGAGATCTACTGGCCGTGGCTGCTCCGTCGCCACCAACGCACTGAGTCGCTGATCGCGGCCGCGCTGGAGCGCGGCTTGGCCGTCGAGGGGCATGGGGCCGGCGCCCGCCTACCGCAGGTCGAGGCCCTCGCGGCCTTTGGCGTCGGTTCCGACCACGAAGGAGTGGACGCCACGGACCTCCTCAATCGCCTGCGGTCGGGCCTGATCGCCCTCGCCCGGCAGGGCGCCACCCGCCAGGACATCGCCGCACTTGCGAACCTGGCCGACACCGGAGTCGACCTCAGCCGCATGGGTGCCGTCACCGATGGCGTGGAGCCGGAGCCACTGGTCCGCGGTCAGTCCCTGAACCGGGTGGTGGACGCGATAGTCGCGCTGGGCCTGCCGCTGCCCACCGCGGTGCGTATGGCGACCCGCACCATCGCCGAGCACTTCGGTCTGGGCCGCTGGCTGGGCGGGTTGGGCCCCGGGATGCTGGCCGACTTCGCGGTCGTGCCTCGAGTCGGCGGCTTCCGGCCCAGTACCGTCCGCGTCGGCGGCCATGAGCCGCGGCCCTCACCGCCCAGCCGCTACCCCGCGTGGATGCTCGACACCTGCCGCCTGCGGGGCCTGAGTCCGGGGCTGCTGACGCGGCCGCCACGAGGGCGCTACCGGGCCATGGAGATCCAGGCTGCGTCGCCGCTCGTGACGCGCGAGGTGGAAAGCGACGGCCAGTCGGATCTGATCTGCACTGTGGTCGATCGCGCCGGCGGCGAGCGCAGCTTTCGGGGCCTGCTCCGTGGCTTCGGCCTGAGGGGCGGCGCCATCGCGATCAGCTCTGCCTGGGAATGCCCCGGCGCTCTGCTTGTGGGCGATGAACCGTCCGACCTGGCTGTCGCGGCGCAACGCCTCCAGGACCTGCGCGGGGGCGCCGTGGTGGTCTCGCGAGAAGAGGTGTTGGCCGAGTTCGCGGCCCCCGTGGCCGGACTCTACAGCCAGGCTCCCATGGCCGAAGTGGCCCAGCAGGTCGGCGCCTTCAACCGCGCCGTCACCGCGCTGGGCGCAACCGTCCCCAACCCGTTGCTCTCGCTCGAGGTTCTGTGCACGGGCGCCATTCCTTTTCTGCGCATCTGGGCGGGTGGCTACCGGCGCCTCCGCGATGGCAGCGCCGTAGGATTGGACTGGTGACGCCGGCCGAGCAGACCCAGCTGGCCTACGCCGCCATCTTTGTGCTCGTGATCTTCTTTGCCATGCGCCGCCGCATGCGCCCCCAACCCGTGCGTCCAGCCCGGCTCCTGATCAGCGGCGGCATCATCGTCCTCGTCATCCTGGCGGGCCTGATCCCGACGGGGGGCAGGATCTTCTCCGATCCCCTGGCACTGGCCCTGGTCCCGGTCTTCCTGCTGGCCGGCATCGGCTTCGGCTTCGTCCTCGTCCGGACCATGACCTTCTGGAACGACCCCCAGACCGGCGTCCTGTGGATGAAGGGCGGCGCCATCTTCGCCTCCATACTCCTGGCCACCATCGCCCTGCGCACAGTCGGCCGTTTCCTTGTCACCGGCAGCGTCGACTACGGCTCCGGGTCCGCAACGGGTGCGTCGCCGCGCGGTGGCCTCCTCTACGACCTGGCGGGCGACCTCCTCTTCCTCAGCCTCGGGCTCTGGGCCTCCCGCGCAACCTTCATCTTCCTGCGCTATCGCGGCAACCAGGCACCGGCGCCGGCCGCGACGGCGCAAGACGCAGGCGCCGCCCCGCCGCCCTTCTCCTAGCGGCTGCGGGGCAGGCCGAGGACACGCTCGGCCAGGATGTTGCGCAGGACCTCGGAGGTGCCGGCCTCGATGGTGTTGGCGCGCGAGCGTAGGAACGCATATGGCCAGGGCGCGCCGTTCTCGACCTGGCCCGCGGGGCCCAGCAGGTCCACGGCGCTCTCGGCGATGCGTTGGTTCAGCTCCGAGTACATCAGCTTCAAGATCGAGCCCTCGGGGCCGGGGACCCCGTTCTTCATCACGTTCGTGACCCCCCGGTAGCCGTTCAGCTCCAGGACCCGGGCCTCGATGTGGTGCCGGGCCGCCTCCTGCCGGATCAGCCGCTCGCCGCCCCGGCCCCGAGTGCGCACGAGGTCCACCAGCTCCGCGCTGGCCACCGAGGCTCGGGCCGCGAGCGCCATGCCCAGGGTGCCTCGCTCGTGGAGCAGCGTCGTCATGGCCACGGCCCAGCCCTCGCCGGGCCGCCCCAAGACCTGGGACTTGGGCACTCGGACGCGGTCGAAGAAGACCTCGTTGAACTCGGCCTCCCCGGTGATCTGGACCAGCGGCCGGACCTCGATGCCGGGACTCTTCATGTCCACGATCAGATACGTGAGACCGCCGCGCGGGTTGGCCTCCTGGCGCTCGCGGGCCAGCAACAGGCACCAGCTCGAGACGTGGGCCAGGGTCGTCCAGACCTTCTGGCCGCTGACCAGGTAGTGGTCGCCCTGGTCCTCTGCCCGCGTCTGGAGGGCGGAGAGGTCGCTGCCTGCATTGGGCTCGCTGAAGCCCTGGCACCAGATCTCCGCGCCGTTCAGAATCTGGGCCAGGTAGCGCCGCTTCTGCTCGTCTGTGCCGTGGTGGATGATCACCGGGCCGCCCATGCCCAGTCCGATGACGTTGATCGGCATGGGCGCGCGGGCGGCGATCATCTCCTGGTCGAAGAGCAGCTGCTCCATCAGCGTCGACCCGCGGCCGCCGTACTCCTGCGGCCAGTTCATGCCGACGTAGCCCGCGTCATACAGCGCTCGCTGCCATTCGCGGCGCTTCTCCAGCCAGTCGGCGCCGGCCGCTTCATCCGCGTCCGTGTCGGCCCAGCCGGGGCGGTGGGCCTGCAGCCAGCTCTGGGCTTCGTCGCGGAAGGCTCGCTCGGCGGGGGTGAGGTCGAAATCCATGGAGGTCAGCGTAGCGTTCGGGGTCGGGCGCCGACCGGCCTGGGATGATGACGGCGTGCGACGTGCCCGCGCGATCGTCGGTTTCCCCTACTTGGCCCTGATCCTGGCCGCAGGCGGCGCGCGGGTGGCCGAGCTGGCATTGTCCCGGCGCAACGAACGCCGCACAAGTGGCAGTCAGGCCGCCGCGTCCACCTATCCCTTGATGGTCGGGCTCCACGTCGCCCTCTTCGCGGCGCCGCTGCTGGAGGTGGCGCTGCGACGCCCACCGAGACCGCGCGCGGCGGGGGCGTGGACGGCGGCTGTGGTCGGGGCCACGCTGGTTCGCTGGTGGTGCATCGCCTCCCTCGGGCCGGCCTGGAACGCGCGGGCGCTCGTGCCCGCCGACCTCAGGCCGGTCGCGCGCGGGCCATACCGCTGGCTCCGGCATCCCAACTACGTGGCGGTGGCCGTCGAGTTCCTGGCCCTGCCGCTGGCCGGCGGCGCCTGGGTGTCGGGGCTGACGCTGTCGGCCCTGAATGTGTTCGCGCTCTGGCCTCGAATCAGAGAGGAGGAGCGGCTGCTGGCCGCCGTCCCAGGTTATTCAGACGCGTTCGCGGGCCGGCCGCGCTTTGTGCCCGGCCTTTTCTAGATGTATGACTCCGCTCTAGCCCTCCCGCAGGGGCGAGGGAAGAGCCCCCTCAGGCGGCGACGGCGGTGCCGAAGCCGCGGCGGAGGTGGGCGAGAGCCACCGTGACCCCGGGTCCGAACGCGATGGCCAGGCCGTCGCCCTGGATGTCCGGCTCCAGCCCGGCCAGCCCGAACAGGATCGAGGCCGAGGACAGGTTGCCGAACTCGCGAAAGACCTGGCGCGAGGCCGTCAGATCATCGGGATCGAGACAGAGAGCCGCCTCCACTGCGTCGAAGATGCGCGGGCCGCCGGCGTGCACCACGTGGAAGCGGCGCCGCGGCACGCCGTGGCGACGCTCGAAGCCGGCCACGACCTCACCCAGGGTGGAGCGGATCAGCCGGGGCAGGCTGCGGTCCAGCACGATCCGGAAGCCCTCGCTGCCGAGGTCGAAGCCGAGCAGCTTTTCGCTGCTGGGCACCACCTGCTCGCCTGTAGCCAGGATGCGCAGCGCCTGCTCGGGGCCGCCGGCGTCTCCGGTCAGGACGGCGGCCGCGGCGCCGTCGCCGAATACGAGGGAGGCTGTGAGATTGTCGAGAGAGCGGTCACCGGGGCGAAATGAGAGCGAGCAGATCTCCACCGCCACCACCAGGACGCGGTCGAACGGGTAGGCGGCCAGGTGGCGGTGGGCGGCGGCCAGCGCGGCCGCGCCGCCGGAGCAGCCGAGCTCGGTGATGGGCAGCCGGACCACGTCCGGGCGGAGTCCAAGTTCGCGCGCCAGGCGCACGTCCAGAGACGGCACGAGGTAGCCGGTGCAGGAGACCGATATGACCAGGTCCACGTCCTGGGCCCGGACCTGGGCGGAGTCGAGAGCACTGCGGGCGGCGGCGACGGCCAGGCGCGGCGCGTGCTCCGCGTAAAGGGCCATGGACTCGTCGAGCGAACGGGCCTCCATCACCCTCGAGAGGGGCTGCGCTGTCCGGCGCGTCACCGTCTCCGTCGGCACGACGCCGCGCAGCCGGGGGAAGACTCCGCTCAACGCCAGTAGCGACTCCTCCGGGGTCACGACGTGTTCCGGCAGCGCCGTGCCGAAGCCGAGGAAGGCGCTCACAGCCCCGCCAGGGCCGCCCAGTCACGCATCCCCAGCGCGCTCAGCCCGCGCGAACCGTCGTTGACGGCAAGCAGCGTCTGCAGCGCAGCCGGCCGCCTCCTCATGCCGGCCAGCGCCCGCCGGGCCAGCGCCCCGGAGCCGGTCAGGGTCAGTGCCAGGCGGCCGACGATGCGCCGCCTCCGCCACTGGGTCGCGTGCCAACGGCGATAGCGGGCGGCGGCGGTCGACATGTCGGCGGCCAGGAATCGCGCCAGCGCCTCGGCTTGGCGCAGGCCGGCCGACATCCCGTCCCCAGTCAGCGGGTCGCAGAACCCGGCGGCGTCGCCGGCTAGGAAGACTCGGCCCTCGGCCACACACTCAGGAGCGACGGAGAACGGCCCGGCGCCCCATAGACGGTCGCTCAGCTGGAACGGACCGAGGTCCGGGTAGGCGCGGGCCAGAGTCTCGCGGTAGCTGGCCTCGACGCCGACTCCTGGGCGCCGGAGCGTGCCCCGGGGACCGAGGACCGCCGCCAGCATCTCGCCCGGACCGCAAGGGGCGGTATAGACCTCGACCGTGTCGAGCACCGTGACCTGGACCTCGGCCGGAACGGGCCTCTCGACGCGCAGGTGCCCGACCAGTCCGTGGCGATGAGGCTGGCGCGGTGCCCGCTCCCAGCCCGACCAGGCCCGGACCTGCGACCGCAGCCCGTCCGTACCCACAGCGACGCGAGCCCGCACCGCGCCCTGGGACGTCTCCAGCCGGACGCCGTTGGCGGCCGCCTCGAGCGCGGTCACCGTCACCCCCTCGACCACGCCGGCGCGTTCCGCCAGCAGCGTGTCGAGGCGCACTCGGCGCACTCCGAAGCCGTGACCGTTGCGGAATGACGCGCCCGCTGTCCCGTCCCGCCCGCCTTCGCCGAGGCGATAGCGCACCCCGGCCAGAGCGGGGAAGCCATGGCCTTCGAGGTCGAGTCCTAGGCCTGCCAGCACGGCTGCGCCAGCGGGCATGAGGCCTTCGCCACAGGGCTTGTCGCGGGGAAAGGTGCCCTGGTCAAGAACCATCGCCGAGAGCCCAGCGCGTCGAACGAGCAGTCCGAACGAGGCGCCGACGAGGCCTCCGCCGATGACGGCGACATCGGCGTCCATTGCCCGCCGAACGCTACCAGAGCGGCTGCCGAGGGCGGCCGCCGAGGCCCCCCGTTGACGTCAGAAGCTGGCGATCGCCGGAGCCACCTCGCTGGCCATCAGCTCCAGGGCCTCGGAGTCGTCGAGCAGGAAGTGCTGAAACATGAAGAGCTGGACCCCGGCGGCGGCCAGCGGTCGGACCTGCTCTACGATCTCCGCCGGGGTTCCGACCAGCGCTTTCTCGGCATACGCCTCGAGCACCTCGTCGGGGGGGAGCCCGGCCAGCGAAGGCAGTATCCGGCTGAGCCGCTCAGCACGGGTGCGGAGCTCGGATCGGTCGCGGCCGAGGAGGCAGCCTGTCATGACCGAGCGCCGGATCTCAGCCGGGTCCCGGCTGATATCGCGACAGCGCTCGGCCAGAACCGCCGACTTGGCGGCCACCAGGCCGGCGTCGGTCGTGTGGAGATTCCATTCCGCCGCCACTCGCGCCGCCAGAGGCAGCGTGCGCCTCTCGCCTCCGCCGCCAATGAGCAGGGGCAGGGGGTGATCCTGGAGCGTCTGGCGGATGCGCTCGACGCCGGCCTCGAGGTTGTGGAAGCGCTCGCTCCAGGGCGGCAGGGGGATCCCAAAGCGCTCGTGCTCGGCCTCGTTCCAGCCGGCGCCCACACCGAGGATGACCCGGCCCCCGGAGAGCTCGTCGGCGGCGCGGGCGATGCGCGCCAGGACGGCGGGTTGGTAGAACGTCAGCGGGCTGACCATCGTGCCGAGCTGGATGCGGTGCGTCCAATCCGCAGCCAGGTTCAGGGCGGGCCAGGCCGAGAGCGAAGGGCGGTCCACGCCCATAACCGACTGGCAGTGGTCACTCGTACGTAGAGCCGCGAAGCCCAGGCGGTCGGCAGTCTCGGCAATCGCCCGCCAGAGTTTCCAGGTCAGGCCCTCCTGGGCCTCGATCATCACGCCCAGCTCGGCCATTTAGTCAAGTACCTCCACGCGCAGCCGCTCCAGCGGCAGCCAGTTGACCAGTATCTCGGCTGGTATGCCGGCGAGGCGTGCGCTCCAGAGGCCGAGGTCCGTGTAGGCGAACTGGTCGGGGGCGTGCGCATCGGAGTCCAGGCTAAGGCGGCAGCCCAACCCCGCGGCTACGCGGGCATTCTCGGGCGAGAGGTCCATCCGCGCCGGGTCACAGTCGATCTCAAGCACGACCCGGTTCCGGGCCGCCGACTCGAACACCGCCTCCAGGTCGTAATCGGCGCCGGGGCGGGAACCCGGGCGGCGGCCGGTGGGGTGCCCGACCATGTCCACGAGTGGGTGCCCGACGGCCCGCAGCATGCGCTCGGTCATGGCCGCGCGCTCCATCCGCAGCTTGACGTGGGGTGAGGCGATGACCAGGTCGAGCGCCTCGAGCGCGGCGTCGGGCAGATCCAGTGTCCCGTCCTCCAGAATGTCGACCTCGCAGCCCTGGAGGACGGTGATGCCCTCCAGCTCGGCGTTGGCTGCCTCGATCTCGCGGCGCTGGGCGGCCAGACGCTCGGGTCCGAGGCCGTGCACCACCGAGATGCGGGGCGAGTGATCCGTGATGGCCACGTACTGCTGGCCGCGGGCCTTGGCGGCGATCGCCATGTCGCGCACGCTGGCTCCGCCGTCCGACCAGAGGGTGTGGCAGTGAAGGTCGCCGCGGTAGCTTGACATGTCCAGGTCCGAATCGGCGTCGGGTCCCGCACCAGTCTCCTCGCGAAGGTGCTGCAGGTGCCGCCCGGTGCCGCTCTCCATAACCTCGGCCAGCGTGCGCGCGATGCCGGCGCCGACGCCGGGGATGCTCTGCAGCCGGTTGGCCTCTCGGCGCTCAGCCAGCTCGGGCCGGGCCCCGAGCAGGCCGGCCGCGGC
>JALYZG010000159.1 GCA_030948965.1 Candidatus Dormiibacterota bacterium | reverse complement strand
CACCTGGCGATCGCCGACGTACAGGCGCATCGGCGGAACCTGCCGGCTCACCCCCTCGCTGAGGCGCCGGCGCACGCCGCCCGCCCCATCCCGCAGGCCCGGCGGCACCACGCGCAGCAGCCGTTCGCGCTTCGACGCCGGTCGGGTCCAGCGCCAGGCGAGGTAGGCGCCGAGCCCCACCACGCCGATCGCGGCGCCGACTCCCACCGCCACCAGCGCGACGCGCGTCGCTCGCCGCGCCTGGAACCGCGTGCGCCGGCGCAGCTCCACGATCCGCGACTCCATCGCGTCGCGGGTGTCGCCTATCTGGCGCTGGATTTGATCTGACGAAGGAGCCAATCTCGAGTCTCCGTGACTGCGGTCAAGGTGTGGATCTGATCCGACTTGGGGATACGGAGAACGATACGACCTGCGATGAGCAGGATCACTGCCAACCCGATGTAAACGGCGAGCCAGATGACCACCGCGCGCGTCGAGTCGCCCACCAGGTGGACGATCACGAGGGGCACGACCACGACGATCGCGACCAGGAGCAGCAGCGCGGCCAACAGAAAGAGGCTGAGTGCCACTGCGTTGCGGACGACCAGCTCTTTCAGCTCCTGCTTGGCCAGCCCGATCTGCAGGGAGACGAGCTTTTGCCCGTCGCTGACGAGGCCGGCCGCGAGATCGCCCGCCTTCTGAGTCTCCGGAGCCGGCATCTCGGCGACCAGTCTACGTACGCGAGCGAGTTCGCGCGCACATCACCCCGCGACGAACGACATTCTGCCCGACGCCACCCCCAAGGGACAGGCAATCATGCAGCATCCTTTATCTAAGAGTTGAGGTATAAAGGACATGTTATGTATCCGCCGGAGATGCGACGGCAGCTGCCGCTCTTCTTCCAATCCCTGGCCAACCCCACCCGGATCCGGATCCTGGAGCGGCTGGCCGAGACCGGTGAGGAGACCGTCAGCGAGCTCGCCCAAGCCCTGCGGATCAGCCAGCCCCGCACGTCCTGGCACCTCGGCCTGCTGCGACGCGGCGGCGCCGTCCGGCAGCGCCGGGAGGGTCGCCAGGTGCACTGCTCGCTGGACATGGAGGCGGTACGCCGCCACCAGCTGGCGCTGTGGGAGCTGCTCAACGAGAAAAAGCGAATTGGAGTGAACCCATGAGCAAGACAGGCCGTTCGGACAAGGGCAAGGTCAAGGTCGCCGTGGTCGGCGTCGGCAACTGCGCCAGCTCTCTGATTCAGGGTGTCGAGTACTACAAGGACGCGGCCCCGGACGAATTCGTCCCGGGCCTCATGCACGTCGACCTGGGTGGCTACCACGTGCGCGACATCGAGTTCGTGGCGGCGTTCGACATCGACAAGACCAAGGTCGGGCTCGACCTCTCCGAGGCCATCTGGAAGGGCGCCAACAACACCATCAAGTTTTCGGAAGTGCCGCATCTGGGGGTGAAGGTGCACCGGGGCATGACCCACGACGGCATTGGCAAATACCTGGCGGACGTGATCGTGAAGGCGCCCGGGGAGACCGACGACGTGGTCAGCATCCTGCGCGAGTCGGGCGCGGACGTGGTCGTCAACTACCTCCCGGTGGGCTCGGAGGAGGCGACCAAGTGGTACGTCGAGCAGGCTCTCACCGCGGGCTGCGCGTTCGTCAACTGCATCCCCGTCTTCATCGCTCGCGAGCATTACTGGCAGGGGCGGTTCGAGCAGAAAGGCCTGCCCATCATCGGTGACGACATCAAGTCACAGGTCGGCGCCACCATCGTCCACCGCACGCTGGCCCGTCTGTTCCGAGACCGCGGCGTGAAGCTGGAGCAGACCTACCAGCTGAACTTCGGCGGCAACACCGACTTCCTGAACATGCTGGAGCGGGAGCGGCTCATGTCGAAGAAGATCTCCAAGACGAGGTCAGTCACGTCGCAGCTCGACTACGACCTCGGGGCCGACAACGTGCACATCGGGCCGAGCGACTTCGTGCCCTGGCTGCGGGACCGCAAGTGGGCCCAGATCCGGCTCGAAGGTCGCGGTTTTGGGGACGTGCCGCTGAATGTCGAGCTCAAGCTCGAGGTCCATGACTCGCCCAACTCGGCGGGTATCGTGATCGACGCCGTGCGCTGCTGCAAGCTGGCGCTGGATCACGGCCTCTCCGGCAGCCTCGAGGGACCGAGCGCCTACTTCATGAAGTCACCGCCGCATCAGTACACGGACGCCGACGCCGGCCGCCTGACCGAGGAGTTCATCGCCGCTCACGCGCGCGAGCGGGCCGGCGCCCCCTCCTAGTTCTTGGCCGAAGCTGCAACCCCTGAAAGGCGCTTACGGCGTGGGGGCCCGGGTCGCCTGGGCCCTCCCGCCGGGGTTCCGCTACGGTCTCAGCGGGGCGCTCGGCAGCGCGTGGTGGTCGCTCGACCGCGGCCGCCGGGCCGCGATCCTCGTCAATTACGGCGCGGCCCTCGGCCTCGAACCTCACGACCCCGAAGTGGCCCGGGTGGCGCGCGAGGCGTTCGCCAACTACGGCCGCATGCTGGCCGACTTCCTGATGATGGGGGCGCCTGACGCTCGCGCAGCGGTCGACCGGCTCACCTTTTCCGGGGTGGAGGCGGCAGAGGCCGCGCTGGCCGCCGGCCGGGGGGCCGTGCTGGCTCTGCCCCACATGGGCTCCTGGGACGCGTCGGGATCTCTGGCCGCCGCGCGTGGTTATCCGATCTCGGCCGTCGCCGAGAGCTTCCCGGGGTCCTTGAACGACGCTGTGGTCGCCACCCGCTCGGCCAGCGGCCTCAGGGTGATCCCGCTGGGCCACTCGGCGGTGCGCGGGATCAACCGAGCGCTGGACGAGAACCGGCTGGTGGCCCTGCTGTGCGACCTGCCACCCGAGGGCGGGGGCACCGAGGTCAAGTTTCTCGGCGGCCGGGCGAAGCTGGCGCTGGGCGTCGCCGCCATCGCCCGCAAGCGCGGGGTCCCACTCCTGCCGGTCTTCGCCCGCTCGCGTGGGCTGGGACGCTACCACCTCCACGTCGATCCGGGCGTCGACCTGGGCGACCCGGCTGACGGCCGCACGGGTGCGAACCGTGTGATGCAGGAGGTCGCCCGCCGGTTCGAGGTCTTCATCCGCCGCCACCCCGACCAGTGGTACGCGTTCAAGCCCATCGTGTACGGCGTGGCCCGATGACCTGGCGCGGATTTCGGATGCTGCAGTGGACGATGGCGAGGTTGCCGCGTCGCCTCGCCTACGCGCTCGCCGTCCTGGTGGCGCGATTCGCCTTCGTATTCGCGCGCGGTGCGCGCCGCGCCCTCGCCGCCAACCTGAGCGTGGTCGTGCCCGAGGCCTCCCGTTCCGAGCTTCGGCGCCTCGTCTATCGCAACTTTCGCAACCACTCCAAGGCCTACGCGGACCTCATGCGCCTGCCGGTGGCACGGGTCGAGGAGCTGACGCCGCTCCTCCATCCCGAGGGCATGGAGCATCTGCACACGGCCTTGGCCGCCGGCCGGGGGGTGTTGGTCATCTCAGCCCACATGGGCTCGTGGGAGGTCGCGGCCGCCATCTGGGCGTCGTCCATCGCCCCCGTCTCGCTCTTCGCCGAGGAGGTCGAGCCGGCCGAACTGTACGACTGGTACCGGAAGACCCGGGCGCGGCTGGGGATCTCGGTCCTCCCGCTGAACCGCCCGGGCCTGCGCCAGGTGCTGCAGGCTCTCGATCAGCAGGAGATGGTGGTGACCGCGATCGATCGGGACATCGCCGGCACGGGCGTCGAACTCGAGTTCTTCGGCCGGCCGGCTCGCATCCCCGACGGCCCGGCGGCGATCGCTCTGCGTCGGGGCTCGCCGCTGCTCCCGGTCTGCGTCCTCCGCAACCCCGACGACTCCTACCGGGCCATTGGCTGGGCGCCGATCTTCGCCCAGCCGACCGGCGATCGGGAGGCGGATATACGACGCGTCACGGAGCAACTCGTGCGCCACCTGGAACACATCATCCGCGCGCATCCGGACCAATGGCACATGCCCCACCGCATCTGGGAGGGCGCAAACTGAACGCGGTGTCGCTGCCACACGTCCGCCGTCCGGGTTCTCCGCATGAGGCTGCTGCGGCGTGAAGATCGGGCTCGTCTCGCCGTATGACTACACCCATCCCGGCGGCGTCTCCAACCATATCCGCAACCTCTCTCACTGGCTGGGGCGGCTCGGGCACGACGTGCGGGTGTTCGCGCCGTCGGGGCGCCGGGCAGCGCAGGCGGATATTCCCGACTTCTATCGAATCGGTCGCGTCTTCAGGGTCCCGGGGAACGACTCCGTGGCCAGGATCACGCTCAGCTTCCACCTCGCCCGGCGCGTCTCCGACATCCTGGAGCAGGAACGGTTCGACGTCCTCCATTTCCACGAGCCCCTGATGCCGGCCCTGCCGCTGACGCTCCTGCGCATGTCCAAGACGCCGAACGTGGCCACCTTCCACGCCTTCGCGCGCTCCAACCTCGGCTACTACTACGGCCGGCCGATCCTGCGGACCTATCTGCGGCACGTAGACGAGGCCATCGCGGTCAGCCCTCCGGCGGCCGATTTCGTCCGCCAGTATTTCCCCGGCCTCGATCTCAGCGTGGTCCCCAACGGGGTCGACGTGGAGCGCTTCCGGCCGGCCCAGACGCCCATCAGGCACCTCCGCGACGACTGCGTCAACGTGCTTTTCGTGGGCCGGCTGGAAAAGCGCAAGGGACTGCGCGACCTGCTTCAGGGATACCGTTACCTGACCCAACGGGTGCCTCGCTCGCGCCTGATCGTCGTCGGCGACGGCCCGCTGCGCCACAAATTGGAGTCGACGGTGGCGTCGTGGTCCCTGCCCAACGTGGTCATGGCCGGCGCCGTGCCCGACCAGGTGCTGCCGCGCTTCCACGCGAGCGCCGACATCTTCTGCGCCCCGGCGACGGGCCGTGAGAGCTTCGGCATCGTCCTGCTCGAGGCGATGGCGGCGGGCCTGCCGGTCGTGGCCACTGAGATTCCGGGCTACCTCTCGGTGCTGCACCCGGGCGAGGACAGCCTGACCGTGAGGCCCAAGAGCGCGGTCGAGCTGGGGGGCGCCTTGACGGTGCTGGCACGGGACGAGGTGCTCCGGCGGCGGCTGGGCGACGCGGGCCTGCTCCGCGCGCAGAACTATGCTTGGCCCGCCGTCACGGCGCGGGTGATCGAGATCTATCGCCAGGCGCGAGAGCGCGTGGCGGAACATTTGGTCCAGGAGATGCACGGTGTTCACGACCCGGTTCCAGGCTTGGGTTAGGCGCAACGCCCAGCGCCTGGCGCGCGCGCTGGGAGCGTTGCCCGTGACCCCGAACATGATCACGATGGCTGGCGTGGCGGTCACCTTTGGGGCCGCCGGCCTGATCGCATTCGGCCATCTCCGCTGGGCCGCCATCGTGCTGGCTTTCGCGGGCACCTTCGACATCTTGGACGGGGCCCTGGCGCGAGCCACCAACCGCAGCTATCCGTACGGCGCCTTCCTGGATTCGACCACCGACCGTTACGCCGAGGGCGCCATCTACGTGGGCATCGCTACCTACCTGCTCTTCCAGCACCCGGTTTCGGGCCTCTGGATGCAGGTCGGCGTGCTGGCCTGCTTCGTCGCGCTAGCCGGCTCCTACCTCGTGTCCTACGTGCGCGCCCGGGCGCAGAGCCTCGGCTATCGCTGCGACTCGGGGCTGTTCGCTCGCCCTGAGCGGGTGGTGGTGACCGTCGTCGGCCTCATCATCGGCCGGCCTGAGCCACTGATCGTGGTCGTCGCGGTCCTCGCGGTCGTCACCAACTTCACCGCGCTGCAGCGGATCTTCGAGGTCTACGGCCAGGCGCGCGCCGAGCGGCGGGCGCTGAAGAAGGCGGGGGCTCCGGCGCCAGCGCCCACTGGCACCCGCGCCGGCCGGCCCGGAGGCGAGGGCACCGCGTAGGGACCACCCAGCCACAGGCCGAACGGGCCGGCCGTTACGGGTGCTTCTGCTGGCGGATCAACCTTTGCGCCGCGCCCAGGGAGCTCCTCGGGGGCGGGCGGCAGGTGGCAGCCGAGCGGTCGCTCGACGTCGGGGCGGTGCTCGCCCGCAACCCGGAGATGGTCTGCATCGACGATCTGGCATCGACCGACGCGTCGGGCGAACCGCGAGTGGACGCGCTGCCCCGGCTGCTGGGCGCGGGCATCGCGGTGCTGGCCACGCTGCACATGCGTCTGTGCGCAGTTCGGCCGAAGCCGTGGCCGCCCTCCTCGGCCGACTACCGCCGGCATGCGTCGTCCCGGACGAGATCCTGAGCGCCATCGACGAGCTGGAGCTGGTCGACTGCCCGCCCGCGGATGTGCTGCTGCGCATCCGCCAATCCGCCATTCTCACGCCGGCCGAGCTGGCCGAGGGCCTGCAGGGCGAGCTCCGGCCGGCGGTTCTGGCCCTGCTCCGAGAGTCGGCGCTGCGCACGATCGCCGACCAGGCGGACCGCCAGCTCCTCCCGGAGCTGAGCCCCGCCGGCGGCTCTCCCCCCGAGGTCAAAGGCCGGATCGTCGTGTGCGTGCCGCCGCGCGCCGGCCTGGAGGAGCGGATCCGGAGGTCGGCGGACTACGCGCGGGCCAGGACGCGACTTTCACGATCGTCTCCGTGAAGACGGGTCGCTGTCGGCAAAGGCGCGGACGAGCCTCGGCGGCTACGCGGCCCAGACGCATCAGCTGCGCGGGGAGTTCGTGCGCCTGGACGGGCGTTCGGTCGCCCACGTCGTGGCCGCCTACGTCCAACGCTCGCTCGCGACCGAGGTCGTCATGGGCCACCGGCAAAGGTCGCGCTGGCGGCCCTGGGACACGACCAGCGGGCTCATCCGCCACCTGCAGGGCGTGGACATCCACATCCTGCGCAGCTGAGCCTCAGCGCGACCTCTGGCCGATGAGTAGTTCGGCGGCCTCCCTGGCGCAGCCCCAGGACATGGTCACTCCGCTGCCGCCGTGCCCGTAGTTGTGCACGCACCGCGCGCCCTCGAGCTGCTCCACCTCGAGCCTCACGGTCGGTCGCACCGGGCGGAGCCCGACCTGGTGAGCGCGAATCCGCGCATTCCTCAGCCTCGGCTCGACCTCGATGCAGCGTCGCCGGATCTCGTCGGCCACGACCGGGTCCGGCTCGGGGTTCTCGTCCAGTTCGTCTCTGGTTCCGCCGAGCACCACGTGGTCGGGGTAAGGCCAGTACGCCGCCCATGCCGGTCCGAAGGGCGCCTCGACGAAGAATTCGTCCAGCCCCGGGTTGTCCACGACGACGTGCTGGCCGCGGACCGGTCGCACCGCCTCGTCGGGGACCAGTTCCCTGGCGCCGAGGCCGGCGCAGTTGACCACCAGAGGCGCCTCTCCGGCGAGCTCGCTGAGCGCGTGCAATTCGCGCTGCTCGATCCAGCCTCCGGCGGCGCGCAGTCGATGAACAAGGTAGTCGAGGTAGACCGGCATGTCGACCAAAGGCAGTGTGGCCCAGAAGCCTCCGGCGAAGCCCTCTGGTAGCTCCTGCTGCTCACACTGTTGCAGACCCGGCAGCGGCGGGCCGGGCTGACGGCTGGCCAGACGCCCCCGCCTCAAGGCTACGCCCGTCCCGTTGCGTCCCGCCAGCGCCGTGAACTCTTCGATCGAGGCGCGCTCTCGTGCCGCGCCCGGGTCGTCGGCCGGGCCCAGGGCCGGCCCGATCATCGCGGACGCAACCGCGGAGGTCGTTGCCGCCGGAGCCAACCTGGAAGTCAGCCGCACCTGCAGCCCCTGTTCGGCCAAGCAGACGCCGACGGTGAGCCCGATCACGCCCGCTCCGAGCACCACGACGTCCGGCCGGGTCTCGCTCACCGCTCAGTGCTCAGTAGCCCGGTGCGGGCGCCCACAACTGAAACGGGACGCCCTGGTCGTCGACGCAGTCGACGTTGCCGCCGGATGGGTGTTGGCTGACCGCGCCCGCCCTCCCACCCAGAGAGCGGACCCGCTCGGCCGCCAACTCGATGTCGTGGACCCGGAAGAACAGACTGACAGCCGGAGCACCGACGCCGCCGTGGATGCCGCCCGGCGGGTCGATGTTGGCAATGTGGTAGCCAACGGGCCCCTCTTCTAGGTTCCAGGCGAACAGCGACGACCAAAACATGGCCGCTCGCCGCCCATCGGGGACACCCAGGGTGAAGTAGCCGAGGTCGCCGGCCGGGCGCGGAGTCGCGACGCGGGTGACGAGGAACCAGTTGTGGCCGAAGGGGTCGCGCACCTTGCCCATCCGAGCGCCATATGCATCGGCCGCCGGACGCAGGACGACCGCCCCCGCGGCTTGGGCCTGCGCCACCAGGGCATCCGCGTCATCCACTGTCACGTAGAGCTGCACGGTGGTACCTCCCAACGCGGCGGGGTTGCGCACACCCTCGGCGGGCTGCTCGCCAGCCACACGGATCACACTGTCGCCGACGGCCAGCTCGGAATGCCCGATGCTGCCATCGGGCATGACGATCGGCTCGCCGACCAACCTTGCCCCGAAAGCGGCCTGGTAGAAGTCGATGGCGGCGCGCGGATCGGCCACCGATAGGTAGGTCTCGACCCGATGGATCACTGCCGGCGTTGGCATCGATTCCTCCTCTGGCTGGAGAGACATCAGGGCGCGCGTCAGGCGGTCGCGAAGGCTGGCGGCAAAGTTGGGATCGGGTGCAACCGGAGTCAGGGGGGCGCTCAGAGCCTCCAGCGGATCGAACTGGCGCTCACGCATCGCACTTCCCTCCCTGCTCGTAGGCGTGGCGAAAAGCGGTGCGGGAGCGCACCAGGAGGGCCTCGGTGGCGTGGACGGTGCGGTCGAGCATGGCGGCGGTCTCGGGCACCGACCGGCCATCCAGGTAGCGCAGCATCAGCGCCACCCGATGCTGTGGAGCCAGCCCAGCCAGAACCTGGCGGGCTCGGAGCACGTCCAGCGTGACCTCCCAAGGATCCTCCGTCTCCGGCTCGGAGCCGCCGACGGCCTCCAGCAGCCGCTGCTGGCGAGCCTGCCAGCGCCAATGGTCGGCCAGCTTGTGCCGCGCCACGCCGATCAACCAACCCACATTCACCGACGCGTTCGCCGGTGCCGCGACCGCGGCCATGAACGTCTCCGACGTCAGGTCCTCTGCAATCTGGGGGTCGATGCAGCGGGCAATCAGGTAGCCGTAGACGTGCGGCAACGCCCGGTCGTAGAGGTCCAGCAGCCCCACGCCGCGGCCTGGAGAAACGCTCACGTCACTACTGTCGTATCCGAGCTCCAATCTCCGATGGTCAGCGCAGACCTATAAAACGTCATCTTCGGCTCGACTTCCGAGCGGCGAGATCGTGCTTGGCCGTCAATCCGGGCCTCGGCGCGCCGCCCGAACGCGCGGCGGCTGGCAACGCCCGTGACCTGCTCGCCAAGTACTGCCAGGCGCACTCCGCCAGCGCGGTCCACGATCGTCTCCCCCCGCGCCCGAGGCCGGCTTCGTGAGGGTGATCGTGAGGGATGTGGATCGAGGCAGGCGCTCAGTTAGGCATCCGCCGGCGGACCGACCCTTGCCGCGCCACCGAGTCGAACATCCGCCGGCGAATCGATCTTTGCCGCGCCGGCTGACCTGGAGGCGAGGGCACAACCGCCGCGGCAGCGAGTCGAGCAGCGGGCGCTGAGTCCGCGCGCGTGGAATGCCGCTCGGTGGCGTAGGCCCTGGCCGTCTGCGTCCGCCCTCGCTAATGTCGCAGACTGGCAGCCACTGAGCGGTCCGCCCTCCGAGAGTGCGTTGAGCGCTGGCCGAGCAGCCCGTCGCCGAGACGCACGGCGAGGTACGTGGCGAAGGCCAGGCTGGTGATGAAAAAGCTCACCGGGTGCGGCGAAAAGAACGCGATCGTGAGGCCGATCCACGTGAAGGCGAGGCCCAAGAGAGCCGACAGAGCCATGGCCACCGAGGGCCGGCTGCTGAACCGAACCGCGATCGCGGCCGGGGTGACGATCAGGGCGAAGATCAGGAGTACGCCCACGACCTGAACGGCCTCGGTCACCGCGACGGCCAGGATGACCATGAACAGAACCGAGAGCGCCGTCACCGGCACCCCCCGCGCGGCCGCCAGGTCCTCGTCCACCGACGTGAACAGCAGCGGCCGGTAGACGGCGGCCAGCGCCACAAGGGTCACGACCCCGGCCGCCAGCGTGATGAGCACGTCGCTCGCGCTGATGCCCAGGATCTCGCCGAAGAGGAGGGCGTAGGCCTCTGTCGCGTAGCCGGTGTAGAGCGAGATGAAGAGCACGCCCAGACCCAGCGTCCAGGCGAGGACGATGCCGATGGTTACGTCGCGACCGCGCAGCCTGTGGCCGAGCGCGCCGATCACCGCCCCGCTGCCGGCGGTGAAGATCAGCAGCCCGAAGATCGGGTTGACGCCCAGGACCACGGCGCCAGTCGCGCCGGCGAAGCCGATGTGGGACAGGGCGTGGGCGGCGAAGGCGGCCGCGCGCAGCACGACGAAGTAGCCGATGACGCCCGCCACCAGGGCCACGACCGTGCCGGCCTCGAAGGCGTGGACCATGAACGGGTAGTCGAGCATGGCCTGCACGTCCGCGACCGGGTTCCAGCTCACCTGCGGCGCGCTGCTCGCGACCTTGAGCAGAAGGCCGGGCTCAATCGCCGTGGGGATGGTGGGCCTCCTCTTCCAGGCCGACCACGAACAGGCGGCCGCGGCTGTCCCGCACCACCTCGACCGGGGCGCCGTAGATCCGGCTGAGCGCCTCGCTGGTGATGATCTCCCGCGGCGTCCCGACCGCGATCCGGCCCTGGGCGACGTAGAGGATGCGGTCGACGTAAGTCAGCAGGGGGTTGACGTCGTGGGCCACGAGGATCACGGTCAGGCCACGGCGCCGCGCGACCTCGGCTACGAGCTGGATGATGGCGGCCTGGTTGCGCACGTCGAGGTTGGACAGCGGCTCGTCCAAAAGCAGGAGGCGGGGCTCACCGACGAGGGCTTGGGCCAGCACCAGACGCTGCTGCTCGCCGCCCGAGAGGCGACCGAGCTGCCGGTCGGCGTAGGTGCCGGCGCCGACCGCGTCGACGGCCGCGGCCACGGCCGCTCGCGCCGCGGCGCCGGCAAATGGCCGGGGTGGGCCCCAGCGGTGGCCGTCCACGCCCAGGGCCACGTAGTCCCGGCCGCGGATCGAGAGCTCCGCGTCGAAGCTCCGGCCCTGGGGCACGTAGCCGATGGCGGGGTTGCCGCGCCGGGGCCGCCGGCCGAGGATCTCGAGGTGTCCAGCGAGCGGGGCGGCCAGGCCCAGCAGAACCCGGAGCAGCGTCGACTTGCCCGCCCCGTTGGGACCGAGGACGGCGGTGAAGGTACCGCTCGGGATACTGAAGCCGGCCTCGGACCAGACCACCCGCCGGCCGAAGCCCGCGGCCAGGCCCTCGGCCTCGACCGCAAGCCGGCCTGGCGGCGGGCTCTCGCCCGGCGCGGTCGGCTGCTGACCCGGGGCCAGGGCCGTCACTTGATCAGGGCGTCGGAATTGAGCGCATTCTCGAGGCTGATCAGCTGCGCCAGCTGCCACTCCTGGAACTTCGCGCTCTCCGGCTCCAACGTCTCCGACACGCCCACGACGGGGATATCGTGGGCCGCCGCCTGGCGTTTCAGGTTGGTCGTGACCGCGGTCGCCGTTTGCAAGTTGTAGACGAGGACCTTGATCTGCCCTTGATTGACCTGGTCCAAAAAGGTGGCAACCGCCTCCGCCGGCGGGTCGTTGCCCTCGGCCACGGCGTTCATGAACTCCGGCGGCGAGATCAGGTTCAGGCCGAGCGCGCCGGCGGTGTAGACGAATATGTTCTCCGTCGCGCCGACCTTGATGCCGGTGAACTTCCGGTTGATCTCGGCCAGACGGTCCGTGTACGGCTTCAGGGCCGCAGTGAAGGCGCTCCGTCGCTCGTCGAAATAGCCGCCGCCGGACGGATCGGCGCCCTTGTACCCGGCGGTGATACGGTCGGCCACCCGAGGTATGGCGGCCGGGTCGTACCAGAAGTGGGGGTTGTCGCCGGCCTTGCGGCCGAGGACGTCGGCCACCGTCACGACCCGACGGCCTCTGCGCGGGTTGGCCTGGAGCAGCCTCTGGGCCCAGTCGTCGTAGCCGGCGCCGTTTAAGACGACCACGTCGGCCAGGGCGAAAGCGCGGGCGTCGTCGGTGTTGCTCGCGTACTCGTGCGGGTCGGCGTTGGGGTCGCTGACGACGCTCTGCACCCGAGCCCGAGTCCCGCCCAGCTGGGCGGCGATGCTGCCCCAGACGTTCGAGGCCGCCAACACCTGCAGGACCCTGCCGTTGTCCGCGTTGGCGGTCGACCCGGCGCACGCCGCCAACAGCACGCAGGCGCAGACAGCCAGGGTCGCAATCGAAACGTGCACTCGCCGGCGAACGTGCCCCTCGCGCGCCATCGAAACGTGCTTTCGCCGGCGAATGCGCGTTTGGGTCTTCAAGGCAGTGGGGTTGGGATGTTCACGCCGGGAGCATAGCACTTGCGCATTCCACTTGCGCAAGTCCTATGCCTTGCCTGGTACGCTGAGCTCCGTGGCCAGGCCGAGCCCCGTCCGCGATTCAGTGCGCGAAGCGTTCGGCGCCGACTCGCGTCACGCCTGGTCGCTCGAAGAGCTGTTGGAGCTGGTCCGGCAAACGACTGGCCGCGGAGATTACTCCACGGTCTTCCGGGCCGTCTCCATGCTCGAAGCGGAAGGCGCGGTGCGGCGCATCGACGTCGGCGACGGCCGTGCCCGCTACGAGCCGGTCGGCGAGCACCACGAGCACGTGCAATGCGATCACTGCGGCCGCGTCGAGGAGGTGCCCGAGTGCCTGGCCGCGGGGTGGGCGGAGAGGGTGCGGGCCAGCACCGGCTTCGAGGTCCTGGGCCACCGCCTCACCTTCTCCGGCCTCTGCCCCGACTGCGCCGCGGCCGGGTAGGCCGGGTCCGCGACTACCGGACCCGCCCGCCCCGTCGCGTCAGCCGCGCTGGGGCAATTGCTGCACCGACCAGCGGTTGCCGTCCGGGTCGCTGAAGGTCACGAACGAACCCCAGGCCAGGACCTCCACCTCGCTCACGTCCACGCCTCCCTGGACGAGGTGGGCGCGCGCGGCGTCGATGTCGGCGACGACCATCTGCAGGCCGTGGACCGAGCCCGGCGCCGTGTCCACGATCCCCCTCCCGAGCGCGATCGAGCAGGCGGACCCGGGCGGCGTCAGCTGTACGAAGCGAATCTCATCGCTGACGATTTGGTCGTGATCGGCGTTGAAGCCGACCTGTTCGGCGTAGAACTTCTTGGCCCTGTCCACGTCCGAGACGGGGATGATGACCAGTTCGAGCTTCCAATCCATGATGCCTCCTTCTATTGCCGGTTGCGTGGGGACCCGGCCAGAACGTCGGTGGTTCCTCCTCCTCAACGGAACGGAGTGAACCGCTCCAGTATAGCGGAATGGATAAGTCCGTTCCAAATGCTATGCTACCGACGATGGCCGGCTCGGAAAACGCACCGCTGAGCGGCCGCCGGGCGCAAGCGGCACGCAACGACCAGCGCATCCTGGAGGCTGCCCGAGCGGTCTTCGTCGCCGATCCCAGCGCGCCGATCGCCGCCGTCGCCGAGGCGGCCGGGGTCGGGATCAGCGCCCTCTACCGACGCTACCCAAGCAAGGAGGAGCTCCTGCGCAAGATCTGTGGCGACGGCCTCCTGCGTTACGTCGCCGAGGTCGAGGCAGCGCTGGTCGACGGGCGGGACGCCTGGACGGTGTTCGTCGCTTTCATGTTCCGGGCCGTCGCCGCCGACACGTCCTCGCTGACGGCGCGCCTTGCCGGTACCTTCGCGCCCACGCCGGAGCTGTATGCGGCGGCAGCCAACGCGCACCGGCTGCAGCAGAGACTCGTGGAGCGGACCCGGGCAGCAGGCGCCATCCGCCCGGACGTGGAGACTGACGACGTCTCGCTACTGCTGGAGCAGATCGCGACGGTAATGGTCGGCGACGCACGGCGGACGCGAGAACTCCGGCAGCGCTACCTGACCCTGGTCCTCGACGGCTTCGGCGCCCGGCCGGGGACACCACTACCAGGGCGGCCGCCGCGATGGCAAGAGATCAGCGGGCGGTGGGCGACCTCAGAGGTTTCGCCAACCTCTGGGTGACCCTCACCGCAGGCCGCGCGGCGAGAGTTCGGCCAGCACCTCGCGGCCGGCGTCCAGGGTGGCGTCGACGATGACGCGCACGTCCGCCTCCGTCAGGTCGTAGTGCAGGGCGCAGGAGCGGACGACGAACCGGCCGTCCAGCTCGGTGCCGCTGACGAAGGCCCGACCGCCCAGCTGCAGGCGCTCGACCAGGCAGCGGTTGAGGCGATCCAGCCGCGCCTCGTCGCCGCGGAGGCGCCGCGGGACGTAGCGGAAGCAGACGATGGTCAGGTCGCCCTCGCCGAGGCGCTCCAACTCGGGCTCCGCGTCAACCATCGCTGTCATCCGCCGGGCCAGCCGGTTGTGGCGGGCGACGTGCTCCCGGAGGCCCTCGCGGCCCAGCTGCAATAGCACGCCCAGCAGCTTGGCGGCCAGGAAGCGGCGGGTCTGGTAGACGCCCATGTGGTCGAAGCGCTTGCCCGCGCCGAAGCCGGTCTCGGTCTCGAAGCTGAGATAGGAGGCCTGGAACCCAAAGGTCTGGGCGAGGCGGGCGCCGTCGCGGACCAGGATGCAGCTGCAGGTGTTGGGCACCGCCAGCCACTTATGGGGGTCGAGCGCGAGGGAGTCAGCCCGCTCCAGCCCGCGGTAGAGGTGCACCACCGCCGGGTCCAGCTTTCCGAACGCCCCGTAGGCGCCGTCCACGTGCAGCCAGAGCCTCTCGGCCTGGCAGAGATCCGCCAGCTCCTCGATGGGGTCGATGGCGCCGGTGTTGACGGTGCCCGCGCTGGCCACGACGCAGAACGGGCGCGCGCCCTGCGCCCGATCGGCGCGGATCCGGGCGGCCAGCTCGCGCCCGTCGAGGCGCCGGCGGGCGTCCACCCCGATCACCCTCGGTTCACCCAGGCCGAGCAGCCGGGCCGACTTGCGCACGCAGCTGTGCACCTCGGCCGAGGTGTAGACCAGGTATCGCCACGGCGCTCCCGCGAGGCCATCGCGCTGCAGGTCCCAACCGTCGGCCGCGCAGGCCGCCTGTAAAGCCGCGGCCAGGCCGTGGAGGTTGGCCAGCGAGCCTCCGTCCACGAGCATGCCGTCGGTGCCGGGCGGGAAGCCCATCAGCTCGCGCAACCAGCCCACAACGCGTTCCTCGACGTAGGTGGCGGCGTGGTTGCCCTTGGCCGCGGTGGGGTTCATGACGCCGGCCAGGAAGTCGAGCAGCATCCCGATCGGGGCCGCGGCCGGATTGACCCAGGCCGCGAACGTGGGCCGCTGGTTGCCCATGTCGAAGGCCATCACTGCCTCCGCGAACAGATCCAGGATCGCCTCCGAGGCGAGGCCCTGCTCGGGCAGCTCCAGGTTCAGCAGCCGCTCCCGCGCTCGGCCTGGCATGAGCTCGTATACCGGTTTGTCCGGCCTGCCGGCGTAGTGCTGGGCGGCGATGCAGGCGGCGCGCGCGGCCAGGCGGGCGAATTCGTCCGGAGTCGCTGCCAGCGGCGACGACGGCTCATCAGCCCGCGGCGATGGGGTCAGGCGGACCGCCGCCGGCAGCGGCTGATCGCGGTCGACCTCGGCGGCCGGGTGGGGCTGGGACGCACGCAGGGACGTCCGGTGGGCACGGGTCGGCACCTGCACCGAGGATAGCGGTCCAGCACGTATCGCGCAGCTAAGATATGTGGGTGGAGAGTGACGCAGGGGTGGTCGCGACTCTGTCCAGGGTGCTGGCGCATGCCGACTGCGTCCGGCTCCTGGACGCGCTGACCGACCTCCCCGAGGCCACGGTCAACGACCTGGTGACCCGGCTCGGCATCAACCAACCGCGGGTCTCCAGCCACCTGGCCCTGCTCCGGGGGGCCGGCCTGGTCCGGGCCGAGAACCGCGGCCGGCAGCGGGTCTACGCCATGCGGGGGCGTTCGCCCGCGCTGGCGCTGGCCACTCTCCGCACGCTCGCCGCCGACGCCGTTCCGGGAGTGCGATCGCCCAGCGCTCCGGTGGCCGCCGACGCCCCCATCCGGCTCGCCCGCACCTGCTACGACCACCTGGCCGGGGTGGAGGGCGTGCGCGTGCTGGAAGACCTGCTGCACCGAGACTGGGTGGGCGCCGCCGGCGAGCGGGACTACGAGGTGACGGCGGCGGGTGCCGAGGCGCTGGCCGCCGCCGGAGTCGACGTGGCCGGAGCCCGGCGCGCCCGACGGGCTTTTGCGATCGGCTGCGCGGACTGGACCGAACGCAGGCCTCACCTGGGCGGCGCGCTGGGGGCGGCGATCCTGGACGCCATGCTGGCTCAGGAGCGGATCCGGCTCCAGCCGGGTGGGCGGGCGGTGTGGGTGGCGGAGGCGCCGTGGCCGGCCTGAGCGACATCTTCCACAACCGGCGTCTGGTCACGACCATGCTCGGCCACTTCACGGTCGACTCGTACGTCGGCGTCCTGCCGGTGCTGTATCCGCTGCTCATCGGCCGCTTCCACGTGGACCTGGTAACCGTCGGGCTGGTCTCGCTGGCCTACAGCGGCATGGCCTCGATCTCGCAGCCCCTCTTCGGCATCCTGGCCGACCGCTACGGCACCCGCCTGACGGGCCTGGCGCTGATCTGGACCGCGCTCACCTTCAGCACCGTCGGCTTCGCTCCCAGCTTCCCGATCCTGGTCGCCATCGCCGCCGCGTCCGGTCTCGGCTCGGGCGCCTTCCACCCCTTCGGCGCCCTGACCGTGCGCGAATCGCTCGCCGAGCGGGGCCGGAACCTGGCCATGTCCGTCTACGTCACCGGGGGCACTCTGGGGGTGGCGCTGGGACCGCTCATCGGCGTCATTCTCTTCGGGCTTCTGGGAGTGCGGGGGACGGCTGTGCTGGTGGCGCCCGGGCTCGTCACCGGGGGCTTCCTCCTCTACTGGATGCGGCGGCAGGGCGCCGCCCGGCACCTGGTCGCCAGGTCGGTCGTCGGGCCGGCCCTGCGGGGCGCCGTGCCGCTGCTGCCTCTCGGTGCCGTGGTCGGGGTCATGGCCTCGCGCAGCTGGACGACGCTGGTCCTGCAGGCGTTCACGCCCACCTGGTACCACCAGCTCGGCTACGGGCCCTGGTTCTACGGTCCGCTGGCCACCGTGATCGTGCTCTCGAGCGCCATCGGAGCGGTCGGTTGCGGGTCGCTGGCCGACCGCTACGGGCGCCGGGCGGTCATCCTCGTCACGCTCTGCCTCAGCGTGCCGGCCGTCGCCCTCTTCGTGGCCTTCCCGGGCCCGCTGGCTTTCCTGTGGGGAATACTCGTCGGCGCCCTGGCCGCCTCCACGGCGCCGCTGACCCTGGTCCTGGCCCAGGAGCTGATGGTGGGGCGGATGGGCCTGGCCTCAGGGCTGGTGATGGGACTGGGCTTCGTATCCGGCGCCATCGGCGTGCCGGTGACCGGGGCCGTTGCGGACCACCTGGGCCTGCAGTCGGCGCTGGTCCTGCAGGTGCTGCTGGTAGTGGCCACCATCCCCCTCGCTCTGCTGCTCCCGAGCGAGTCCTTCCTGGCTCGGCTGCGCGAGCGGCGGGCGGCCGCACCCGTGCTCGCACCCGTCCTCAGCGCCGTCAAGTAGGGCGCGCCGGCGCTCGCTACAGTCGGGAAGATGGACGCATTCGCCGGCTGCACCGGGCATGATGCCGCCCGCAACCTGCTCGGCCGCCAGCTGGAGACGGGCCGCCTGGCCCACGCCTATCTCTTCGTGGGCGAGCCGGCGCTGGGCAAGACCACCGTGGCCCGCGCGCTGGCCGCCGCGCTCTTACCCGAGGCCCGGCTCGAGCGCCATCCCGACTACTGGGAGGACGACCGGCCGGACGCGCTCAAGATCGACGAGGTCCGGCTCCTGCCCGAGAAGCTGGAGCACCACGCGCAGTCGCTGCAGGCGTTCCTCTCCCAAAAGCCCGCGGTCGCCACCCATCGGGTGGCCCTGATCGCCAACGTCGGGCGGCTGGCGGACCCCATCCAGGGCATCCTCCTGAAGACGCTGGAGGAACCCCACCCGGGGCGGGTGATCGTACTCACGAGTCCCAGCCTCTCGCCGTTCGTGGTCCTGCCCACCGTGGTCTCGCGCTGCCAGCGGGTGGCCTTCCACCCTGTGCCGACGCCACAGGTGGAGGCACTGCTGCGGGGCAGGGGGGTGGCAGCGGATGCGGCCGCGCAGCTGGCGGCCATCTCCCGCGGGCGCCCCGGCTGGGCGCTGCGCGCGGCCGCCGACCCAGCCGTGGCCGAGTACCACGAGCGCTGGGCGCGGCGTCTGGAGGAGCTATTTGGGGCGCCGGCCGACGCCGCCCTGGCGCTGGCGGCGGAGCTCGACCAGGCGAACATGGACTGGCGCCGCTCCAAACGCGAGTCGGAGGAGCCCGTCCAGCTGGCGCTCGGCGCGTGGCAGCTCCATCTCCGCCGCCACATGGTCGACGCCCCCCAGCCCCGACAGGCCGCCTGGGCCCATCTCCTGGAGCAGAGCTACGACACGCTGGGCCACCTGGAGCAGAACGTGAGTCCGCGCCTGGCGCTCGAGGTCTTCCTCCTGGAGGCGCGACGTGCCCCGGTTTGACGCCAGCCGGCGCATCCGCGCGGGCCTGCGCGACTTCGCCGCGTACGTACCGGGCCGCCAGCCGCCCGACGGCGAAGGCTGGATCAAGCTCAACACCAACGAGTCGCCCTGGCCGCCCTCGCCACGAGTTCTGGAGGCGATCCGGGCGGCGGTGGACGATAGCCTCCGCCTCTATCCCAGCCCGGTGGCCGAAGCGGCACGGACCGCGATCGCCGGCCATCACGGCGTCAGCGAGGCCATGGTCTCTGTTGGCAACGGCGGCGACGAGCTACTAGAGCTCTGCTTCCGCGCCTTCGCCGGCAGCGGTGACCGCGTCGCGATCCCGCATCCCACCTATCCGCTGCTGGAGCCGCTGGCGGCCCTGCACGAGGCGCGTGCCGCGATGCACCCGCTGCGCCCCGACTGGCGGCTGCCGGCATCGTTCGCGGCCGACGAGGCGCCACTCAAGTTCCTGGTCAACCCCAACTCGCCGACCGGCACCTGGTTTGACGGCGCCGTGGTCCGGGACGTGGTCGAGCGCTCGGCGGGGGTTGTGGTCCTCGACGAGGCCTACGTCGACTTCGCGCCGGAGGACCGCCTTGACCTCGTCCGCGAGGGCAGCGACCGCGTGATCGTGGTGCGCACGTTCTCCAAGTCGCATGCCCTGGCCGGCATGCGCATCGGCTACGCGGTCGCTCCGCCGGAGCTGATCTCGGCCCTGGACCTCGTCCGCGACTCCTACAGCGTCGACCGCCTGGCCATCGCCGCCGCCGCCGCCGCTATCGCCGACCGCGAGCATCACGACGCGCTGGTCGCCTACGTGGTGTCCGAGCGCGAATGGCTGGTCGGGCAGCTGGTGGCGCTGGGCTTCGAGGTCCTGCCCTCGGCCACCAACTTCGTCTGCTGCCGGCCCCCGTCGGGCGTCACCGCGGCCGGCCAGCAGGAGGCGCTCGGCCGGCGCCGCGTGCTGGTGCGACACTACGCTCAGGCCCCGCTCGAGGGGTGGCTGCGGATCACGGTCGGGACGCGCGCGCAGCACGAGTCGCTGCTTCGCGCGCTGGAGACTGAGGAGGTGACCGGTTGACGATCGAAGTGCACGCGCCGACCCGCGACGAGGCCTGGACCCTGGTGCGGGAGTCGACGCGCTCTGAGCAGCTGCGCCGGCACATGCTCAGCGTCGAGGCCGCGATGCGAGCCTACGCTCGCCGCTTCGATGCCGACGAGGAGCGTTGGGCGGTGCTCGGCCTGATCCACGACTGGGACTACGAGGCGGGGCCGACGCCCGAGCTGCACCCCATGCGCGGCATCGCCAGGCTCCGCGAACGCGGCTGGCCCGAGGACCTGCTGGAGGACATCGCCTCCCACGCCGACTACCTGAACGTGGCCCGCGACACGCCCATCCGCAAGGCCCTCTACGCCGTGGACGAGATGTGCGGCTTCGTCATCGCCTGCGCCCTGGTCAAGCCCGACCGCTCCCTCGGGGCAGTCGAGGCGCGTTCCGTGCGCAAGAAGATGAAGGACAAGGCGTTCGCGCGGGGCGTGCACCGAGAGCAGATGCTGGCCGGCGCCTCGGATTTGGGCGTGGACTTCGACGAGCACGTGATCGTCGTGCGCGACGCTTTGAAGCCGGTGGCGGCCGAGTTGGGGTTGAACCCATGACCGGCGAGCGGCCGCGCGTCCTGGTCCTGCACCCGTTCTTGGAGCCTGGGCCCTCACTGGTGGGAGCGCAGTGCGACCTGGTCGCCTATCCCGCCGGCGATCCGCTCACCGACTCCGCCTTCGCGGCTGCCGCCGCAGCCGCCGGCTGCGCCGGGGTGCTGAGCCAGGTCATGGACCCGATCGGCGAGGCCCTGCTCGCGACCCCCGGACTGCGCATCGTCAGCAACGTCGCCGTCGGCTTCAACAACATCGACCTGGAGACCGCCACTCGCCGTGGGGTGCTCGCCACCAACACACCCGGCGTCCTCGACGAGACCACCGCCGACTTCGCCTGGGCGCTGCTCATGGCCGCCGCCCGCCGGGTGGGGGAAGGCGAGCGACTGATGCGCTCCCGGGCCTGGAAGGGCTGGGCCATCGATCAGCTTTTGGGCCAGGACGTCCACGGAGCGACGTTGGGGGTGGTCGGCTTCGGGCGCATCGGGCGGGCAGTGGCGCGGCGGGCCGGCGGCTTCCAGATGCGGGTCCTCTACTCCGACGTGCAGCCTGCCCCGCCGGAGGTGGAGGCCGAGCTCGGCGCCACGCACGTGCCGCTGGAAGAGCTGCTGCGGGAGTCGGACTTCGTCACCCTGCACGCGCTGTTGCTGCCGGAGACCACCCACCTGATCGGAGCGCCCCAGTTCGCCCTGATGAAGCCGACCGCGATCCTGGTCAACGCCGCGCGGGGCCCGATCGTGGACGAGCCGGCGCTGGTCGCGGCCTTGCGCTCGGGCGAGATCCTCGGCGCTGGCATCGATGTCTACGAGGCCGAGCCGGGCGTCGCCGCCGGCCTGCTCGAACTGGACAACGTGGTCCTGGCCCCGCACATCGCCAGCGCCTCGGTGCGCACCCGGTCGGCCATGAGCGAGATGGCCGCGCGCAACCTCCTCGCCGGTCTCGCGGGCGAGCGCCCGCCCAACCTGCTCAACCCGGAAGCGTTCGGGGCGTCCGGCCCTTGAGGGTCCGCTTGCTGGCGGTCGACCTGGATGGGACTCTGCTCAGCCCTGATCTGCGCCTCGACGAGCGCGACGTGGCCTCTCTGCGCCGCGCCCAGGAGGCGGGCATCAACGTGGTCGCCTGCACCGGCCGCCCCTATCCCGGCGCCCTGCCTTGGGTCCGGCGGCTGGGCCTCGAAGGCCCGATGGTCTGCTACCAGGGGGCGGAGGTGCGAACGCTGGACGGGGAGATGCTGCTGGATCAGGGAGTGCCGCACGACCTGGCCGTGGAGGTGATCAGGTTCTGCGAGGAACGCGACCTTCACGTGCAGGTCTACCGAGATGACGAGCTGATCGTGGCCCGGGACCGGCCGGAAGCGGAGGAGTACGCCCACCACGCGGGCATGGAGATCCACGTCGTCCCGGATCTCGACGCGGCCATGGGCCCGACGACGCCCAAGGTCGTGGTCGTGGCCGCCGAGGAGCTTGTCGACCGCCTCCTGCCGGAGGTCCGCGCGCGCTGGGCGGGGCGGCTGGAGGCGGCGACGTC
Organism: Candidatus Dormiibacterota bacterium; assembly: GCA_030948965.1. Taxonomy (GTDB): domain Bacteria; phylum Chloroflexota; class Dormibacteria; order Dormibacterales; family Dormibacteraceae; genus JALYZG01. The sequence goes on along the minus strand of JALYZG010000159.1, from coordinate 2,633 downwards.
GATGCCCCGCTACCTGGAGATGACGCGGGCCGGCGCCGACAAGAGCCACGCCCTCCAGTTCCTCTGCGACCGCCTGCGCGTGGACCGCTCGGAAACGGCCGCCGCCGGGGATGGGCGCAACGACCAGCCGATGCTGGAATGGGCGGCCCGCGGCTACGCGGTGGAGGGGGCGCCGCCGGAAGTCGTGGCGGCGGCCGCAGGCCGGGTCATCGGTCGACCCGGGACCGGGGGCATCGCGACGCTGGTCGCCGACATCCTGGCCTGACGCGGGGGGGGCACCCGACGTGAGGTGCATCCGCCGGAATCAGCACCGAATTTCCGCCCCGCGAACGTGCATCCGCCAGCGGACGCACTGAATCTCCCGGGATGGGTGATCGGGAATCGGGCGCGCTCGGACGGCATTGACGTTGGTATGGGAACACTCCTCCTGGTGCACGCGCACCCCGACGACGAGTCGATCGCCACCGGCGGCGTCATGCTCAAGGCCCGGGCCGAGGGGCACCGCGTGGTTCTGGTCACCGCCACGCGCGGCGAGGTCGGCGAGATCCACAACATGGACGAGGCCAGCATCCGCCCGCGGCTGGCCGAGGTCCGCACCGAGGAGATGCGGCGGGCCGGCGAGATTCTGGGCATCAACCGTCAGGAGTTCCTCGGCTACAGGGACTCGGGCATGGCCGGCACCGCGGACAACGACAACCCCGCCAGCTTTCACGGCGCCGACCTGCGCCAGGCTGCTGAGCGCGTGGCCGCCATCATCCGGGAGGAACGGCCGGACGTGGTGGTCACGTACACCAGCGATGGCACCTACGGGCACCCGGACCACGTGAAGTCGCACTACGTCACGGTCGCGGCCGTCGACGTGGTGGAGGCGGAGGGCGTGGCGCCGGAGAAGCTCTATTTCCACGCCATCCCCAAGTCGTGGATGGAGCAGATGGCGGCGCGGGCCCGCGAGGCGGGCCAGGAGCTGCCGACCGACGAACCCGGCATGAGGCTGATCGGCACCCCTGACGAAGAGATCACGACCTCAATCGACGTGCGCGAGTACGTCGAGCGCAAGGTGGCCGCGTTCCGCGCCCACGTCTCGCAGAACGCTCCCAATGGCTTCCTGGACACGATGCAGGGCGAGATCCTGGAGGCCGCGATGGGCACCGAGACCTTCGTCCTCGCCCGCGGCCCAAAGGGCGAGGAGAAGCCTGAGCGCAGCCTGTTCGCCGGCCTCTAGGTGCCTGTGTCGGAATGGCGGCGAGATATTCGTCGATCCAGGTGGTCCATATCCAAGGAAGTGCCGAGGACCGGAGGGAGCGCAGCCGTAGCTGCGTGACCGAGGACCGGAGATGCTGACGCCGGAGATGGGCCGCATGGGCGGCGAAGATCCGTCGACATTTCCGGCACAGGCTCCTAGCTTCAGAGCGGCCGCCGGTAGACTCGGAAGCCGTATGGATGTTCTCCGCATCACGCCGCGCGGCTACTGCCACGGGGTCGTCGAGGCGTTTCGGATAGCACGCCGTGTGCGCGAGGAGAGCGATGGTCCGGTGCACATGCTGGGCCAGCTCGTGCACAACACGCACGCCACGCAGGACCTCCAGGCGCAGGGCATCACGCTGGTCGATCCGCCCAACCGCCTGGCCGGTTTGGAGACCATCGAGAGCGGCACCGTCATCTTCACCGCCCACGGCGTCTCGCCGCAGGTCAAGCAGCGGGCGCAGGAGATGGGCCTGAACGCAGTCGACGCCACGTGCTCGGATGTCGTGCGGACGCACGACCTGGTCCGGGACCTGGCGGCGCGCGGCTACGACGTCGTCTATGTCGGCCGCCGCGGCCACCCCGAGCCCGAGGGCGTGGAAGGCGAAGCGGTCGGGCGCGTGCACCTGGTCCAGGACCTGGACGACGTCGACCGCCTTGACATTCGTGGCGACCGGGTGGCGGTCACCTGCCAGACGACACTGTCCCTCTGGGACACGGAGTCCCTGATCGAGGCCGTGCGCCGCCGCTACCCGAATTGCGAGGTCCACAACGAGATCTGCCGGGCGACACAGGAGCGGCAGGAGGCGGCCGTGGCCGCGGCGGCCGAGGTGGACGTGGTGATCGTCGTCGGCAGCCGCCGCTCCTCCAACTCGAGCCGGCTGGTGGAGGTGGTGCGCAAGCTGGGGGGCAAGCCCGCCCACCTGATCGACGACCTGGGCGAGCTCGACCTGCGCTGGCTGGACGGCACGCGCCGCGTGGGCGTCACGAGCGGCGCCTCGACCCCCAGCCAGCTGACGCGCCGCGTAGCCGAGCACCTGGAGGCGTTGGTCCCCGGCCCAGCCCCCGGGACCTGGGTGGCGCCCGCGCCGGCCGCGGTTTCGTAGCTCGGTCGCCCAGCCGGACCATAGGCTGACAGCGCCCTACGCCGGCGGCGGCGTTACGGAGCGACGAGGACATCTGTGACCCACTGCCGGTAGCGTTCTGGCGGCCACGCGCACCGGACCGTCGGCAGGTGGTGTAGCACCGGGCTGGTCTCGGCGAGGTGGCTGCAGGAGTGGGCCACCCAGGCGCGAATTCGATCGTGCGGAGTAGGAAGGCGCTCGGTGGCCACCACCCAATCTCCGTCCGCGTCTACCTGGCGATTGGAGCCCCGGCCGAGGTCATGGAGC
>JALYZG010000146.1 GCA_030948965.1 Candidatus Dormiibacterota bacterium | reverse complement strand
TGATCGCCGCCCGCAGCCGGGGCAGGTCGCGCTGGACGGTTGCCGAGAACGCGTCGATTATCGACGTCCCGGTAACCGTGGACGAGCCGGTCTTGCATTCGCACGATGGCGCTCGCGGGGGATCGCGTCTGCAAGAGCTCGTCTTGCCGCAGGTCGCCTGACCGGGGCCCCCGTCGAACCTGAAAGGGGCCGCGCCGCGCCCGGCACGGGTTCCCTCATGGGCGCGCTGAGCGAGGCTGAGGTGCTCAGTTCGATTCGGCGGCCGAGGGAGCGCTTCCAGGTCCAGCTCGAGATGAGCCAGGTCGACGAGGCTGCACCCAGGCCCGAGGTCGATCTGCAGATCGACGTCACTGACCGCATCGGCCTCGTCGCGAGCCACCGAGCTGAAGTGCCCGCAGGTTCGTGGCGCCGTGTCGGCTGGCTACGGCCCGTCCCGTACAAGCGGGCGAGCTCGGTGGTCGATCGGCCGCGTCAAAACCCGGTTGAGCGGGGGTAGAATCGGGCCGGGCGTCAAGGGAATCCGGTCAAGAATCCGGAGCTGTCGCGCAACTGTGAGCGGGGAGCACCCGTCCAGCGAATGCCACTGGGGCTGAAGGCCCTGGGAAGGCGGGACGGGGGGCGGCGAGCCGCAAGCCAGGAGACCTGAGCGACCCGACATTTCGGCGACCCAACCGCGCGCAATCGGCAGGGGTAGCTACCTGGCGGCCGGCTCTTACCTGTGGCGCGGGGGGTCGGATGGGGCCGCCGGGAGGTGAAGCAAGCTGCGCACCCGAAGCCTGACAACGGCCGGCGCGACTCCGGCCGTCCTGTTGATCGACCTCGCCCTCGCGCTCATCCTCGTCCTCGCCGCGTGCGGCGGGGTCGCCGCCACCACCACCTCGGGCGCCGCGGGCGGCGCTTGCGTCAACGCCAAGGCCGCCCACCACGCGTACGTCGTCGTCGAGCACATATCGCGTAAGACGGTCCAACGCTGCGTCGGGTTCGACGGCAACTCGCTCGCGGGCGTGACCATGATGAAGCAGAGCGGAATCGAGTATCAGAGCGCCACCACCAGCTTCGGCCTCGCCGTCTGCCAGATCGACAACGAACCCCGGCAGTTTGCCGAGTGCCTGCCCAAGAATCAGCCGTACTGGAGCCTTTGGTTGGACAGCGGCGGCGCTTGGCAGTCGGCCCAGGTCGGCATCAGCGAAATCCAGGTCCACGACCACGAGGCGCTCGGCTGGCGCTACGTCTCCGCCAGCGACCCGTCGCCCTCGCCGCCCCCGAGCCCCAAGGGGACCTGAGCTCTGAACGCCAGGGCAGTCGCCGCGTGGTCGGCCGCAGCCTTGTTCGTGGCCCTGTCCGCGTCCAACCCGGCCTATCGCGTGCTGGTGCTGGTGATCGCGATCGCTCTCACCCTCCGGGTGGCCGGCCGCGCCAGCGCCCGACCGGTCCTGATCGCGGCCGGCGCGGCCGCGCTCCTGAGCGTCGCGTTCAACCTCGTGCTCAGCCACGTCGGCGCCACCGTTCTGTTCACGCTGCCCGCCGCGGTGCCCGTGCTGGGCGGACCTTACACATTGGAGGCACTCGTCTACGGCCTCATCAGCGGGGCCACCCTGGCGGCCGCGATTCTGGCGGTGGCCCCGCTCGCCCTCGGCCTGGAGCCACAGGATGCGGTCGACGCGCTGCCGGGCTTCCTGGCCCGCACCGGGGGCGCGATCGCGGCCTCGCTGGGCCTTGTGCCCGCGGTCGCGCGCTCCTTTGTGGCCGTGTCGGAAGCGCAGCGCCTGCGCGGCTGGCGGCCGCGGGGGCCGCGTTCATGGGCCGAGATCGTGGTCCCGGCCGTACTGACCACGATCGAAGATTCGATGCAGCTGGCGGAGTCGATGGAGGCGCGAGGCTACGGCTCCGGTCCCCGCACCCACGCCCGCGCTCAGGAGCTGGACCGGAGGGACTGGCTCACGGTGTTCGCCGCCACAGCCGCGGTCCTGCTCTTCATCCTTTCCCGCCAGCTGGGGTTGGTGCCGGACTGGTACCCGTACCCTTCTCTGGCGCCACCGCGGATCGCGGCTCTGCCGGTCGCGGCCTGCCTCGTGCTCACGGTTCCGTTCCTCCTCTGGCGGCGGCCGGCGTGACCCGGTCCCTGCCTCTCGGCGCCGTCTCGCTCCTCGGCCTGGCCCTCTTCGTCTGGCCTTTCCTGGGCAGCGGTCTGCCCTCGTATACCCCGGCCTGGACGCTGGCTCTGGCGGCCGCCGCCGGCCTGCTCGTGGTCGAGGCGGGCGTGCGCCAGTTGGACGCGCGCGGCGTGGCGCTGCTGGCGGCCCTGGCCGCGATCGACACCGGACTTCGGCTGGTGGTCTCCCAGGGCGTGGGCGGCTTCAGCCCCGTCTTCTTCCTGGTCCTGTGCTCCGGCTACGCTCTTGGCCCGACGTATGGGTTCCTGGTCGGCGCATTTTCGATCTTGGTCTCGTCGCTGGCCGTCGGCGGCGTCGGACCCTGGGTCCCCTACCAGGTCTTCGCCACCGGCTGGGTGGGTGTGGCCGCAGGTCTGGCCGGCCGATGGCGGCGCGACCGGGTCCGAGCGGGCTGGCGTGATGTAATCGTCCTGGCCGTCGTCGGCGCGGCCGCGGGCTGGGCCTTCGGCGCCCTGATGGACATCCAGGACTGGATCACGTTCTACCGCGGCAGCCCGGGGTTCGGCTGGCAGCCGGGCATGGCGGCGAGCACATCCTGGCTGCACTTCGCCCGCTTCTACCTTGTCACATCGCTCGCTTACGACTCCTTCCGAGCCGCGGGCAACGTGCTCATGGTCGGCTTGCTCGGACTCCCGGTGCTGGTCGCCCTGTCCCGCCTAAGAGCGCGCCTGGCCTTCGAGATCGTGCCAGAAGGCGGCTGACCGCGGGGGGGCGACGCCTCAGCCGAGCTCGAAGGACGGGGTCGAGGTGGCTGCCAGGTGTCGCCCTTGGATGTCGGGCAGCCCGGTCGTGACGGTGAGCAGGACGGTGCCGGTGGGGGCGGTCGGGAGGCGGACGGTGACTGTTCGAGTCGCCGCGTCATAGCTCGCGGCCGCCGGTAGCGGGCGCCCCACCGGCTCCGTGGCGATCTGGGCGCCGGGCACC
>JALYZG010000137.1 GCA_030948965.1 Candidatus Dormiibacterota bacterium | reverse complement strand
ACCTTAGGTTCCCCCACGGGCCCCCTCCCCTGTTTGTGGCGTTTGGTGTCGGGGGCGGGACTCAGGCGGCCCGGGGGACCCGGGCCTTCCGGGTCTTGGTTTTTGGGGGAGGCACCTGCTCCCCCTTGCCCCCCTCTTTGCGCTAGTCGTCTGTGAACGTCAAGCTCGTTCTTGAGTACGACGGCTCTGAGTTTTCCGGGTGGCAGGTGCAGCGTCGGGGGAGGACTGTTGAGGGAGCTGTCCGGGAGGCTTTGCGAAGCGTGACAGGCGAGGAGCTCGTGGTTTGGGGGGCGGGGAGGACCGATGCCGGGGCTCATGCGCTGGGGCAGGTGGCGCACGTGCATTACGGGGGGCGGCCGGCGCCGGAGCGACTGCGGGCGGCGCTCAACGCCGTCCTTCCGGCCGACGTCTCTGTGGTCGACGTCGCGCGCGTCGACGATTCCTTCCACGCCCGCTACTCGGCGCGCTGGCGGCGCTACCGCTACCGGTGGTACGACCGGCCGGCGCGGCCGGCGCTCGACCGCCGCGCCTGGCACGTGCCCCAGGGCCTCGATCAGGCGGCCATGGCGGAGGCAGCTCGGGTTCTGCGGGGGACCCATGACTGGACGACCTTCTGCTCCGCCACCGAGCCCGAGGGTCGTCGCACGCGCACTGTGCGCCAGGCGACGGTCGTGCGTGCCGGCCACGTTGTGGAGCTCGACCTGCTCGGAGAGGGGTTCCTGCGCGGCCTGGTGCGGGGCATCGCGGGGGCGCTGACCGAGGTCGGGCTCGGCCGACGGGACCCGGCCTGGTTGGGCACGGCACTCCGGGCCCGCGACCGCCGTCAGGCGGCGAAGACGGCGCCGGCCCGCGGCCTGGTCCTAGTCGAAGTCCTTTACGCAGAAGTGGCCAAGCCATAGATGATTGATTCCGAATTGCCGACGGATCTGCGGCGCCCATGCACCCCATCTCGCGGCCCCGCTTCTGTGGGCCTCGCTCGCCCATTGACGAATGGGCTCGCTCCGGTCCTCGGCGCAGGCCCACGATCTGGGGCACCTGGACACCGCATCTCTCGCCGGCAACCGGAATCAATCATCTAGATTTGGCGCCGTGAGAACGGTTGCCGAAGTCATCCGCTGGCGGGCGCAGCGCCATCCCGATCTGCCCGCCACCTGGTTTCAAGGTCGAATCCGAACGTTCGGAGAGCTGGACGCGCGATCCTCGGCCCTGGCCGGCGGCCTGACCTCCGGGGCGGGCCTCCGGCCCGGTGACCGCGTGGCCGTGTTGGACAAGAACTCGGACGACTACGTCGAGCTCCTCGTGGCCCTGGCCAAGGCCGGCGTGGTCGCGGTGCCCGTCAACTGGCGCCTCACCCCGCCCGAGGTCAAGGCCGTGGTCGGCGACGCGAAGGCGAAGCTGCTGGTCGTGGGGCCGGGGCTGGAGCCTGCGGCTGGAGCGGTCGAGGCGCCGGTCGTCGGCTACGACGACTTGGCCCGTGGCGGCGACGATCCCCGCGCCGACCGCGAAGAAGCGGTCGCCTGGCAGCTCTACACCTCGGGCACGACCGGCCTGCCCAAGGGCGCCATGCTCACGAACTTGAACCTCGTCGCGGGCCTGGGCGGATCGCTGGCTTTCGAGTGTCCGGAGATCCGTCAGGGCGGCCGCGGCCTGGTGGCGATGCCGCTCTACCACATCGGCGGCTCGGGCTGGCTTCTCGGCGTGATCGCGGGCGGCGCCTGCGCCGTCCTGGTCCGGGAGGTCGTGCCGGCGGAGCTTCTCCAGGTGATCGTCGAGCAGCAGGTCCAGACCGGCTTCCTGGTCCCGGCCGTGCTGCTATTCCTGACCCAGCTGCCGAGGGCCGGGCAAGCCGACTTCTCGGCCCTGGAAAGCATCCTCTATGGCGCGTCGCCGATCTCCCAGGACTTGCTGCGGCGCGCGATCGAAACGTTTGGCTGCCGCTTCACCCAGGTCTACGGCCTGACCGAGACGACCGGGGCGATAACCGCGCTCCAGCACGAGCACCACGGCGGCGAGCGTCTGCTCTCCTGCGGTCGGGCGATGTTCGGCGGGGAGATCACGATCCTCGATCCGGAGGGCCGCGTCCTGGAGCGAGGCCAGATCGGTGAGGTCGCCTACCGCGGGCCCGGCGTGATGGCCGGCTACTGGAACCGGCCCGAAGACACGCGCGCCGTCACTACGGAAGACGGCTGGTTCCGGACCGGAGACGCGGGGACCATGGACGAGGAGGGCTTCGTCTACATCCGCGACCGGATCAAGGACATGATCGTCTCGGGTGGCGAGAACATTTATCCAGCCGAGCTGGAGAGCGTGCTGGCCGGACACTCGCAGGTGGCCGACGTGGCCGTGATCGGCGTCCCGGACGAGCGCTGGGGCGAGGTGGTGAAGGCGGTGGTCGTGCGCCGGCCGGGAAGCGAGCTGAGCGCAGACGAGCTCGTGAGCTGGGCCCGAGAGCGGCTGGCGGGCTTCAAGCTGCCGCGGTCGGTCGACTTCGTCGAGGCCGTCCCCCGCAACCCCAGCGGCAAGATCCTGAAGCGCGAGCTCCGCGAGCCCTACTGGGCGGCCCTCGGCCGCCGCGTCAACTGACCTATGGCCGCATTTGCCGCCGGTGCTGTTGATCAAACATCTCCCGTACCTCACGCACGCTGGTGGCGTCCTCCGGCTTCTTGTCCGCCGACCGAAAGGAAACGATCCGGGGGAACCGGAGGGCGAATCCCGGCTGATCGCCGACCTTGCCGCACGTGTGGCGCGGGCTCGGGGTGATCTCGTCGGCCAGGACCTCCACCACAATCTCCGGTCGCAGCCACACGTCGGGGACCAGAATGGAGTTCACCCGAGCCGGCTTGAGGCTGACCTCCAGTGTGGTCGCTTGCTCGTGAATCTCCCGCCATCCCTCGTCGGATAGGCCCGTGCCGAGCTTACTGATGGTCACGAACTCGTCTCGATCGGTGTCGTACACCCCGGCGAGAAGGGCTCCCGTGCCGAACTCGGCCCGCCTACCCTTGCCGCGGTAGTAACCGAGCAGGACGACGTCGATGGTGTCGGTCAGCTCACCGCTCGAATTCCGCTTCAGCTTCACCCAGTTGAAGTTGCGGGCGCCGGCCTGGTAGGGCGAGTCGAGGCGTTTGGCCACCACCCCCTCCAGGCCGCGGCTTATGTTGTCGAGTAGCTCGCTGGTCAGGACCTCCACCGAGTCCGTCCTCGTGAGCGGCGCCGCCAGGAGAGTGTCGGAGTCGCTGAGCACCTCGCCCACGATCTCGAGACGCTGCTCATAGGGAAGCGGCGTCAGGTCCGAGCCGTCGCGATACATCACGTCGAAGACGAACGCCCGCAGAGGCACCCTGAGAGCAAACTCCTCGATACCTGCCTTGCGGCGTCGAGCGGTGGTCTCCTGAAAGGGCACGTATTCGTCCGACTCAGGGTTGTAGGCGATCGCCTCACCGTCCAGGATGACGCTCTCGACCTTCAGCCGGCCGGCCGCTGCGACCAGCTCCGGAAACATCGATGTCATCGTCTCGAGGTTTCTCGAGAAGATGCTCACCTGCTCCGGGTCCCTGTGAATCTGGACTCGGAAGCCGTCGTATTTCGGCTGAACGCCCACCATTCCGAGCTTCCTGATCACCGCCTCCGGATTGGGAAGCCGCTCCGCCAGCTGGCAGCGAAGCGGCTTGCCCACAGTTACCTTGAGGGCATCGAGCCCGCGCTCACCTTCCGCCCAGAGCGTCGTGGCGATGAGTCCGAGATCAGAGGTTCGGTTGTAGGCCGCCTCGAGTACGGGGCGCAGTGACCGATCGCCTCGCTGTGCGAACGACATCGCGTCCAGGACCGTGGGGTCGCCAATGCCCAGCCGCATCTTGCCGATCGTGACCCGCACCAGGTGCTTGACAGAAGCCTGGTCCAGCTCAGCCAGCAGGCCGGCGAAGAGGTCCAGTTTTCGCTGCTTGCTCCCGGTGCCGGCTGTGCCGGCGATCTCGAACAGCCGCCGGTGCACCTCCGAAACGGACGGCAGCTCAGCCCCGGTCTTCGGGGCCAGCCGCTGGGCCGTGAGGCCGAGGTCGCCGACCTGCCGGTAGATCTGGCCGACCTCGTCCTTGGGCGTTTGAAAGGCCATCGCGATCGCCGAGACGAGCAGGCTCTCGCCGAGACCCATCTCGACCGGTGCGAAGAAAGGCGCCAGCCGGCCCTGGATCAGGTAGGTGACCGGCTCGATCTCATCCACCGAACAGGCCCGATAAAGCTCGGACAGGATGCGAACCAGCTCATTGCGGCTGCTCGTCGCCTCCAACCGATCCAGGTACGTGGCCAGCTCGTCGAACCTCATGGCTGATTGCCTCAGCGTTCGAGCATAGACACTGCGTGGTTGAAGGCGGAACAGAATATCGGACGTGTCCTGCTGACCCTGGATGGGGAGCCGCCGCCGCTCGTTCCTCGAATGTCGCCCACGAGTGCTGCTGCCAGCCGCTTCCGAAGGGTAGGCTCTGTTCAAACCGACGCGATGATCTTCGCCCGCCCTCGCCGTCCGACCGCGATGCTCGCCCTGACGGTGTTTGGGGTGGCGGCGGTGCTGACGGGCCTGGCGGTCTGGCTGACCTTGCGCTCGGATCCGTGGACGGGCCTCGTAGCCGCGACCGGCGCCCTCCTGGCCGCGGCCTCAGCCGCCCGGGCGGCGCGGCGCCTTGTGGGCCCACCCCGCGACCGTCTGGGCGTTTTTCGCGACCGGTTGGTGATCGTCAACGGCCGCACCGAGGTGCAGGTGCCGTGGCGGGAGATGGTGGGCGCAACGCTCGCCGACCAGACCGACCGCGGGCGCCTCGACTGGCCGGTGATCCGGCTCACCGATCGGCTCTCCGTCCGGCTCCGCTCCGGCGGCGGCTTCAGCTTCCGCCCCCGGACGTACGGGCTGGAGCCTGTGGCCTGTCTGGACCTGCTGCTGCGACTCCGCGACGAGCCGGACCGTGGCCTCGGCCTGCCAGCCTTCGACTCCGTGCGCGATCTCAGCGCCCCGCCCGTCTACCGCGGCCGCGGGGTTGGAGGGCGATTGCCGTGAACGCGCGCCCCAGCCAAGCGGCGGCTGCGGCGCTGGTCGGACCAGATCGGCGTGCGGCCGCCCGCCTGCGCGGCCGGGATTTCCTGGACTTGGCCCAGTTGGATCAACCCGAGCTGATCGCGATCTTGGAGCTCGCCGGCCGGTTCAAGGCCGGCGAGCCGCCGGGACCGCGCCTCCGCGGACGCTCGCTCGGCCTCATCTTCCAGAAGCCGTCCGTGCGCACCCGGGTCTCGTTCGAGGTGGCCATCTATCGTCTCGGCGGCCAGGCGATCGTTCTCCAGGACCAGGAGGTCGGCCTCGGCCGGCGTGAATCCACAGCGGACGTGGCCCGCGCGCTCGAGCGCTACGTGGACGGCCTCGTCGCCCGCCTCAACGCCCACGACGACCTGGAGGCACTGGCCGCGGCGGCGTCCTGTCCCGTGGTCAACGCCCTCACCGACGTGTCCCACCCCTGCCAGGTCCTGGCCGATCTCCTGACCATCCGCGAACGGCTCGGCCGGCTGGACGGTTCGGCCAAGGTGGTCTTCGTGGGCGACGGCAACAACGTGGTCCAGTCTTTGATGGAGGCCTCCAGCTTGCTCGGCTTTGCCCTGACCGTGGTCTCGCCGCCGGCGTACCGTCCGGGGATCGCGGCCCTCGCCAGGGCGCCAAAGGTCGCCGTCACCGGCGACCTCAGTGCCGTGGAGGGGGCGGACGTCGTTTACACAGATGTGTGGACCTCGATGGGCCGGGAGACGGAGTCGGACCTGCGCCGGGCCCAGTTCGCGGAATATCAAGTGGACGAGGAATTGCTGGAGCTGGCGCCTCGGGCCTGGTTCATGCACTGCCTGCCGGCCCACCGCGGCGAGGAGGTCTCGGCCGGCGTCATGGACGGGCCGCGCTCCATCGTCTTCGACCAGGCCGAGAACCGGCTCTGGACCCAGATGGCGTTGCTGGCGCTCATCTTCGCGCCCACGCCGGGGGGCGAGGGCTGATGCAGGCGATCCAGGCGTTCGGGGCCCAGCTGCTCGACATCCTCGGCCGGGTCGGTCCGATCGAGGTGGTCGACGTGATCCTGGTGGCCTTCATCTTCTACCAGGTGCTGCGCTACGTCCGGGGCACGCAGGCCACCCAGCTGATCGTCGGCTTGGTCCTCCTGATCATCGTTGGCGTCCTCGCCAGCCAGCTCCACCTGATCCTCCTCACCTGGCTGTTCCACAACGCCGCGCCGTTCATCGTGATCGCGATCATCGTTCTGTTCCAGCCCGAGCTGCGCCGGATTCTCGACCAGGTGGGCCGCATCGGCCATCTCGGCCGGCCGCTCTCCGCCTTCAGCGCCCAGCTCTTCAGCCGCTCCATCGCCGAGGCCATCCGCGCGGCCGAGCGCCTCTCCGCGCGCCGGACCGGGGCACTGGTGGCGTTCGAGCGGGAGGTGGGCCTGGAGGACTACGCCGCCACCGGCGTGCGCATCAACGGGGAGCTCTCAGCCGAGTTCCTGCAGAGCATCTTCTTCCCCAACTCGCCGCTCCACGACGGGGCCGTGATCGTCCGCGGCACGACCATCCTGGCCGCCGGCTGCCTGCTTCCGCTGGCCGACGAGGCCGCCGTGCGCGAGCGCCTCGGCACCCGGCACCGCGCGGCCATCGGCCTTTCCCTGGCCTCGGACGCCCTGGTCATGGTGGTGTCCGAGGAGACAGGCGGGATCTCCCTGGTCGAGGAGGGCAAGATCACGCGCGGCCTGGACCCCGACGCCCTCCGGCGCCGGCTCACAGGCAGCCTCGACGGGCGGCGGGAAACCCGGATCACGCGGCCTCACATCCTGGGCTGGCGGTTGCAGGGACCAAAGCAGCCATGAGCCGAAACGGCCGGGGCGCCATAGAGGTGCGGCCGAAAAGCCCGACAGGATCTTCGGCGCCCATGCACGCCATCTGGGGCGTCGGCTTCTTCCACCCCACGAAATCTGCGATTTCGCGGGGACCCCGGACCTTCCACCCCACGAAATCTGCGATTTCGCGGGGACCCCGGACCTGCGCTCCTCGCTGCGCGTATGTCGAATACGCTCGCCGCGGT
>JALYZG010000103.1 GCA_030948965.1 Candidatus Dormiibacterota bacterium | reverse complement strand
GGGTAGATCCGCCAGACCAGCTGGTTCTTGCCCTTCAGGGTCGTCAGAGCCGGGTCGGACGAGGTGGGCGTGACCAGCACGACATTATTGGGGATCGCCACCGATTGTGCGATCGCCAGCGTGACCCCGCTGGACATGGAGCCGACCACAACCTGCGCGCCTTGGGTCTTGACCAGCTTCGTGGCCGCCTCGACGCCCGCCGCCGGGGTGGTTTGGTCGTCCTCCGAGCCTACGACCTGCACGTTGACGTCGATGCCGTCCTTCTTCAGCGCCCCGTTGACCATGGTCACGGCCATGCGCGCCGACTTGTCGAGTGACGGGCCGTAGGTGGCCAGGTCGCCCGTGAAGGGCAGAACGATGCCCACCTTGAGGGTGAACTTCGCGGCTGTGGAGGAGGTGCCGGCCGCGCCGCCGCACGCGGCCAGCGCCAAAGCGGAGACCGCCGCCACGACCCTGGCCAGCCTGCTGACTTGTGACACGTTCGCCCTCCTCTCGATGAATCCCTACTGATCCAAGCCCGAACCGGTCGGCGTAATGGCCCGGCCTCGGCCTCCGCCCAGATAGAGTTCGATGACTCGATCGTCCCGCAGCAGCGCTCGTCCCGGGCCCTCGAAGCGGTTGCTTCCCCCCTCCAGCACGTAAGCATTGTCGGCGGTAGCCAAGGCCGCGCGCGCATTCTGCTCCACCATCACTATGGTCAGGCCGGCCTGGCGGAGACGGTGCAGATGGCCGAAGACGGTGCTGACGGCATCCGGCGCCAGCCCTGCCGAGGGTTCGTCCAGTAGGAGCAGGACCGGCTCCGACATCAGCGCCCGAGCCAACGCCACGCCCTGGCGCTGGCCGCCCGAGAGCGCGCCGGCCGGTCGATCGAGGTGGGCCCGAAGCGACGCGAAATCGATCAGCAGCAGCTCCAGCCGGCCGACGGCCTGGCGCGGGCTCGATGCCGCTCCCATCAAGAGGTTCTCGCGCACCGACAGGGTCGGAAATACGTTGTCGTTCTGCGGCACGTAGTTCAGGCCCAGCCCCGTCAGGCGGTGAGGGGGCCACCCGGTGATGTCGTGCTCGACGCCACCGCGGCGGAAGACCACTTGGCCGGAGCGGGTGTCCGCCAACCCGTAGATCGCCTTGAGCAGCGTCGACTTGCCGGCGCCGTTGGGGCCGACGATGGCCACGGTCGAGCCGGCAGCCGCGGCGATCGAGACCCCGTCGAGAACCGGCACGTCCTCGTATCCGGCGTGCAGTTCTTTGACCTCCAGCATCGGGAGATTCATGCCGGCCTCTCCACCGCGCCCGGGCCTAGATAAGCGTCCACCACCGCGGGATCGCGGCGCGCAGCCTCCGGCGAGCCATGGAAGATGACCCGCCCCTGGCTCATGACGGCCACCTCATCGCTGACTCTCATCACGGAGTCTAGGTCGTGCTCGATGACCAGGAAGGTGGTGCCCTGGCTGGCGCGAGCCTGGAGGAGGCGCTCCAGCAGGAGCTCGCGGAGGGTCGGATTGACGCCTGCCAGCGGCTCGTCGAGCAGCACCAGCCGCGGCTCCGCCATCAGCGCTTTGACGAATTCCAGGAGCTTGCGCTGACCGCCCGAGAGCACGCCGGCGTACGCGTCTGCCCTGTCCTCCAGCCGGACCAGCGCGAGCAGCTCCAGGGCGTGGACGCGGAGTTGTCGGTCGCGCCGATCGGCTCCCGGCATCAGCGCCCGCCACAAGGATTCGCCAGGCTGCCCCGGGCCAGCCAGGAGGAGGTTCTCGAGCACGGTCAGGCGACGGAGAATGCGCGGCTGCTGGAAGGTCCTGACGAGTCCGGCCCGCGCCACCCGGTGCGGGGGCAGCCGGTCGATGCGGCGTCCGCGGTAGCGCACGCTGCCGGAGTCCGCCCGCGCAAAGCCCGAGACAGCGTTGAAGAGCGAGGTCTTGCCGGCGCCGTTGGGTCCTATCAAGGCGCTGATCGAGCCTTCCGCGACATCCAGTGTGGCCCTGTCAACCGCCGCCACTCCCTGGAAGCGCATGACGACGTCGCGGATCTCGAGCAGGTTCACGGTGGAGCTCGCTCGAGCAGCATCTCCTGGCGACGCCCCAGGAGGCCCTGGGGTCGGTAGTACATCAGGCCGATGAGGAGGAGTCCGATCGCGATCAGGCGCACGTAGGCACGGTCGGCCGAATCCAGGAGCGAGAGCGGCCAGAAGTCAAAGAATCGGGTGCCGGCGAAGAGCAGGCCAAAGATCACCGCACCGAGCGGGACTCCGGCGACCCGGGCGGCGCCGCCCAGGATGAGAACGACCCACGCGAAGAAGGTGACGAGCGGCTCGAAGTCGTCGGGGGTGAAGAAGGAGAACTCCAGCGCGTAGAGCACGCCGGCCACGCCGGCGATGGCGGCGCCCAGGGCGAGCGCCTGGAGTTTGCGGGCGAAGACGTTCTTGCCGACGGAGCTGGCGGCCTCCTCGTCCTCGCGGATCGAGCGCAGGACCCGACCCCAGGGCATGACCGACACTCTGCGAACGACCAGCAGGAGGACGGCGGCGACCGTCCAGATCAGCAGCAGCATGAGAACGTCGCGGCCCAGGTCGACGCCGGTGGCGCTCGAGACCGCCGCCCGGACCGCTGCCGCGAGGCTGTCCCAGTCCCCGTTGTAGGCTGCCGCCTGGCCTCGGCCGAGAAGCGCGATCGTGCCCTCGGGGCCGCCGGTTAGGTCCTGCCGGTTGAGCAGGACGTAGCGGACGATCTCGCTGAAGCAGATGGTGACGATCGCGAAGTAGTCGGCGCGGAGACGCAGTGACGTCAGCCCGATCAGCAGGCCGGCCGCCACAGCCGCCGCGATGCCGGCCGCGGCCGCCAACCACTCGGGCAGGCCGAACCGGACCACCAAGATGGCCATCGTGTAAGCGGCGATCGCCATCGAGGCGACGTGGCCGAAGTTGAGCAAGCCGGCGAGGCCGTACTGAACCTGGAGGCCGAGAGCGAAGATGGCGTAGATGCCGGCCGTCAGTCCGACGAAGGTCCAAAAGCCCGGGTCGAACACGGCTACAGGACCCGGGCGTGGCGGCCGAGCAGCCCCTGAGGCCGCACCAGCAACATCAGGATCAGGGCCAGGAAGGCGACGACGTATTTGTAGCTGGCGGGGATTCCCCCACCGAGCACGCTCCACGTCGACAGTTCCATCACGAGCCCAAGCGCGAAGCCGCCCAGCAGCGCCCCGTAGGCGTTGCCAATGGTGCCCAGCACAACGGCGGCAAAGATGGGGAGGAGCAGGTTCCAGCCCATATTTGGGTCGAACGCGCCCTGGATGAGGCCCTGCAGCTCGCCGGCCAGCCCCGCCAGGGCGCCGGCCAGGACCCAGGTGGCGAGAACGATCCGACCGACGTCGACACCCGCCACCGCGGCCAGGTCGGGATTGTCGGCGAAGGCACGCATGCTGCGGCCGATGCTGGTGCGCGCGAGCAGGAGACCGATCGCAGCGATCGCCACGATCGAGAGGCTGATCGCGATCAGCTGGCTTATCGAGACGCGGACAGGGCCCAGCCGCACGACGCTGAACTGATCCACCGGGTAGGCGCGCGAGCCGGCCCCGACGACCAGGAAGATGACGTGGCGGAGGACCAGCGCCAGGCCGATCGCAGTGATGAAGCTGCTCAGCAGACCCGCGCGCCGGCGCCGCACGGGGCCCCAGAGCACCAGCTGGAGGCCGGCGGCGAGCATGGCGGTCGCCGCGATGGCGACGACCGTGCCTATGACCAGGCCCAGCCCCAGGGCGCTGACACCGAGAGCTGCGTACGCGCCGAAGGTCAGGTAGTCGCCGTGGGCGAAGTTGACCAGCCGCAGGATGCCGTAGACAAGCGACACTCCGACCGCCGCGATCGCGAGGACGGCGCCGCTGACCAATCCGTCGACCACGAGCTGTGGAAGCTCGCTCACCTGGTGGACTGTAACCGCGGGGTGGACCCCTAGGCGCTACGCTCGATGGGGTGCGCCGCTACCTGGCCCTGGGCGACTCGTACACGATCGGCACTGGCGCATCCACGCCCGAGGCGGCTTTCCCAGCTCGCTTGGCGGTTCGCCTGCAGGCGGTGCTGGGCGAGGCCGTCGAGGTGGTCAACCCGGCGGTGAACGGGTTCACCACGGCCGACCTGGTGCGAGAGGAGTTGCCCCTGCTGAGTCGCCTCCGGGCTGACCTGGTCAGCGTCCTGATTGGTGCCAACGACATCGCCCGGGGGTGGCCGGAGGCGGCTTACGGGTCGGCCTTGCGCGCCATCTATGACGCCATCGCGAGCCATGTGGCCCGACCGGACGCGGTGGTCGCGGTATCGGTTCCGGATTGGTCGGTCACGCCGGCGGCGCGCGACTTCGGCCGGCCGGCTGAGATCGCCGGCCGCATCGAGCGCTGCAACGCCGCGGCCGCGGCAGAGGCGGGTGCGCGTGGTTTTCTGTTCGCAGACGTGACCGAGGCCAGCCGCAGTCGTCAGCCCGGTTGGCTCAGCACCGACCAGCTGCACCCTGGTGACCCGCAGTACGCGGCCTGGGCGGACGCGATCTGGGCGGCGGTCGGACTCCGGTGGGCCCGCGCCGTGGCAGTCGCCGGCTGAACGTGACCGGGCCGCAATTCGGCGAGCAGGATCGCCGCCTCAACTACGGCTCCTACCTGCGCGTCCCCGAGCTG
>JALYZG010000088.1 GCA_030948965.1 Candidatus Dormiibacterota bacterium | reverse complement strand
CGGAGATCATGGAGCGGAGCCTTGTCCACCAGGGCCGTAAGCACTACTTCATCGTGGAGTTCGCGCAGCGCCCGGGCCAGCTGCGGCGCTTTGTCGACCTGGCCCTCGGACCGACCGACGATATCGTTCGCTTCGAGTACATGAAGAAGACGAACAAGGAGCGCGGCGCGGCCCTGGTCGGCATCGAGCTCCGCGACCCGTCGCACCTGGCTCCGCTGCTGGAGCGGATGGAGGAGCAGCAGCTCACCTGCCGCCGTCTGACGAGCGAAGAACTTCTCTACGACTACTTGATCTGAAATCACGGAGGGAACCCAGGGTCTCCCCGTGGGCCCGCCCTCCTCGCTTGCGCGCGCGCGACGGGAAGCGGCGGGAGGCACAACTCAAACGGCCCGGCAAAGCCGGACCTACGCGTGACGAACGTGAGCCTCGCTCGCTAGACTGCCAGTTCCTTGCAGGAAAGCGACTGTCAGCGTGCGGTCCAGCCGCCGTCGAGCAGGATGTGCTGGCCGGTGAGGTAGGCGCTCTGCTCCGAGGCCAGGAAGACGGCGAGGTCCGCCACATCCTCCGGCCGCCCGAGGCGCCCCGCTGGCGTGCTCTGTAGCACCCAGTCCAAGTTGCCCGGCTCGGCCAGCCAGCGCTCGTTCATCTCCGTCCGCACGTAGCCGGGGCCGATGGCGTTGACCCGCACCTCCGGCGCCCAGCGGACGGCCAGGGCTCGGCCCTGCGCCACCAGCGCAGCCTTGCTCGCGGCGTAGCCGGGGGAGGAGCCGGTCGCCACCTCGGCCGAGATGGAGGCGATGTTGATGATGCTGCCCCCGCCCGCCTGGCGCATCCTCGGGCCCAGAAAGAGGCTGAGCTGGAACGGGGCGCGCACGTTGACAGCCATCGAGCGGTCCCAGGTCTCAGGGTCGAAGGCCGGTCCGAACGACGTGCCGGCGGCATTGACCAGCGCCCGCAGGGTGCCGCGCCAAGCCCAGGCGGCCTCCGCGGCTCGCTCGACCTGGGCCGGGTCGGCGAGGTCGGCGGGGAGCGAGAGCCAGTCCCGGCCGAGCTCTCGGACGAGGCGCTCGGTGCGCTCCAGGGCTGGGAGGTCGCGGGCGAGGCCCGCCACGTCCGCACCGGCGTGCGCCAACGCCATCGCGATCGCCTGGCCGATGCCCCGGCTGGCCCCGGTGACCAGGGCCGTGCGCCCCCTGAGATTCGCCTCCACGCCGTTCAGGAGCCCACGAGCGGTCGGCCCCACTCTCTATGGTCAAGTGCCACGAGTTGTGTTACCATCGCTGTCAAGCGGGAACGGAAGGAGGGCGCCAAGGCACGGCGACGACTACCCCCTCTGGGCGGGAGCGGCGCTCCGCTTCCGCTCAGACTGATTTTCCGTCGGACTCGCCTTCGCGCAGCAAACCGGCCAGGTCCAGCCTGCGGTTGCCCATCGCCATGTGACCCTCGGCGTCACGCGGCCAAGTCTCCGGTGGCCGGTCCCAGCACAGCTCGAGGCCGTTTTGCTCGGAATCGCGGAGGTAGATCGCCTCGTGAGTCCCGTGGTCGTTGAAGCCGTCGATGGGCCACGCCGCGTCGCGCAGTCGGCGTAGCGCGTCCCCGAGCGCGGCCCGGGTGGGGTAGCGGATGGCTACGTGGTAGAGGCCGGTCGTGCCGGGAGCCGGCGGCGACCCGCCCGCGGACTCCCAGGTGTTGAAGCCGAGCGTGTGATGGTAGCCGCCGGCGGCGATGAACAGCGCTGACGGTGCCTGGAACACGACGTCGAAGCCGAGTATGTCCACGTAGAAGGCGCGGATGCGATCGAGGTCGGCCGCCTTGAGGTGGACGTGCCCGATCACGACCCCGCCGTCGATGGGTCGTTCCGCCCGCTCGCGCGGTACCACGTTGCCTTGGGGCATGGCCGCGGCTGCGGGGGCGGCGTCTGGACTGATCACTTCCTGGCTCATCGGTCTGGCTCCTTGAAATGCTCGGGCCGGCGGACCGGCTGCTTCTTGATACCCCCGGCGCGGCCCCGGCATTCGTCGGGACCATTGCGAGCATGCCCCGCCCGCCTTCACCCTGGGCGGCATGCTCAAGCTGGTGGCGCTGGTTCTACCGCTGGGCCTGGACACCTTCGCGGTCTCCGCCGCCCTTGGCCTCGGCGGCGTGCCGCGCGGGGAACGGCTGCGGCTCAGCCTCCTCTTCGCGCTTTTCGAGGGCGGCATGCCGCTCGTCGGCCTGCTCCTGGGGAACGCGACGGGGGCTGCCATCGGAGCCTGGGCCGAGTACGTGGCCATCGCCGCCCTGGTCGCGACCGGTGTGTACATGGCCTGGCCGCGTGACGATGTGGATGAGCAGCGAAGACTGAATCTGCTGCGGCGGACTCACGGCGTCGCCGTCCTCGGGCTTGGCCTCAGCATCAGCCTGGACGAGCTTGCGATCGGCTTTGCGATCGGGCTGCTGCGTCTGCCCGTGGCGCTGGCGGTCGGGCTCATCGTGGTGCAGGCGTTCGTCGTCACGCAGTTCGGCCTGCGCCTCGGAGCAGTGGTGGGCGAAGCGGTCCGCGAGTGGGCCGAGCGGTTGGCCGGCGCCGCCCTGGTGCTCCTCGGGCTCGGCTTGCTGGCTGCCCGCCTGGCGGGGATCTCGCTTTAGCCACACGCTCGGGACGTAACTCTGGCCGCTAACTTGGGTCTGTGAAGATGACTACCCACGGCCAGGTCACGATCCCGATCAAGATCCGCGAGCAGCTCGGTCTCCACCCCGGCTCGGAGGTCGAGTTCGAGGTCGACGGCGACGAGGTGCGACTCGCCAAGGCCGAGGGCACCAGCCGTCGAGGCCGGACACTGGTCGGACGTATGCGGGGCAGCGCGACGACTCGGCTGACGACCGACGAGATCATGGCGCTGACTCGTTCGTGAGCTCGGGGCCGGAGTGGGTCCCTGGTCGACTCGAACATCCTCCTGGAGGTGATTCATCGAGGATCCGGCGTGGTTGGCGTGGTCGTCCGACCAGGTCAGTCGAGCCGCCAATCAAGCCGGCTGGCGATCAATCCGCGCGTGTATGCAGGGGTGTCGATCGGCTACGACGGGATCGAAGAGGTCGAGCGAGCCTTTCCGCCATCGGACTTCGCGCGCCTTCCGCTCCCTTACTCGGCACCGTTCCTCGCCGCGGCTTGCGACTGATCTCCCCCAGCTGACAGAGCTTGGGAGCGGCGCGCGCGCTTACCTGGTCACGTGGGCCGCTATCGCCTTCCACGACCCGTTCCGCCGGGCCCAGACGTCCGTGTAGCGGCCGCTGCGCCGCTCCCCGCCGGCGGTCGTGTAGGCGGTGCGGGCGTGAATGATGGCCACGTCACCGAGGACACGCACCCGCACGTCTTCGGCCACCAGCCCGGCGAGGGTCACGGGCTGCGCGGTCTGCAGGAGGAACGCCGGCTTGTCGACCAGCGATCCGTCGGGGTTGGAGCAGATGAAGTCATCCGCCAGAATTTGCTCAAATCGGGCCACGTCGCCGCGCTGGACCGAATCGACGTAGTCGCGGTTGAGCGCGAGAAGCTGACCCAGGTCGCTGGTCACCGTGGTGTCGGCGGGCATCCCGAGATCATATGCCGCGACCCGCGAAACAACTGTGACCGTGCCCGAGGGGGCATGGGTTCACCCGCCCACCCCGCGCCGTAGGGCGAGCGTGCCCAGCACCAGGCCCGCGACCGCCGTCACCACCAGCACGGCCACGTCCTGGCCGAAGCCGTCCAGCGACTGATAGAAGATCGCGCCTTGGAGCGCGTGGACGCCGTAGTAGGTGGGCGTCAGGTGGGCCACCGTCTGCACCCAGGCGGGCAGGAACGCGACGACGCTGATGCCGCCGGCCAGGAAGAACAGGTAGAGGGCGAGGTTGATGCCGACCGCGGCGACCGCCGTGAAGCGCCTCCCGACCGCGCCTACAGCGGCCCCCAGGCCCGCGGCGGCGAGGGCAAAGAGAGCGATCACCCCGAGCGCCGGCAGCCAGTACCAGCCCGCCGGCCGCAGCAGCCCGGAGGCGCCCCCGACCAGCAGCACCACGGCGGCCACCAGCAGCGTCGTCAGCCAGCCGGCCAGCAGCTTGCCGGCGATGAGCGCCGTGTTCGACATCGGCGCCAGGAGCAACTCCTTGATCGTCTGGTCTTCGAACTCGCGCGCCGTCGCCAGGCCGCAGTTGACGACCCCGGCCACCGTCAGCAGGAGGACCAGGTCGGGCACCAGCTGAAACTGGACGAGGCTTACGTCCTGAACGCGGAGGTCGCTCTCGCGAACGCTCACGCGGACCGGGTCGGCCGGCTGGCCGGCGTAGAACGTGGTGATGGCCGCGGGCAGCGAGCGCCTGAGGTCGTTGGTGAAATCGAGGTTGAGGTTGTTGATGTCGATCGTGACCGGGTCGGGCCGGCCCGCCGCGTAGTCGGAGTCAAAGCTCGCGGGGATGGTGACGACGGCCGCCACGTCGAGGTGCCGCAGCTCGGCCGCTCCCTCGCTCGGGCCGGCACGGGAGACGCGGAAGGCGTTGGAGGTTTCGAGGGCGGAAGCGAGCCGCGCGGCCTGCGGCCCGTCGTCCAGCATCACCAGCGCGACGGGATTGCGGCCCACCGCGCTGGCCGCGATCAGGACCACGAGCACGAACAGGATCGGGGGCAGGACGGTGGCGGCGATCGCGGAGGGGCGCCGCAGCCAGACCCCCACGTCCTTGCGCGTCAGCGCCCAGAGCGCGCGCATCAGTGGGCCACCCCAAGCCGCCGAATGGCCGCTCCGGCCGCGAGCAGACCCAAGAGGCCGAATCCGGCCAGGACCACGGTGTCGGTCGCCAGCGATTGCTGCGAAGTCTGGAAGCCGTGGAAGGCGTGCTGGAAGATCGCGATCGCGTAATAGACCGGCGAGGCGTCAGCCAGGGCGCCGGCCCCCGGCGACTGCCAGTTGGGCGGCCCGAACACACCGCTCATGAAAAAGATCGGCAGCGCGATCAGCATGCCCAGCGGGAGCGCGGCCTGGCGGCGCCGGAGCAGCACGCCGAGCAGGGTGCCGAAGGAGGCGCAGGCCACCATCAGTACGAGCGCGGCGCCCAAGAGCTCGAGCGGGTTCTGGGGTGTCACCCGAACGAGCAGAACCAATACCGCGAGCAGGACCAGGAAGGCGACTGCGTTCGAGACCATGACGCCCATGACCTTGCCGAGACCCAGTGCCCAGCGGGCGGCCGGCGCCGAGAGCAGCACTTTGATGGTTCCGTTCTCATACTCGCGCGCGCTGCTCAGGCCGCCCTGGATCAGGCCGGCGACCAGCAGGGCGATCACCAGAATGCTCACGCTGAGGTAGGGGATGTAGTCGGTGTCGCGCGCCTGCACGTCCACCTCCTGGGCGCGGACGACGACCTGGCCCGGGAAGGCCTCCGAGTAGAACGACGTGATCGAGAGCGGAACCGCGCGGCGGATGTCGTTGGTGAAGTCCTGGTTGAGGTTGTTGACGAGCACCGGTAGCTCCACCGGCCGGCCGGCGCGGAGATCGGCGTCGAATGTGGCAGGGATCGTGACCACCGCCACGATCGAGCCCTCGTGGATCTCCCGCTGCGCCTGCTCGGCGTCGGTTGTGTGGAGCACGAACGAATGGGCGCCGGCCATCGCCGCGACGAACTGCCGGGCCAGCGGGCCCTGATCGTGCATGACGATGGCCGTGGGCGCCCGGCCGCCGGTAAGCGCGAAGAGCATGAAGAGGAGCAGGAAGTTCAGGGGGATCACCGTCCCCGCGACCAGGAAGAGGCGGTCACGCACGGCCAAGCGGATGTCGTTGACGGCCACGGCGCGGGCGGCCCGAAGGTCGGCGCGGACGGCCATCAGTCCCGAAGCTCCCGCCCGGTCAGACTGAGAAAGACCTCGTCCAGGCTGGGGTCGCGCTGATTGATGCCCTTGAGGCGCCCCTCACCCACGACCATACTGACGATCTCGCCTGCCACGGCGCGCTCGCCCTCGATGCTGACTTTGAGCGTCCCGTTCACCTGGCTGACGTCGGCCACGCCGGCCACCTGCCGCAAGCGCGCCAGCAGAGCCGAGCCCGCGTGGGGCTCCAACTGGAGCTCGAGCACCGTGTCGCCGAACCGCCTCTTCAGGTTCGCCGGGGTGTCCATGGCCACCAGCTGGCCGCGATCGAGGATGGCCAGCCGGTCGCAGAGGGCGTTCGCCTCTTCGAGGTAGTTGGTGGTGATGAGGAGAGTCTTCCCGTGCGCCTTCAAATCCAGGATGTGGTCCCACAGCACGCGCCGGCTCTGCACGTCGACGCCGAGCGTGGGCTCGTCGAGGTAGAGCAGGTCGGGCTCGTGCACCAGAGCGCGGGCCAGGGCCAGGCGCCGCTTCATGCCCCCCGAGTAGGTGGACACGCGGCTGCGGCGGCGGTCGGCCAGCTGCACGAGGTCGAGTACGGCGTCTACCCTCGCTTCGACCTGGGCGCGGGGCACGTCGAAGAGGTCGGCATGGAAGCGCAAATTCGCCTCGGCGCTCAACTCCTCGTAGAGGGCCGTCTCCTGCGGCACCGAACCGAGCCGCGCCCGGATGCGCCTGGCGTCAGTGATGTCGTGGCCGAGCACGCGGATCTCGCCGGCCGTCGGCCGGAGGAGGCCGCTGATCATGTTGACCGTGGTCGTCTTGCCCGAGCCGTTGGGTCCGAGAACCCCGAAAATCTCACCCGCCGCAACCTCGAAGCTGAGATTGTCGACGGCGGTGAAATCCTTGAATCTCCGGGTTACGGCCGCGAGCTCGATCGCAGGCTGGCTCACTGGGCGACACCTCCTCTGATGAGCGGCCTGACGGCGTTCTGCAGCAGGCGATCCCACTCTCTTCGTTGGAGTCGGAGGTCTGGGTGCAGGCTCCAGAGCCCGGTCATGAAGACCAGGCCCTGCAGGGCCAGGCTGGCGGCGTGGACGTCCACCTCAGCCCGGAGCTGGGGCCGGGCCTGGAGGAGGGTGCGTTCCAGAAAGCGCCAGGCGGCGAGCGGAGTCGGCGCGACGGCAGCGCTCACTGCCGGGGTGCGCATGCCTTCGCCCAGCGCCAGCCGGAGGACCTCAGGGTGCCCGACGAGGAGGTCGCGTATGAAGAGGAGGCTGCGCGTGATCCCGGCCAAGGCGCTCTCCGGCGTGGAAACGTCGACCCGCGGCTCGTGCGCGTCCAGGAGACTAGCGGGCATGACGCGCTGCACGGCCCGGACCGCGAGCGTGGCCTTGTCGCCGAAGCGACGGAAGATCGTGACCTCGTTGACGCCGGCCTCTTCCGCCACCGCCCGCGTGGTGATGCCTTCGAACCCACGCTCCCGGAAGAGCCTGAGGAACGCCTCCACGATCCTGTCCTCGGTCGCGACCGCCATCACCGATCATCGTGCGCCAGCTTGTCCTGCAATGCAAGCAAGTACTTGCTAGCAGTGAATGGTCACAATAGCGTTTGCGGCGCTGGCGCCTGGGTCACAGTCGGCGGGCAAGGGGGCCATTCGCCGGCGCATCGACCCTTGGGAGAGTAGCCAAGGCCCCATCCGCTGGCGCATTCAACTTTCCACCGGAGGTGACAGCGGTGGGAGCGAACCCCTTACGTGCGCGCCGGTGGCGCCGGCGGCCCGGAACGTGCCGGGGCCCCCACCGGGCCGACGACATCGAGCGCCGCTGTGAACGCCGCCCGCGCCCGTTCCACAACCGAGCGCGCCAGCCGTAGGGCGTCGGGGCCGGCCTCGGCGGTCAGCGCAGCCTCGGCGTCAACGGCTCCGATCAAGCCCGCGATCGCCGCCCGCAGCCCCGTCACCGAGGTCGTGGAGGCTGCATCGGGCGCCTGGTCCAAGAGCCCGTAGAGCTGCTGGTCGGCGGCCACCAGCCGCGATCTTCCATCTGTCCATATGCGGACAAACTCGGCCGCCGTGGCGGCGCTCATCAGCCAGGGCATCAGATCGCGCTCGACCCAGCGAAGGTCCGTCGCGAGCTTGGCCAGCTGCCCGGTCCAGGCCTGGCGTCGCGATCTACTGCGCGCCAGCAGGACGCCGCCAACCACGAGGCCCACCAGCACGATCGCGGCCAGGAGCCACCACCACGGGCTGATCGAGGCCAACCCCGTGCTCGCCACCGCCGTCGGACTCGGGGTCGGCGCCGCTGTCGGAGCGGCCGGGGTGGTCGGCGCCGGACTAGGCGGGGGCGTGGGAGTGAGAGTGGGGGTGGCCGTGGGGGTTAGGGCGGGCGCGGTCGGCGTCGAGGTGGGCCCCGACGAGGGAGGCGGGGTGGCAGTCGCCGAAGGCGGCGAGGTCGGATCCGCCGCGGGGGCTGATGCCGGTGGCTGCACGGTTGGCAGAGGTCGGGGACTGCCGGGCAGCCCCACCGAAGGTCGCGGATTCGGATTTTGGCCCACGGACGGGCTGCAGGCGGCCAGGGCCAACAGGCCGAATACGGCCGTCCACATCGACCAGCCGCATCTCCTGCCGGCAGCGCGCTTCCGGTCGGTCATGGTCGCCGGAAGCGTAAGTCCTCCGCCCGCGGCGACACTCCGACGCCGCGTTGGAACTAGGGCCCCGCCAGATCAACACCGTCGCCCCTGGCATGGTCCGGACGCCGATGCTCGCGGACCTGTCCGAGGCGCGTTTGGAGCAGATCGCCGCCGGCTATCCGGGTGGGCGTCTGCCCGACGCGGAAAGCCGTCGCTCAGGCGGTGGCCTTCTTTGCCGACCCGAGGACGCGGTTCATCACCGGCCGGGTGCTGATCCTCGACGGTGGTCGATCCGTCGGACTGAGTGGCTCGTGACGGTAGAAGGAGAGCTTGACTTAGAGCGCACTCGAAGTTCTAGGCTGATTGTCATGGTCATCACGGAGGACCTGAGCATCGCCAACGCGGCCGAGGCGACCGGCTTGTCCACTCACACCCTGCGCTACTACGAGCGGGTGGGTCTGATGCTCGACCGCATCGGACGTGCGTCATCCAGTCACCGCCGCTACTCCGACGATGAGATCCGCTGGGTGGTCTTCCTGACCAAGTTGCGCCGGACTGGCATGCCGATCCGGGTCATGCGCGAGTATGCCGACCTCGTGCGGCGGCGCAGGCAACGAAGCGCAGCGTCTCACCATTCTCTCCAGGGCCAGGACGTGGTCCCGATCCCCGGCACCAAGCGCCGGCGCTACCTGGAAGAGAACGTAGCCGCCCTGGACATGCAGCTCACCTCCGAGGACTTCTGGCGACTCGCGCAGGTGGGCGCGGGGAGGGACGACCGGTATGCCGATATGTCGCCCATCTCGCGCTGACGGTCGGTCACGTAGGTCGAGTAACCGACCGTCGTGTACTCGCCGTCATCCACATGACGCTCCCTCCTCCGCTTTCATGGGGGCCCAAACTGGACGCGGGCAAAAGTACCTTGGAGCTCGGTATCTTCCTGCCGATCAGCGGGCGCGCGGCCGGGCCCGAGACGCTGACCGCGGCCGCCGAGCAAGCGGAACGGTGCGGCTTCGGCGCGGTCTGGTCGGCCGAACGGATCGTCCAGCCGTGGGAGATCCGCACCCCGTACCCCTACAGCGACGACAACGTGTTCATCGTCCCGCCCGATCGGCCCTTCCTGGACTCGATGAGCTGCCTAGCCTTCCTGGCCGGCCGGACCGAGCGGATCAAGCTTGGGATCAGTGTGCTCGTGCTGCCATACCGGCACCCGCTCTATTGGGCCCGGGTCGCGGCCAGCGTCGACCTCCTCTCTGGGGGCAGGTTCATCCTGGGCGCCGGCTGCGGCTGGATGGCCGAGGAGTTCGCCGCACTCGGTGTCGATTACGCGGCCCGTGGCCGCATCACCGACGAACAGCTGCAAGTGCTGAGACGGCTGTGGGCGGAGGCCCGGAT
>JALYZG010000036.1 GCA_030948965.1 Candidatus Dormiibacterota bacterium | reverse complement strand
TGTACATCGTCTGCACCTCCAGCCCGAGCCGTTCCGCGAGTCGAGCCTGCAGGGCCAGGGCCCACGGCGCGTGGACGCGGCCGCCGTAGGGCGTGAGAACGCACACGCGCCAGTCGCCGACCTCGTCGCGAAAGCGCTCGACGACCACGGTGCGGTCGTCGGGCACGGACCCGGTCGCGCCGGCCTGGTCCTCCAGGTAGGCGAGCAGGTTGACCGCCGCCCGCTCGTCGAAGCCGGCGTCCTGGCGCAGACGCTCCCGCCCTGCCTCCGGGGAGGCGGCCCGCAGCTCGCGGGTCAGGCGGCCGAGGCCGGCGCCCAGCTCGGCGGGGCGCGAGAGCGAGTCGCCGTGCCAGAACGCGATCTTGCCCGGCTCACCGGGCGCGGGCGCCACCAGCACCTGGGAGGGCGTGATGTCCAGCACCTTCCACGTCGAGGCGCCGAGGACGATCGCATCGCCCGGGCGGGTCTCGAACACCATCTCCTCGTCCAGCTCGCCCACCCGCCGGCCGTCGTCGAACATGTTCACGGTGTACAGCCCGCGATCCGGGATGGTGCCGGCATTGGTCACGGCCAGGCGCTGGGCGCCGGCGCGGCCGCGCACCGTGCCCGCCAGCCGGTCCCAAACGATTCGCGGCCTGAGCTCGGCGAATTCGTCGG
Organism: Candidatus Dormiibacterota bacterium; assembly: GCA_030948965.1. Lineage (GTDB taxonomy): Bacteria > Chloroflexota > Dormibacteria > Dormibacterales > Dormibacteraceae > JALYZG01. The sequence continues at coordinate 2,851 of JALYZG010000036.1, read as the reverse complement.
ACGGGTAGCGGCCCGCAAGCATGTCCAGCACGGCCTCGAAGGAGCGGCGGCCGAGGTCGCGAAACGGGTGCGCGCGGCGAATCAGGGCGAAGAGATCATCGACGCGCCACTCGTCCATCGCCACCGCTGCCACGATCTGCTGAGCGAGCACGTCCAAGGGGTTGGCGGGGACGACCGTGGTCTCGATTTCGCCCTGCAGCATGCGTTCCACTACAGCGGCCGCCTCCAGGAGGTCGCCGCGAAACTTGGGAAAGATCGTGCCCTGGGACACTGCCCCCACCGAGTGTCCGGCCCGACCCACCCTTTGGATGCCGGTGGCCACGCTCGGCGGGGATTCGACCTGGACCACGAGATCGACGGCGCCCATGTCGATGCCCAGCTCGAGCGAGGATGTGGCCACGAGGCCGCGGAGGTCGCCCGCTTTGAGCCGGTCTTCGACCAGCAGCCGCTGCTCCCGCGCGATCGAGCCATGGTGGGCCAGCACCAGCTCCTCGCCGGCCAGCTCGTTGAGGCGGGCGGCGAGGCGCTCCGCCAGGCGGCGGGAGTTGACGAAGACGATGGTCGAGCGGTGCTGGCGGATGAGCTCCAACACCCGCGGGTAGATCGCGGGCCAGATCGAGCGCCGCGGCTGAGGCAGCTCGCCGGCCCAGGCCGCGGCCGGGCCGCCGGGAGGGTCCGCCGGGGCCGCCGGAGCACCACGGTCGAGGTCGGCCATGTCCTCCACCGGGACCTCGACGGTGACGGCGAAGGCCTTGCTCCGGCTTGCGTCGACGATCTCGACCCGGCGCCCGGCGCCCCCGAGGAAACGGCCCACCTCCGCCAAGGGCCGTTGGGTGGCGGAGAGGCCGATGCGCTGGGGCTCCGCCCGGGTCAACTCGCACAGCCGCTCCAGGCTGAGGGCGAGGTGGGCGCCGCGCTTGGTCGCAGCGACGGAGTGGATCTCGTCCAGGATCACCCAACGCACGCTCTTCAGGAGGCTGCGGGCGGCGCTGGTCAGGATCAGGTAGAAGGACTCCGGCGTCGTAATGAGGATGTCCGGCGGGTGGCGTTCCATGCCGCGGCGTTCGCGGGCCTCGGTGTCGCCACTGCGGATGGCGACGCTCACGTTCGGAAAGGGGAGGCCGAGGCCCTCCGACTGGAGGCGCAGGCCGACGAGCGGCGCCCGCAGGTTGCGCTCGATGTCCACCGCCAGCGCTTTGAGCGGCGAGACGTACAGCACCCGGCAGCGGCCGGCCGCTGCCGGCGCCGGTTCCACCGCGAGGCGGTCGAGGCACCAGAGAAAGGCGGCCAGAGTCTTGCCGCTGCCGGTCGGCGCCGTCATCAGCGTGTGGGCGCCGGAGGCGACGGCCCGCCAGCCCCGCTCCTGGACCTCGGTGGGCGCGGCGAAAGCGGCCATGAACCAGGCCCGGGCGGCGGGCGAGAAGAGCGTCAGCGCGTTGGCCACCGACAAACATTAGTTCGTCAGCCCGCTGGAATGGAAGTCTCTTTACACAGGCAGGGGCCGGGCCACGCTGGCCCGGCCCCTGATCGGAGACGGCTCAGGTCAGTCGCCGCCCCCCATGTCACCGCCGGCACGGCACGGGTTGCCGGCGAGAATCTGCCGGAAGTCGTTGTAGCGGATGGTCGGTTGGCCGTTTCGCTCCGGGTAGGCCAGCTTGAGCAGTCCCCCGTACTCGGCGGCCGAGCCGCCACCGAACAGGTTGGTCGTGCCCGGGATGTTCGCCCCGCCCAACTGCCAGGAGCAGCTGCTGTCGTTTCCGCCCCGGGTAGTGAAGAACGGATAGAAGCTCGCCCCCACGGGTGGATTCACGCAGCCCTGGCCCGGGTTCGCGATGGTCGGGTTGGAGATGAAGCGCTGGCAGGGCGGGTTGGTCAAGCTCTCGATCCGGGGCAGATCGGCCTCGAAGGCCACGCGCTGGAAGTTCGCACCGTCATCAGTAGTCGGACTGCTGAAGCGGATCGCCTGCGGGTGCAGGCTCTTGTCCAGGGCGCGCGTGGGAGCGGTGCCCGGCCAGTTGTTGCTGTACTCGGGACCGTCGAAGTCGACATCGGTGCCGAGGCAGCCGCCGACCTGCACGCGCGTGGAGGCCGCGGCTGGGAAGCACGGGAACTCGTCCTTGTCCGGCCCGGCGGGGTCGCTGGCGCTGTTGCCGGCGCAGGTTGCGTTGCTCGCGACACTGCCGCAGTACTCGAAGTGGCCGATCTCGTCCGCGAACGCCACGTTGTAGGAGTGCGCCGCCCACGGCACGCGCGTCTGCTCCGACGAGGTGGAGTACATCGGATGGAAGGCATACGGCAGACCGGTGCAGGTGGTCGCCGTCGGCGCGTAGAGGACCTGCTGGAAGCCGTTCGCGATGCTGGCGGTCATTGCGCCCACGGTCTCCGTCGTGAGGTCTTTGATCTCGACCCGAAAACCCTGGGCGGTGTCGTGCATCGATACCGAGAGCTGATCCCCGGAGTTCATGAAGAGGTCTTTGGCCGGGTCCGGAGTGAACGTGGTCGCGGTGGACGCGACCGGTCCGGCTGGTGCCTGGGCCACGCCGTTCTTCGTGATGAAGGCGAAGTTGACGGGCTCGAAGCCCACACTGTTGAGGCAGGACTGGTTGTTGTCCCGAGTCGGGCTGGTGCCAATCATGTTCTGAGACAGGCTGTCGATGTTTAGCGCCGCGCACCACTGGCGAGCGTCGCAGGAGTTGCCCGCGGGCCAGGGCGCCCAGCCGGGCGGATAGAACTGCATCTCCATGAACGCCGTGCCGGGGTGGTTGCCGATGTAGTCCGGCCGGGTCGGATCGGAACCAGTGAAGATGTTGGCGCCAGTGTTCGGCGCGCATTCTTTGGCCCCAGGCGCGGG
>JALYZG010000010.1 GCA_030948965.1 Candidatus Dormiibacterota bacterium | reverse complement strand
AAGAAGTCGGGCATGTAGCCGATCAGTGCGCGTACCCCGTCCGGGTCCGAGGCCACCTCGAGGCCCGCGATCGAGGCGGTGCCGGAGTCGGCCGCGGCCAGGGTGGCCAGGATGCGGATGGTCGTCGTCTTGCCCGCGCCGTTGGGTCCGACGAACCCGAAGATCTCGCCCTTGGGGACGTCCAGGTCCAGGCCCGTAAGCGCGTCGTGGCCGCCAAATCGCTTGCGCAGGGCGTCGGTCGCGATCATGGGGCGGTCAGGCCGACCTGGGCGTCGCCCGGCCCGTCCTCGGCGACTCGCACCCTGACCACCCCGCCGGCCGTTTCGCCCGCGGTCAAGGGCTGGGCGCGGCTGGAGGCGTTCTGGCTCTGGACCGGCAGTGGCACCCAGGTCCGCGAGGGCCAGTCGTAAACCCCGGCCGAGCGGGCGGGAGCGTTGGCCGAACCGGTGTCGATGAGCGAATAGACGAGGCCGACCGGGGCGGTCACGCCGCGCGGCACGGTCAGGTCGTAAACGTCCTGGTAGACCCCGCTGCCGTCGGGGTCGACGGCCGAGACCAGCCGGCCCTGCGCGGCCGAGGCGGTCAGCGCGTCCGCGGATTCCAGCGTGACCGGCAGCACGACCGCCGCCAGGCCTGAGACCTCGGGTGGCGTGCCGGCGACACGCAGCGGCTGGGACGTCGGGGCCAGCGCGGTAAGGGCCAGATCCCCCGCCCGGGCGCCCAGGGACTGTGAGGCGGCCAGGCGCAACACGGCATCCTCGGCCGAGCTGCCGGGCATCACCCCCACCGCCTCCGAGCCGTACTGGGACTGAAAGCCCGGGGCGAAGGCCGCGTCGACGCGGGCGGTCTGGCCCGGGCGGAGCCTCGGCGCGATGGGGATGCGATTGGAGCTGGAGCCGAACAGGGTGACCGCGCGCAGCGTCTCCTGGCCGCGGTTGGCCACGGTGCCCTGGAGCCGCCCGTTCTGGAGCCGCAGGTGAGATTCCAGGGCCGGTCCGCCGGCGCCTTCCCCGGCCGCGCGTGTGACCGACAGCGATTCCACCGCGCGCGGAGTCCAGATCGGAACCTGTTGCAGGAGGACGAACGGCCCGGCGCCATCCACGACGAGCGCCTGGCCCGATCCCGCGCCGGCGGCCCCCACCCCGCTCGAGGTGAGCGCGCCACGCGGACCGGTGACGCTGACGTCACCGCGTCGCGGGGAGTGGACGCTCGCGAACGTGTAAGTCTCCACCGCCCCCCCGGGGGCAAGCCGCGAGATTTGGATCTCCGAGACTTGGTAGCCGGCGCCGCGCCCCGCCACCCCCACGCCGTAGGCCAGGCCAGTGAAGAGGATGGCGGTCAGCGGGACCGTGACCCACATCAGCTCGCGCCGTCGGGCGGCGCGCAGGAACAGGTAGTTGAGGCCGCCTGCGAGGAGAACGTAGAAGACCAGGAGGCCGCCGACGATCCCGATTGGCGGCACAGCGGAGGGGCCGGTGTCCCCGAGCAGCCGGTAGGGCTCCGCGCCGGAGAGATTGGAGACCGGCACCCATTCGCCGGGACCGGCCACCGGGCCCTGGGGCCGCCCAGGCAGCGAGACGCTCGGCGCCAGGCCCAGGCCGCCCACGCCCTGGGCCTCCGGGCCCTGGACGCCGCTGAGGGCCCGAACGACTGCGACCGACCAGGCCAGCGCGGCCAGGCTCGGGCGCGCTGCGAAGGGGTCGGCCAGAGGGTCGAATCCCAACTCCACGATCCGACCCGCGCCCATCGCCGCCTCGACCACGAGCGGCGTCCCGTCCGCGGCCGCCAGCGCCACCGTCCCGGCGCCCACCGGACCGCTCGCCACCTGGGTCACGGCCAACGGGTCGGCCACGATGCCGGCCAGGTCGGTGAGCGCGGTCACGGGCTCGCTGTTCAGGGCCCCCGGCAGCATGGGGACCAGGTCCGCCGGCAGCGGCAGCAGGGTCCGCCGCCAGGACGGTCCACCCACCTCGACCAGGAAACCGCCCAGGCCCACGAAGTCGTGCAGCGCCTGCAGCTGTGCCTGGCTCAGCGCGGCGCTGTCAAGCTGGTCGATGACCACGCCGTGGAGGCCGGTCAGCTGGACAGCGTTGGCCGGAAAGGCGGCGATGGAACCGAAGTGGGATGCGATCAGGCGCACGGCGCTGGACGTCCCGAGGACGGCGCTGATCTTCTGGTCGGCCTGAGGCAGGTCGCTGAGCACGCCGATCACCGTGCTCGCCCGGCTGGAGACGGTCGAAGCGGCCTCGGCCAGGATCCGCCCCCCCGAGTCGCGCAGGCGAGCCCGATAGCCGGCCGCGGCGTCGAGCAGGTAGACCACCGACTGGCGCTGAGAGCCGCGGGGCACGGCGACGTGCAGGCGGTGCGCAGGCAGGTCGACGGGCTGGTCGATGTAGCTGGCCAGGGGCTCGAGGGTGACGTCGCCCGCCACCTCCACCCCGCTCGAGTTGCGCACAGTGACCACGTACGGGTTCCACGCGCCCTGCGGCTGGGTCGCGTTCCAGCGCGGGCTCACGCTCAGCGTGACCTCCGGGCCGGCCGCCCGCCCGGCCGCAGGGACCAGAGCCGCCACCAGGCCGGCGAAAAGGAGCGCCGCGCGCAGGAGCTTCATCGGTTCATCTCGGGCAACGGCGGTCGGCGCCGCGCGTAACGCCAACCGTACACCCGCTCGACGCCCGATCAGACTCCAGGGGCGCGAGCCCGGAGGGCCGCCAAACGTCTATGCGCCGGCGAATGCCCCCATCTCCGCAGCCCCAAAGGTGCAGGCGCCGGCGAATGCGCTTCTAGTGGCGCTACTCGGGCCCGCTGAGCAGGCGCCCGACCGCGGTCAGGATCTCTGCCCGACCCCGGATCTTGATGGCGGCGGTCAGCTCCGTGAACTGGGCCACCATCACCTCGCCCGCGTCCAGCCGCTCCGAGTGGTGGGAGCGCGTGTCGCGGCCCCGCGTGAGGCCCATGATCACAACGCCGTCCTCCAGGGCCCGGACCACGATGTAGCCGGGACCGCCCTCGACACGCCCTGGCGCTCGGTCCCCCGCATCCGCCTCAGCCGGCCCGGTGCCGAGCTCGTCCGTTGCCATCGCTCCTCCCGTTGCCGCCGGTCGCGGCACGCGGCCGGACAGCCTCGAATCGCGTCACATCGCGCGCAAACAGCGAGTCCAGGTCCGCTTTCAGCGCGGCCCCGCAGGTGACCCGGAACCGCTCGCCCACGGCCAAGCTGACGCGGCTGCCGCCGACCTTGAGGTGGACATGCACGTCGTCCTCCCCGGGATGGCCGCCGAGCAGCGTCGCCAGGCGCTCGACCACGGCCTCGTCGGCCCCCTCCGGCACCTCGACGTGGGCCGTATGCCGGCGTTCCACCGGGGCGCACTCGGGATCGTCCCAGACCCAGGCGAGGTCGGCGATCACACCCGCCCGCTCCGACTCCTCGTCCAGGGCCGCCTCGTCGTCGAGGGGCGGAGGCGCCGCCCGGCCGCCCGCGCGTGCCGCTTCCACCTTGCCCTGGACGACGATCGCCTTGGCGTCCAGCTGAGCCCGCTCGAAGAGCGGCCGGAGCTGCTCGTAGGAGCGCGGGAACAAAGTCACCTCGATCGTCCCGGTCAGGTCCTCGAGCTCCGCGTAGGCCATGATCTGGCCTTTTCGGGTGACGACTCGGCGCACGTCCCGCACCAGGCCGCCGACCCGCACCTCGGTGCCCGCCAGGTCGGTGGTCACCTGGCTGGCCGAGGTGTCCGTCAGCCGCGCCAGCTCGACCTCGATGCGGTTCAGGGGGTGATCGGAGAGATAGAGTCCCAGCAGTTCCTTTTCGTTTCGGAGCTTTTCCTCGCCGGGCATCGGCACGGCCTCCTCGATCGGCGGCGGCACCAGCTCGAAGAACGAGGTCTGGCCGGCGAGGCGGTCCTGGCGGGCGCGCTCGGCACGCTGCCGGGCGGAGTCCAGCGAGGCCAGGAGCTGGTTGCGCTCGCCCAGCTCGTCGCAGGCGCCGCACCGCACGAGCGCGTCCAGGGCGCGGGCGTTGACGTCCTGGAGGCCGGTACCCCGCTCACAGAGGTCGTCCAGCGACCGGAAGGGGCCGCGTTCCCGGCGCTCCAGAACCAGCTGTTCCGCCCCGCCCCGGCCCACGTTGCGGATCGCGGCCAGGCCGAAGAGGACCTGCCCGTCGACGATCGAGAAATCGGCCTGCGAGGTGTTGATGGCGGGGGCCTGGACGTCGATGCCGCGCCGTTTGCAGTCCACGATCGTGGCCGAGATCTTGTCCGCGCTGCCCTGCTGGTGGATCAGCAGCGAGGTCATGTACTCGATCGGGTGGTTGGCCTTGAGGTAGGCCGTGCGGTAGCTGATGACCGCGTAGGCGGCGGCGTGGGCGCGAGGGAAGCCATATCCCGCAAAGCGATTGATGGCTTCGAAGAGCTCCTCGGCCTTCGGCTCGGGGATGCCCTGCGTGCCGCAGCCGAGGACGAACTTCTGGCGCTGCTGGGCCATCTTGACGCGGTCCTTCTTGCCCATGGCCGCGCGCAGGATGTCGGCTTCGGAAAGGGTGAAGCCGGCCAGCTCGCGGGCGGCCATCATCACCTGCTCCTGGTAGATCATGACGCCGTACGTTTCCCGCAGGATCGGCTCCAGCCGCTCGTGCATGTACTCGATCTTCTCGCGGCCCTGCTTCCGGGCCACGTAGGCTGGGATGTTCTGCATCGGCCCCGGGCGGAACAGCGCGACCGCCGCGGTCACGTCCTCGAAGGACTGCGGCCGCATCTCCTGGAGCATGCGGCGCATGCCTGAGCCGTCGAGCTGGAACACGCCCCCGGTGTCCGCCGTCGAGATGAGCTCATAGGTCCGGGGGTCGTCGAATCCCACCTTCTCCAGGTCGGGCGCTGCCCCGTGCCGGCCGGCGATGAGGCTGAGGCAGGTGCTGATGATGTCGAGGTTCTGAAGGCCGAGGAAGTCCATCTTCAGAAGCCCGATCTCCTGCACCGCCTTCATGTCGTACTGGGTGATGACCGACTCCCGACCCGGCCCGAACTGGAGCGGGGCGAAGTGGACCAGGGGCTCCGGGGCGATCACGACGCCCGCGGCATGGGTGGAGACGTTGCGCGACACGCCCTCCAGCGAGCGGGCGACCTCGACCAGCCGGTGGAGGTCGTAGCGGCGCCCGTCGGGCCCGGTCTGCGGGTCGGACTCGTATGCCGCCCGGAATTCCGGGACCTCCTTCACCGCGTCCTCGAGCGACTTGGAGCGCCCCTGGAATACGGGCACCGACTTGGCCAGGCGGTCGGTCTCCCGGAGCGGCACGTCGAGCACCCGCCCGACGTCCCGGATGGCGGCCTTCGAGGCCATCGTGGTGAAGGTGACGATCTGCGCCACGCGGTCGGAGCCGTACTTATCCGTCACGTAGCGGATGACCCGCTCCCGGCCCTCGACCGAGAAGTCGCAGTCGATGTCCGGCATGCTCACCCGATCCTTGTTGAGGAAGCGCTCGAAGAGCAAGCCGTGGGCCAGCGGGTCCAGGTCCGTGATGCCGAGGCAGTAGGCGACCAGTGATCCGGCCGCGCTGCCCCGGCCCGGGCCGGTGACCACGCCGCTCGAGCGGGCGAACTTGTAGAAGTCCCAGACGATGAGGAAGTAGGACGAGAAGCCGGTCTGGCGGATGACCTCGAGCTCCGTCGCCGCCCGCTCGGACGCGGCCACCGGTGGCTCCGCGCCGTAACGCCAGCGCACGCCCTCTCCGACCAGCCGCTCCAGGTAGGCGTCGGGACCCAGCCCGTCCGGACACTGGAAAGGCGGCAGGAGATGCTGGCCGAGGTCGATCTCGAGGTTCACCTGGTCCGCCACCTCGAGCGTGCTGGCCAGCGCCTGGGGCAGGTCCGAGAACAAGTCCCCCATCTCGGCCGCGGTCTTGAGGTAGAAGTCCTGGGAGTCGAAGCGCCAGCGCTTGGGGTCGTCGAAGTTGGCCCCGGTCTGGAGGCAGAGGAGGACGTCGTGGGCCTCCGCGTCCTGCTGGTGGACGTAGTGCAGGTCGTTCGTCGCCACCTGGCGCAGCCCGAACTCCCGGGCGAAGCCGCCGAGAGCCTCGTTGACGCGCTGCTGGGCGTCCAGGCCATGGCGCTGGACCTCCAGCAGGTAGCGGTCGGGGCCGAAGATGTCGCGGTAGTCGGCGACAGTTTGCCGCGCCGCCTCCGAGTCCCCGTTCGTGACCTTGGTCGCCACCTCGCCGCCGAGGCAGCCGGAGAGGACGATCAGGCCCTTCGAGTGGGCGGCCAGGACCTCGCGGTCGATGCGGGGTTTGTAGTAGAGGCCCTTGAGGTGGCCGATGGAGCAGAGCGCCATCAGGTTGCGATAGCCCTGGGCGTCAGCGGCCAGCACGGTCAGGTGGTAGGGATCGCGATCGGTGCGCCCCTCACGGTCCTCGAGGCGGCGGGGGGCGACGTAGACCTCGCAGCCCAGGATCGGCTTCACACCGGCCGCGCGGCAGGCCTTGTAGAAGTGGATGGCGCCGTACATGAC
>JALYZG010000009.1 GCA_030948965.1 Candidatus Dormiibacterota bacterium | reverse complement strand
CCGGCCCCACTTCGTGGGGCTCCCGTGCCTGCTTGGGCAGCTTGTGCGAAGTGCGAGCGTGAATCCGCACGACCAGCCGGTTCTCCAGGTCGTCACCATGGGCCGCGTCAGCGTCGACCTCTATCCGCAGCAGGTGGGGGTGGAGCTCGCCGACGTCGACAGCTTCAAGAAGGATCTGGGAGGCTCCGCGACCAACGTGGCGGTGGCGGCCGCCCGTCTCGGCCACCCCTCGGCGGTAGTCACCCGGGTCGGTGACGATGCCTTTGGCGTCTACGTGCGGCGGGCGCTCGCGGGCTTCGGTGTTTCCGACCGCTTCGTGGGCACGGAGCCCGGGCTGCGCACGCCGCTCGCCTTCTGCGCGGTCCTGCCGCCCGATGACTTCCCGCTCCTCTTCTACCGCGAGCCGCGCGCACCGGACATGAACCTCAGCGTGAACGACCTCGACCTGGACGCGATCGGGGCCACGCCGCTCTTCTGGACCACCGGCACCGGTCTCTCGGACGAGCCCAGCCGCACCGCCACGCTGGCGGCGATGGGGGCGCGCCGGCGGCGAGCGATCACGGTCCACGACCTCGACCACCGGCCGATGCTCTGGGCGCGACCGGAGGACGCAGGCCGGTACGCGCGCGACGCCGTGGCGCTGGCCACCGTCGTGGTCGGCAACCAGGACGAGGTGGAGGTGGCCACCGGCACTCGAGATCCGGAGCGGGCCGCGGCTCTGCTGCTGGAGGCGGGCGTGGAGCTCGCCATCGTCAAGCAGGGTCTGCGCGGCGTCTACGCGCGCCGCGGCGCCGAGGCGGTGCTGGTCCCATCCATCCCGGTGCGGACGCTCTGCGGACTCGGCGCCGGGGACGCGTTCGGCGGCGCACTCTGCCACGGCCTGCTCCGGGCCTGGGAGCTGGAACGCCTCATCCGCTTCGCCAACGCGGCGGGGGCCATCGTCGCCTCACGTCTCACGTGCGCCTCGGAGATGCCGACCGAGGAGGAGGTGGAGGCGCTGATCGCCTCGGCCGACGCCGCGGCAGCGGGCGGAGCGATGCCTCGTGTCTGAGCGATCGGGCGCCGAGCTGCTAGCGCACCTCACGCACGTGCGTCGCGAGCACCCGGAGCGGATAGCGGACGTTCTCCACTTCCGGCGCCGGCGGCCCCTGCTGTCGGACGCGGGCACGATGTTCCTCGTCGCCGCCGACCACCCCGCCCGCGGCATCCTCCGGGTGGGCGCGGACGAACGGGCAATGGCCGACCGCGGGGAGATGCTGCGGCGGCTGCTGATCGCGCTGAGCCGGCCGGGCGTGGACGGGGTCATGGCGACCCCCGACGTGGTCGAGGACCTGGCCCTGCTCGGCGCCCTGGAGGAGCGCGTGGTGTTCGGCTCCATGAACCGGGGCGGCCTCGCCGGCAGCGCCTACGAGCTGGACGACGCCGCCACGGCCTACAGCGCCCGCGCCGTGGAGGCGTCAAACCTCGACGGTGGCAAGCTGATGGTCCGCGTCGCGGACGACGACCCCGCCAGCCTCCGCACCATGGTCGCCGCGGCCGAGGCCATCAGCCAACTGGCGGTCCGCCGGCTGACCGCGATGGTCGAGGTGTTCGCCAGCACCGGCGCCGGCGGCCACGCGGCCAACCTCGGCGGGATCGATGACCTGGTGCGGGCCGTGCACATCGTCCAGGGCCTGGGTGAGACATCCGCCTACACCTGGCTCAAGCTGCCCGTGGCCGAGGATTTAGGCCGCCTCCTCAGCGCCACCTCGCTGCCGGTCGTCCTGCTCGGCGGGGACCCCGGCCCCGAGGCCGGGGCCACTTACGCGCTCTGGGCGCAGGCCATGGCCCGGCCCCAGGTGGTCGGGCTCGTGGCGGGCCGCACGCTGCTCTACCCCGACCATGGAGATGTCGGCAAAGCGGTGGACGAGGCGGCGGCGATCGTGGCCCGCGGTTCCCGGTGACGCGTTGAGCGACAGGCCGCCAACAGTGCGGCTGACCGTGGCGCAGGCGCTGCTACGCTTCCTGGGCGCCCAGCGCACCGAACGGGATGGCGTCGAACACCGCCTCATCGAGGGCTGCTTCGGCATCTTCGGCCACGGCAACGTGGCCGGCCTGGGCCAGGCCCTGGCCGAACGGCCTGACCTCCTCACCTACCACCAGGCGCGCAACGAGCAGGCCATGGTCCACGCCGCGGCCGGATTCGCGCGGATGCGCAACCGCCTCTCCACCCTGGCCTGCACGACGTCGGTCGGACCCGGCGCGACGAACCTGGTCACCGGCGCGGCGCTCGCCACAGTCAACCGGCTGCCTGTGCTCCTGCTGCCCGGCGACGTCTTCGCGAGCCGCGCCCCCGACCCCGTGCTGCAGCAGCTGGAGGTGCCCGGCCGCGGTGACGTGGCCGTCAACGATTGCCTGCAGCCCGTCTCCCGGTACTGGGACCGAATCCAGCGCCCGGAGCAGCTGGCTCCGGCGGCGCTGGCGGCCATGCGCGTGCTGGTCAACCCGGCCGAGACGGGGGCAGTGACGCTGGCGCTGCCCGAGGACGTGCAGGCGGAGGTGCACGACTACCCGGCCGAGCTGTTCGAAAAGCGCGTCTGGCCCGTCGGCCGGCCGCTGCCCCCACCGGCCGCGCTCTCGCGGGCGGTGGACATCATCCGGGCGGCTCGGCGGCCGCTGATCGTCGCCGGCGGGGGCGTTATCTATTCGGAGGCGACGGAGGCGCTGGCGCGGCTGGTGGAGCGGACCGGCATCCCCGTGGGCGAGACGCAGGCCGGCAAGGGTTCATTGCGGTACGACCAACCCGGCGCCCTGGGCGCGATCGGCGCCACGGGCACGGCGGCTGCCAACCAGATCGCGGCCGCGGCCGACGTGGTCATCGGCGTCGGCACCCGTTGGAGCGACTTCACGACCAGCTCCAAGACCGCGTTCCAGGACCCCGGCGTGCGCTTTGTCAATGTCAACGTGGCCGACTTCGACGCGGTCAAGCTCTCCGGAGTCGCCCTCGTCGGCGACGCCCGGGCCACGCTGGAGGCACTAGCCGAACGCCTCCGGGGCTGGTCGGTCGAGCCCGACCATCGGGAGCGGGCGGAGCGCTTACGGCGGGACTGGGATCTCGAGGTGACGCGGCTCTACGGCCTCCGCCACGGCCCCCTGCCCGCGCAGTCGGAGGTGCTCGGGGCGGTCAACGAGCTGAGTTCGGACCGCGACGTGGTGGTCTGCGCCGCCGGCTCGATGCCCGGCGACCTGCACAAGCTCTGGCGGACCCGCGACCCCAAGCAGTACCACGTCGAGTACGGCTACTCGTGCATGGGCTACGAGATCGCGGGCGGGCTGGGCGTGAAGATGGCCGACCCGGAACGCGAGGTCTACGTCCTGGTCGGGGACGGGTCCTACCTGATGATGGCGCAGGAGATCGTCACCTCCCTCCAGGAGGGCCTGAAGCTGATCGTGGTGCTGGTCGACAACGAGGGCTACGCCTCGATCGGGGCGCTGTCGCGGTCCCTCGGCACGGCAGGCTTCGGCACCCGTTACGGCCGGCGCACGGCCGGCTCCCTCGGCGACGACTCGGGCGCGCACGAGCCTGAGCCGCTGCCGGTCGACCTCGCGCTCAACGCTCGGGGTCTCGGCGCCGAGGTGCTGCAGGCGGGCAGCATCGACGAGCTGCGCGATGCCCTGCTGGCCGCCGCGCAAGCGCCCGGGACTGTCGTCGTCCACATTCGCACCGATCGCTACGAGGGCGTGCCTGCCTACGGCGGCTGGTGGGACGTGCCCCCGGCGGCGGTTTCGGAGATGCCGGCGGTGAGGGAGGCGCGGACGGCGCGGGACGACGAGGTCCGGCGCCAGAGGCCGCATCTGTGAGCGCATCACCGCGGGACCTGGTCGTGGCCAGCAACGCCGAGCCCGACGCGGAGGGCCGGCTGGCGCTGGTGACTCCTGAGTCCGCGGGCTGGGTGCACGTCGGCTTCGAGGTCCTGCGCTTGCACCGCGGGCGGCGGTTGGAGCGGCCGACCGCCGGCCGCGAGGTCTGCGCCGTGCTCCTTTCGGGCCGGGCCGACATCAGCTTCGGCGGTGTGCAGTGGCCCGACGTGGGCGGTCGCGAGAGCGTGTTCGAGGGGCTGCCGCACTCGTGCTACGCGCCGCCTGGCGGCACCCTGGGCGTGGCCGCGGTCACCGCCACCGTGGAGGTGGCCCTCTGCTGGGCCCCGGCGCGGCGCGGCGCGGCGCCGGCTCTGATCGCGCCGACCGACGTCACGGTCTCGACGCGCGGCGGGGGTGATACCGAACGCACCATCCGCGACATCCTCATGGAGTCGCGACCGGCCGAGTCGCTGCTCGTCACCGAGGTGTTGACGCCGGCGGGGCACTGGTCCAGCTTCCCGCCCCACAAGCACGACACCGACGACCTGCCCCGCGAGGCGCGGCTGGAGGAAACCTACTACCACCGCATGCGGCGGCCGGGTGGCGGCGCCGTGCAGCTCGCGTACACGGACGACCGCTCCCTTGACGCAGCCGTGCATGTCCGCGACGGCGACGTGGTGCTGGTGCCGCGCGGCTACCACCCGGTGGGCGCCGAGCCGGGCTGCGACCTCTACTACCTGAACGTCATGGCGGGGCCGGTGCGGCGCTGGCAGGTCACCATCGACCCCGCCTACCGCTGACATCAGGCGGGGAGCATGTCGGGGTCGAGCAGGGGCGCCGCTCCCGGGAACCGGGCGCCCAGGGCCTCGGCCAGGGCGAGGTCCGAGGGCGTGGTCAGCTTGACGTTGTCGGGGCTGCCCCTGACCACGACCACCTGCGCGCCCAGCCGCTCGACCACGGAGGCGGTGTCGGTGCCCTCGAAGCCTTCGGCCGCCGCCCTGCGGTGTGCGGTCAGCAGCAGCCGGGCCTCGAAACCTTGCGGCGTCTGAGCCGTCCACAGATCGGCCAGGCGCCCTCGGACCCGGCCGCCCGCATCGACCGTGGCCACACCGGGAGCCGCGGGCAGGGCGGGGATGGCCGCACCGGTACGGCGGGCGGCGGCGATGACGGCCTGGAGGTCGGTTGCCGTGACAAAGGGGCGCGCGGCGTCGTGGACGAGCACCAGGTCAACCTCGCCGGCCACGATCGCCGGCGCCAGGGCCTCGATGCCCAAGCGCTCGGACTCGTGCCGGGTAGCGCCACCCCGAATCACCGTCGCTCCGGGCAAGAGAGTGCGACAGCGCTCGACCTCGCCCGCGGCGGCCACGACGACGAAACGGCCGACATCTGCTGAGCCTACGAACGGGGTGGCCGCCCACGCCAGCAGCGGCCGGCCCAGGACGTCGATGAACACCTTGTTCGCACCCGCCTCGAACCTCGAACCACTGCCGGCGGCCAGCAATACAGCCGCGACCGAGCCGCTCACGAGGTACCCTGACCGACCCGCAGCAGGAGCTCCGCGTGGCGCGCCGATGCCAGCGTGGTGAGGGCCTGGCCTCGGCTCGAGCCGAGCACCGCCCGCACCGGGACGCCGGCGGCCACCAGGAGCGCCACCTCGTCGCCGCCCCGGCCCTCACGGCCGGCATCCTGCAACACCCGAGCCAGGAGCGCACGGTCACAGATGATCGGAGTCAGCAGCGTCTGGACGGAGGACCGGGGCACGGTGGCGCGGACCACACCGGCCTGAACCTGCTTCAGCGTGTTGCGGGCGGGCACTGCCGCCACGGCGGCCGGCAGGCCGTCCGCCGCGCGCACGGCCGCTGCGATCTCAGCGGCTGGATAGAGAGCACGGTCGGCGTCGTGGACGACGACCCGATCGACCGGCGCCACGGCGGCCAGCGCGGCGCGTAAGGCCGTCGTCCGGTCCGGCTGTCGGCGCAGCGTGCGGGGGCTACCGCCGGCCGGCGGTTCGGGGCCGTCTCCAAAT
>JALYZG010000332.1 GCA_030948965.1 Candidatus Dormiibacterota bacterium | reverse complement strand
CCGCCATCCGGCCCACAGAGATCGGGCCATGGCGGCGGAGCGTCGACAGGGCCGAGGCCTGGGTGGGGGTGAGGCCCGAGGCCGCCTCCTGGCGCAGGTGGCGGTGAAGCCGCGTGACCGCGAGCTGCAGCCGCTCCGCCAGCTCGGCCCCGCTCGACACTGCCGCCATCGCCTTTCAGTTTAGTTCGTTAGGCGAAGGAATTGCTCGGAAACGGCGACTCGCGGGCCGGCCTGTACGCCATCGGTAGACTGGCAGAGGTGTCTCGCGTCCTCGGGCTGCGCTGCCGCGAGTGCGGGGCGGAGTACGAGCTGCAGGCGACGCACGTCTGCGAGAAGTGCTTCGGCCCCCTGGACGTGGCCTACGACTACGACGCCATCGCGCGGGTCGTCAGCCGCGCCCGGATCGAGTCCGGGCCGCCCACGATGTGGCGTTATCGCGACCTGCTCCCGCTCGAGGACGAGGTCTCGGTCGTCACTCTGGGCGAAGGCCTGACCCCGCTGGTCAAGGCCGACCGGCTCGGAGCCGAGCTGGGGCTGCGCAACCTCTACCTCAAGAACGACAGCATGAACCCGACCAACTCCTTCAAGGACCGGGTCGTGTCGGTCGCGGTCTCCTGGGCCCGCGCCCACGGCTTCGAGACCATCGGCTGTGCGTCCACCGGCAACCTGGGCAACTCGGTCGCCGCGTACGCAGCGCGCGCGGGCCTGGAGGCGTTCGTCTTCGTGCCCGACGACACCGAGGAAGGCAAGGTGGTGGCGACAGCCGTGTTCGAGCCCAACCTGGTCGCGGTCCACGGCTCCTACGACGACGTCAACCGGCTCTGCAGCCAGGTCCTGGAGGAGCTGCCCTGGGCCTTCTGCAACATCAACGTGCGCCCTTTCTACGCGGAGGGCTCCAAGACCTTGACCTTCGAGACCGCAGAGCAGCTGGGCTGGCGCCTGCCGGACGAGATCATCATCCCCATCGCCTCCGGCTGCCAGTTCGTGCGCCATCGCCGGGCCGTGTCGGAGCTCTTGGACCTGGGTTTGGTCAACGGCGACTCGCGCACCCCTCGCCTGACGGGCGCCCAGGCTCTGGGCTGCGCTCCCGTCTACAACGCCTGGCAGGCGGGCACCGAGCGGGTGCAGCCGGTGCGCCCGGACACGATCGCGCGCTCCATCGCCATCGGCAACCCCTCGGATGGGCCCTACGTGGTCCGGATCGCCCGCGAGACGGGCGGTGTCGTGGAGGCCGTGACCGAGTCCGAGATAGTGGACGCCATCCGCCTCCTGGCCCGGACCGAGGGCATCTTCACCGAGACCGCGGGCGGCGTGACCGTGGGCGTGCTGGCCAAGCTGGCCCGGTCCGGGCGCTGGGCCGGCGACGAGGTCGTCGTGGCCTACGTCACCGGCCACGGCCTCAAGACCGCCGACGTCGTGGCCGAGTCGGTGCCCGGGCGGCGGGTAGAAATAGAGCCGACGCTGCGCTCGTTCCGAGAGAACGTCAACGTCTAGCCCTTCCAAGGAGTGTCTGCCGTGCCCATCTTCCGCATCCCCGGTCCCCTGCGGAGCCTCAGCGGGGGAGATACCACGATCGAGGTCGAGGCCCCGGACCTGCGCTCGGCCATCGACGCCCTCGAGGAGAAGCACCCCGGCTTCAAGGACCGCCTGCTGGACGACGACGGCGAGCCCCGACAGTTCGTGAACCTGTTCCTCAACGAGGAGGACGTGCGCCTCGGCCGCGGCCTCGACTCCCCGCTCGCGACCAGCGACGAGATCGCGATCGTGCCGGCGGTGGCGGGAGGCTAGGGCCGATTCGGGTCGCGGTCGCGCTCTCGGGCGGGGTCGACTCGAGCGTCGCCGCGGCGTTGCTCCTGGAGACGGGTCACGAGGTCGTCGGGATCACCCTGCAGCAGTGGCCGCGGGGAGCCGACGCCGCCGACTCTGAGGGTGCCTCGGCGCACGGCGGCTGCTGCTCGCTGTCGGCTGTCGAGGACGCCCGCCGGGTGGCGTCGGTTCTCGGCATCCCCTACTACGTCTGGAACCTGGAACGCGAGTTCGGAAGCGCGGTGATCGAGCCCTTCCACCGTGGCTACGCCCTGGGCCGCACGCCCAACCCGTGCGTCAGCTGCAATCGGTTCGTGCGCTTCGGCCGGATGCTGCGGCGGGTCCGCTCGTTGGGCTTCGACGCGCTCGCCACCGGCCATTACGCCCGCATTTTGCGTGGCGCGGAGGGTCTGGAGCTGCACGCCGCGCTCGATCCGGCCAAGGACCAGTCGTACATGCTCTATCACCTCGACCGCGCGCGGCTGGGGTGGCTCAGCTTTCCCCTGGGCGAGCTGGCCAAGCCGCGGGTGCGGGATCTGGCTCGTGGCTTCGGGCTGCCGGTGGCGGCCAAACCGGAGAGCATGGACATCTGCTTTGTGCCCCGCGGCCGGACATCGGAGTACCTGGCGGACCGTTTGCCGGTGGCCGCGGGCTCGGTGGTGGATTCCGGCGGCTCCGTGCTGGGGCGGCACCGTGGCGCCGCGCTCTACACGGTCGGCCAGCGTTCGGGCTTGGGTGACTTGGAGCGCCCGGGGCCGTGGTACGTGACGGCGGTGGAGGCGGCCGCCAACCGGCTGGTGGTCGGGCGACGCGACGACCTGGCGGTCGAGGCGGTGCGCCTCGTCGACGTCACCTTTGTCGACGGTGCTTCGCGGTCGCGACCGCTCGCCTGCGACGCCCGCCTGCGCTACCGAGCGCGACCGCTCCCGGCCGTTTACGAGGCGGGGTGCCTGCGTCTTGCGGAGCCCTTCTTCGGGGCGGCGCCGGGGCAGGCCGCGGTGCTCTACCGGGGTTCCCGCGTGCTGGGCGGGGGGACGATCGCCGAGGCGGCCTGAGGACCGTCATTTGAGCGTCGCCGGCGAGGGGTAGGCTGACTTCATGAGCACGAAAGTCGAGCGCACCGAGCGCGAGTGGAAGGAAACGCTGACCCCCGAGCAGTATCACGTGCTGCGCGAGGCCGGCACCGAGCGCGCCTTCACCGGCAAGTACTGGAACGCGCACGAGGACGGCACCTACCACTGCGCCGCTTGCGGCGCCCAGCTCTTCAGCTCGGGCACGAAGTTCGAGTCGGGCACCGGCTGGCCGAGCTTCACCGAGCCTCTGAACCGCGAGAACGTGGAGCTGCGTGAGGATCGCGGCCTCTTCATGCGCCGCACCGAGGTGCTCTGCGGGTCCTGCGGCTCGCACCTGGGGCACGTTTTCAATGACGGGCCCGGGCCCACCGGAGAGCGCTTCTGCATGAACTCGGCGGCGCTGGACCTGAAGCCTTCGTCGTCGTAGGCGGTTCGGCCGGGGGCCGGCCTCTTTGAGGTTATCCGCCGGCTAGTTGTCGGACGCTTACGCGCTAGCTTGGCGGGGGTGCATTCGCCGGCGGTGGCACGTTTCGGAGGCGATTCACACGTTGATCCGCCGGCGGTGGCACGTTTCGGAGGCGCCTTGCGGCGCGCCTACGCCGTCGCCAGTTCCCGCTGGTACCAGCGCACCGGGTGGTCGACTCCGTGCAGCGCCTCGTAGCGCGCCCAGTTGCCCTCGTAGAGGCTGTCGTACGCCGCCCGCACCTCGGCCACCGTCTTTTCGGAGAGGCCGATCAGGCGCATCCGCTTGACCATCTGGTCGAGTGAGAAGCGGCGCAGCTCCAGCGGGCTCTGCCGCATCTGGGGGGCCAGGGTGTCGGGGCTCGGACCGTTCAGCTGGTTGTCGGGGTTGACGACCGTCTGCACGGCCGGGTCGGCCAGCTCCAGGAGCTTCAGCGTCATCGGCCGGGCCAGCTCCGGGTCCTCCTGGAGGCGCCGGCGCAGGGCCAGGACGCCGTAGCCCACGTGCCGCGACTCGTCGCGGGCGACGGCCGTGAAGCCGGCCGTGAAGCCGGGCATGAGGCCCGCCGCGCGGAAGAAGCGGAGCAGGCTGCGCTGGCCGCCCAGGGCCAGGTAGCCCTCGATGACGATGTGGTACGTGATGACCGCCTCCGCCCACGCGACGCGGTTCTGGGGCTCCAGGCGGACGCGGTCGGTGGCCTCGGCCAGGTGGGTCTCGAAGATGCGGCGGAAGCCGGCCGTCGCCTCCGACCCGACCGACGCCAGGGCCGCGCGCAGGCCTCCGTGCACCTCCAGCACCTCGTCGAAGAAGCGCTGGAAGAAGACGGCGTGGCGGGCCTCGTCGGCGATCTGGGTGGCGAGGAAGATGCGCTCGTCCTCGAAGGGCGCGGCGTGGAGGATGGGGGAGAGGGTGTCCGTGACCGCCTGCTCGCCGATGAAGAACAGCGTCATCGTGCGGCGGACCACCTCGCGGTCGGCCTCGGCCAGGAGCGACCACTGCTGCACGTCGGCCGAGAAGTCGAGGTCCTGGACGGCCCACTGCTGCTTTTCCCAGCGCCGGTAGAGGGAGGTCGAATCCATCTCGGGGTCGTCCTGATAGCTGTCGAGCTGGGCCTGGACGTCGTCCACGGAGACGGCCACGAGGTCGCTGAGCGGGGCCTCCTCAACTCGCCTGACGGTTTCCGCAAGCGTCGTCTCAATCATTCTGCGGCGCAGGATACGCTGTCCCGGGATGGTCCTTCCAGACGGGATCGTGCTCTTCGTCAAGGAGGACTGCGAGACCTGCCGCCGGGTCGCGCCCGTGATCCGCCGGCTGCACGAGGCCGGCGTTCCCCTGACCGTCTTCACGCAGGATGACCCCGGCTTCCCGCCAGGCGTGCCTGCCGTCGACGACACCGAGCTCCGGGTCTCCTGGGAGAACGAGGTCGAGATCGTGCCCACGCTGCTGCGCGTCGCCGGCGGCGGCCGCCAGGATTCGGTCCAGGGCTGGCACCGGGCGCGCTGGGAGGAGATGACCGGGGTCGCGGGCCTGGGCCCCGGCCTGGGCGAATTCGGCCCCGGCTGCGGCTCGCGAACCCTCGACCCGGGCATGCCCGAGCTGCTCCAGGTCCGCTATGGCGGCGAGCGGCTGCGGTCTCGGCGCGTGGAACTGGCCGAGGCCGAGGACGCGCTCGAGGCGATGGAGGCCCGCGGCTGGTCGGACGGCCTGCCCCTGGTGCCGCCCACGCCGGCCCGAGTCCTGCGCATGCTCGAGGGCACCTCCCGGCCGCCCGACGAGGTGGTGGCGGTGGTGCCGCCCGATCTCGTGCCCTGCACGGTGGAGAAGGCGGCCGTGAACGCGGTCCTGGCCGGCTGCCGGCCCGAATACCTGCCGGTGGTCCTGGCCGCGCTGGAGGGCGCCTGCACGGACGAGTTCAACGCCCACGGCCTGCTGGCCACCACCTACTTCGCCGGTCCCATGGTGGTGGTCAACGGGCCCGTGCGGGAGCGGATCGGCATGAACTGGGGGCTCAACGCGTTGGGCCAGGGCAACCGCGCCAACGCCACCATCGGGCGGGCGCTGCAGCTGATCGTGCGCAACGTCGGCGGCGGCCGGCCGGCTGGGGTGGACCGGGCGACGATGGGCTGGCCGGGGAAGGTCGGGTTCTGCTTCGCCGAGGACGAGGCCGGGTCGCCCTGGGAGCCGCTCAGCGTCGAGCGGGGCCTGAGCCCAGACGCGTCGGCGGTGACGCTGTTCGCGGGTGGCGGCCTGCAGCCGGTGGTCGACCAGATCTCGCGCACGCCGGAGTCCCTGGCGCGCTCGCTGGCCGCGGCCCTCGGCGCCGTCAACCACCCCAAGCTGGCGCTGGGGTTCGACGCCGTGCTCGTCGTGTGCCCGGAGCACGCGCGCGTCTTCGCGCAGGCCGGTTGGAGCAAGGCTCGCCTGCGGGAGGAGCTGGACCGGCTCCTGACCCGGCCCGGCGCCGAGATGGTCCGGGGGGCGGGCGGCATCGAGGAGGGCATGCCGCCGCAATTCGCCGGTGGCGAGGTGCCCAAGTTCCGGCCTGGCGGCCTCGGCATCGTTCACGCCGGCAGCACCGCCGGCATGTTCTCGGCCGTCGTCCCCGGCTGGGTCGGGGGGCCCGCCGGCAGTCAGCCCGTGACCGTGGAGGTGAGGCCATGACCGTTCTCCTCGACCCGACCAGCGAGACCCGCCCGGTGGCGCGGCAGCTCTCGCCCCGGCTGCCCGGGGTCGCCGGTCGTCGCATCGGCTTGCTGGACATCTCCAAGCCTCGCGGCGACGTCTTCCTCGACCGGCTCGAGGCGCTGCTTCAGGAGCGGGGGGCGGAGACCCTGCGCTTTCGCAAGCCAACGTTCGCCAAGCCCGCGCCCGTCGACCTGCGACACGAGATCACCGTCCGCTGCGAGGCGGTCGTGGAGGCCCTCGCCGATTGAGGGTCCTGCACGTCGTGCAGTGTGCACGACATGGCGGAGCTGGAGGCCCGGGGCCTGCCCGGCGTGTACGTCGCCTCCAGCGAGTTCCGGGCGGCGGGCGCGAGCCAGGCGCGGGCGCTGGGGCTGAGCCCGGCCGCGGTCTTCGTCCCGCACCCCATCCAGGACCGGACGGACGCCGAGATGCGGGACCTGGCCGAGTCAGCGTGCGCTGCCGTCGTGGCCGCGCTCGCGCCGGGGCCCTGATTGGGACGCGCCCCGGGAACAGCGATACGCGTGCGTGAGCGGATCGAGACCGAGCACCTGCTGCTGCGAGTGCCGGAGAAGGACGACGCTTCCGCGATCGTGCGCTACTACCTCGACAACCGGGCCCACCTCGAACCCTGGTCACCGACCTGGCCACCGGACTTCTTCAGCGATGACTTCTGGCGCGAGCAGATCCGGCTCTACCGCGCCGACCTGCAGGCTGGGATGGCGGTTCGGTTCTTCGTCTGGGAGCGGCGGCGCGGTTCGGACATAGTGGGCAACCTGGCCCTGACCCAGATCTTCCGCGGGCCTCTCCAGGCCTGCAGCCTCGGTTACGGGCTGGCCGAGGCCGTGCAGGGCCGGGGGTACATGCAGGAGGCCGTGCGGGCGGCCGTGGACTTCGCCTTCAGCGAGCTCGGCCTGCACCGCGTGACCGCCAGCTACGTGCCTCACAACGTGCGCAGCGCGGCCGTCTTGCGCCGGGCCGGCTTCACGGTCGAGGGTTACGCCCGCGACTACCTCCTCATCGACGGCCGCTGGCAGGACCACCTGGTCACGTCGGTGGTCAACCCCGCCTGGAGCCAGTAAGGGGCCGTGAGCCTGCCGGACGCCCGGCCCGGCCCTCCCGAAATGAGGCAGGGTGATTTTCTCGATGTGGAGGCGCTGCGCCGGGACCAGTTCCCGGTCACGCGGCGGTGGGCGTGGTTCGACCACGCATCTCTGGGGCCGCC
>JALYZG010000324.1 GCA_030948965.1 Candidatus Dormiibacterota bacterium | reverse complement strand
CCGGAACCGGGTGCGGGCGCGGCGCGGCGGCCGCATCCTGCCGCTGGACGGCGAGCTGAACGGGGCGGACCGCGAGGCGGGGCCGGAGCGCGTCGCGGTCGCGCGAGCCGAGGTCCGGCGGCTGGCGGAGATGGTCGCCGCGCTCCCCGCCGGGCAGCGGGCGGCGGTGGTCCTGCGCTGCGTGCAGGGCCTCAGCGCGAGCGAGGCAGCCGGGCTGCTCGGCGTCAGCGAAGTGACGGTGCGAAGCAATGTCCACCGCGGTCTCGCCGCCCTGCGCGGCCGGGCCGCGTGGCTGAGTGAGGTTAGTTGAAGATGAACGCGATCGTGCACGACGGTCTGGTCTCCGACCTTCGGCGTCTCGGCCGGGTGCGGGCGCCGCGCGGCTTTGTGGCCCGGGTTCTGGCCGCGACAGGCGAGGGCGACCGCTACGCGCAGCTGGCCACGCCCATCGGCACCTTCTTCGCCATCTGGAACCGCGGCGGGGTGCGTGAGGTGCGGCGCGAGGCGCCGATCGGAGCCGTGGCGGGATCGCTGCCGGCCAGGGTCCGGTTCGACCTCTCGGCGCTCACCGACTTCGAGCAGGCGGTGCTGCGCAAGACGCTGGAGATCCCCCGCGGCCAGGTACGCAGCTATGGCTGGGTGGCGCGCGAGATCGGGCGGCCGCGGGCGGTGCGCGCGGTCGGCACGGCGCTGGCCCACAACCCCGTGCCCATCCTCATCCCCTGCCACCGCGTCGTGCGCTCGGACGGAGCGTTGGGAGAGTACGGCGCAGGCGGGACAACCGCCAAGCGCACGATCCTGGACTGGGAAGGCGCCGGACCGGCCGAGCTGGAGCGGCGGGCGCGGGCGGGACTGCGCTTCACTGGCAGCCGGACGACCCGCGTCTTCTGCCACCCGACGTGCAGCCAAGCGCGCCGGATCCAGGCGCGGCACCGGGTCGACTTCCACGACGAGCACGAGGCGCGTACGGCCGGCTTCAGGCCCTGCCTCGTTTGCCGGCCGGCGGCTCTGGCCGCTTGAAGCGCACGTAGGGCGCACCCTCGCCTGTCCTCTTGGGAGTCTTCCGGGGAAGTAGCCAATCCCCGCCGAGCCAGCAGGAGGTGGCGCCCTCAGCGAGGTCTGAGCACCCGCTGGGTGCGGGGTTCAGCTGGCCAAACCTGCCGACGTTGAGATGGCCATTGACAGCGCCGGACACCGTGCACCCACCATGTGTCCTCCGATCGATTGACGGATGACCGAGGACTTGTCGGCGTTCATGTTCCGGCCGGCTTTGACGGCAACATCCCAGCCGCGAGCGCATGCAGGTTGATGATGCTGCTGTGTTGGCCGTTTGCGCTCCAGGACAGCCGGAACGTCCAACAGCCCGCCGTTGGCACGTCTACGATACTGGGGCCACCCGCAACGGTCAGGGCGGGTGTGGACCGGCCCAGCGGACGAGCTTCGACCACCACACCGGCTCCTGACGGGGAGTCCTTTGCCTCCCACAGGACCTTGTTGTTGGAGCCGTCCACCCGAGGGCTACCTCCGGCCACGAGCTGAGTAGCGAACACGTATGCCACTGTGTCGTCATTCGTCCCGAACGCCCACGGCACAGGCCACGGCGCTCCGTGTGCACTCCAGCCATGCTGCGCCCAGACCGGTGGCTCCGCATCGGTCAACACCGTGCCTGCGCAGCCGCCGGCGAAAGAGTGAGCAGCTGCCTTCGGGCCCGGCTGAACGTGCGCTGGGGCTGTTGGAGGTGCCGTACAGCCGACGGCCAGCATCACGAGTAGGGCGGTAAGTCCCGCGCCGCCCAACTTCGGATTGCGATTCATACCGTCACTACACCTGCGAGCCGGAGATCGTTCCCAGCGGGCCCCGGCGGAAGACTGTGCTCGTTGCAGTCTGGCGCCTGATCCGTGCCGAGAAGATCCTCCGCTGCCGACGTGCCGGTCGCCGCGACACGTTCGTGGACCTGAAACAGCAACGCGAGGCCGTCGCCGTCACAGGAACAGCGCGGGGCTGAAGGGGATGAAGTGGTCGAATCGTCCGAATGGACGGTCTGACATGAGGATGTTGATCCATGCATCGAATTGGAAGCGACGGCCCATTAGGTGGCGGATCGCGACGGCGTTCGGCGGCGGCACCTGGAGCTCCAGGCGTTCGAGCCCGATCGAGCGGGCCAGGCATTCGACGTGGAGCAGGACTGCCGGCAGGTGAGACGGCTCGAGCACCGCCATCGGGCCGGCGCCGTCAGGGCCGAGGAAGGAGAAGCCGATCACTCGATCGGCGCGCCGGTACAGATGTCCTTGCCGCCGATCCAGGAGCCAGCGGATCTCGTCGTCCGATCGTCGATGCCCAAGCACGGTCCGCTCGATCGCCCGTTGGGCTTCGATCGACCGCGCGCCAGCGATGGGCTCGGCTTCGACCTCGCGGAGGGGTCCCGGGTCGCCAGGGACTGCGCCCAACGTGAAAATGGGGAAGCGCGCGACAGTGCCGGCTGCGTAGTACCGCGCCTGGGCTCGCACGTCCGGCGTCGCGATGATCGAGCGAACCGTGCCCCGCCCGGCTGGGAACGCGCGCTCGATCAGCGCCTTCCCAACCCCCCGCGACTGCTGGCCCGGCCGGACGAAGAACTCGGTCAGCTCCAAGAGGCCATCGCGATAGATAGAGCGAGCGAAGCCGACGGGCCGTCCCGTACCTCGATCCTCTGCGACCCACCACTCAGCCGCAATCTGGGCGAGCTGACGATGGAGCGGTTCGCTCGAAGTCCACCAGTCCGTGGCGCTGCCCTCCAGGGGCGTGCCTTGTCGCCTTCCCAGGTCGGTGACCGACTCCCACATCAACTCGTGGCAGGCGAACGCATCGTCAGAAGTTGCTCGCCTGTATCCGACCGGCGGGTCAGCGCGCTGGGCGATCAATCATGAACCGGTTGGCTTCGGCGTGCGGCACGGCGTCGGCTGCGAACGTGAACGATCCGCTCTCCTTGATCTCGCGAGCCGCTCGGATGAAGGCCCCCAGCGCGGCCCGTGAGAGCGCTCCGCCCACGCTGATCCGCCGTACGCCGGCAGCCGCGAGCTCGGCCACCGAGAACGAGCGTCCGGCCAAGCCCATCACCACGTTGACCGGTCGGGAGACGGCGGCGCAGACGGTCCGGATCGAGTCCAGGTCGGTGAGGCCGGGCGCGTAGAGCACGTCGGCGCCGGCCGCCTCGAACGCCTGCAGCCGGCGGATGGTGTCGTCCAGGTCGGGGCGGCCATGGAGGAAGTTCTCCGCTCGCGCTGTCAGCGTGAAGGGGAGCGGCAGCGATCTGGCGGCCTCGACGGCGGCGGCGATGCGCTCGGTCGCCTGGTCGAGATCGTAGATCGGACGGGCGGCGTCACCGGTCGCGTCCTCGATGGAGCCACCGACCAGCCCCACCTCGGCGGCGAGCCGGATCGTTTCCGCGGCGGCCTCCGGTTCGTCCCCGTAGCCGTTCTCCAGGTCGGCCGACACTGGCAGGCTGGTGGCGTCGACGATGAGGCGGGCGTTGGCGAGCGCCTCGTCGCGCGAGACCGCGCCCTGCCCGTCTCGGCGGCCCAGCGAGAAGGCGAGGCCGGCGCTGGTGGTCGCCAAGGCTTCGAAGCCGAGCGCCTCCAGGATGCGGGCGGTGCCCGCATCCCACGGATTGGGGATGACGAACGCCCCCAGGCCCTCGTGCAGGGCCCGAAAGCGCGCGGCTTTGTCCGCCTGGCTCGGTGGCCCACCGCCGGCTCTTATCTGCACGCTGCCCAACATAAAGCTGCAGCGGCGGCACCTGCTGAGGATGTGCAACCCAGCGGCCCGCGCACTCGCAGCTTGATTTCCGGGCTCGCACCCGTGACAATCCGCCAGAGACACTCGTCCTTGTGATCCAGTCCGCTCTGGCGGCGGCAGATGGGGAGGTGAACATGGCGGCGATTTCGGAGGGCGCGAAGGCTGGGGCCGTGGGCGGCCCGAGGATGAAGCGGGACGTGGGCATGGTCGGTCTCATGTTTGCGTCCGTCGGATCGATCATCGGCTCCGGCTGGCTGTTCGGGGCGCTCAACGCTTCTCTGATCGCAGGTCCGGCGTCGCTGATCTCGTGGCTGCTCGGCGGCGCGGCCGTCATCCTCCTGGCTTTGATCCACGCCGAGCTTGGTGGCATGTACCCGGTGGCTGGTGGCAGCGCTCGCTTTCCCCACTACGCGTTCGGCAGCCTGATCGGCTTCGCCAGCGGTTGGTTCGCATTCCTGGGCTCCGTGACCACGGCCCCGATCGAGGTCCTGGCGGCGCTGACCTACGCGTCCGGCTACATCAGCAGCGGGCTCCACGTTGACCTGATCAACGGGGCGGGCCTGGTCACCGCCCCCGGGTTCGTGGTCGCCGCCGCCCTGATGCTGATCTTCTCGATCATCAACGTACTCGGCGTCAAGTGGTTGGCGGAGACGAACAAGATCGCTGTCTGGTGGAAGATCGCGATCCCGGCGATAACCATCGTGGTCCTGCTGATCGCGGCCTTTCACACCAGCAACTTCACCGCGGGCGGCAGCTTCAGCCCCTTCGGTTGGAAGGGCATCTTCACGGCCATCCCCGCCGGCGGCGTGATCTTCGCTTACCTGGGTTTCGAGCAGGCTATCCAGCTTGGCGCCGAGACCAAGAACCCCAAGCGCAACATTCCGTTGGCGGTGATCGGCTCGATGGTCATCGGGATCATCCTCTATCTCGGACTCGCCCTCGCTTTCATCGCGGCCCTCGACCCCAAGTCGTTGGCCCACGGCTGGGCCCACATCCCTCCGGCCAGCAAGTTCGGCCCGTTTGCCGAGATCTTCACCTCGCTGGGCCTGCCCTTCTTCGCCGTGCTGATCTACATCGATGCGGTCATCTCGCCGGGAGGCACGGGTCTGCTGTATGTGGGCACTTCCGCCCGCCTCACGTTCGCCCTCGGCCGCAACCGCTACATCCCCTCGATCTTCGCCCAGCTCAGCACTCGCGGCGTGCCTGTCTTCGCGATCATCTTCTCGTTCGTGATTGGCCTGCTGCTGTTCCTGCCCTTCCCGAGCTGGGCCTCACTGGTCGGGTTCATCTCCTCCGCCACCGTCATCACTTACGCGATGGCACCGCTGGCGATGGGCGCACTGCGCTTTCAGGATCCTGACCGGGAGCGTCCGTTCAGGCTTCTGGCCGGATCGTGGCTGGCGCCGTTGGGCTTCGTCGTGGCCAATATGATCATCCTGTTCTCAGGCTGGGCGACGGACTGGAAGCTGATCGTCGCGATCATCCTCGGCTTCATCCTGCTCGGCATCTCGGCCGCGACCCGAAGCCCGGATACGAGGCCGTCGCTCGACTGGCGCAGCGGGGCCTGGGTCTGGCCCTACCTGGTCGGCATTGGGCTGATCTCGTACCTGGGCTCCTTCGGGCCCGACCCGAAACCAATCCTGGGCCTGAAAGGGGCGATAGGCGTGCTGCCCTACGGCATCGACATCCTGGTGATGGCGGTGTTCAGCCTCGCCATCTACGCCCTGGCCATGTACCTGCGGCTGCCGAACGAGCGGGTGCACGAGTACCTGGCCGACCTCACGGCCGAGGCCGAAGAGGAAGAGGCTACGGTGGTGACGGCGTGAAGGTACTGGTTGCGGTCGACGGCTCGGACGAATCCCGCCACGCGTTGCGGTGGGCGACGAACCTGGCCAAGGCCGATGCGGCCGGCCGGGTGACCGTGCTCAGCATCGCGCCGGCGCTCGAGGCCGCGCCACCTATCGCGGATGCGATCGACCCGAGTAGTGATGTCAGCGTCCACCGCAAGGAGCTCCAGGAGGCAGCCGGGCTGCTGGCCGAAGCGGGGGTCAAGGGAGACACGGTACTGAAGTCCGGCAATCCCGCCGAAGAGATCCTGGACCTTGCGGAGGGCGACGCGTACGACCTCATCGTGCTTGGCCACCGGGGCATGAGCGGGGCCCGGCGCTTCTTGATGGGTTCGGTCTCGGAGCGGGTGGTGCGGCACGCGACCGTCCCAGTACTCGTCGTGCGCTAAGTCGCCCTCGTCAGCCGAGGCTGTAGATGCCGGGCAACTCGCGATAGAGGCCGGCGTAGTCGAGGCCGTAGCCGATCACGAAGCGGTCGGGGATGACGAAGCCGGTGAAGTCGATCTCGACCGGGATCTCGCGCCGCGCCGGGCGGTCGAGCAAGGTGGCCAGACGCAGCGAGGCCGGGTGCTCCTTCTCCAGGTTCTTGACGATCACGTCGATGGTTCGACCGGAATCGACGATGTCTTCGACGAGAAGGATGTCGCGGCTGGTCATGGGGCCCTCGACCAGGTGCGCGAAGCGAACCGAGCCGGAGCTCGAGGTGGCGCCGCCGTAGCTCGAGGCGCGGACGAACTCCAGCTCGGCTGGGATGCTGAGGCTGCGCAGGAGGTCGGCCGCGAACACCGTTGCGCCCTTCAGGATGACGACCATGACCAGCGGCTGGTCCAGGTCGGAGAAGACCTCGGAGATCTCGCGGCCTAGCTCGCGCACCCGCCGGCCGATGCGCCGCGCTGAGATCATCGGCCGCCCCGCACCGCGCACTGGGGCGTTCGGTCGTGCCAGTACCCCCTGCGTCACCCCGCGTTGAAGTCTAGGCCGTCCTCTCCGGTCCGGGTGGCAGTGGCCCGACCGAGGCGGCGTCCGGCGTGCGCTTACGGTTTCGCCGCGCGCCCCAGCGTCCGAAGCCGCCATCGAAGTTGAGCGCGCGCCCGCCCGCGTAGACCAGCGGCTCCCGCCCCGAGTGCGGCGAGTGGCCGTGAACGACGCGCCGCGCGCCGGTCAGCGCCAGCCAGCGTTCGAGGCTTGCGGGCCGCTCCTGGAAGACGCGACGCGGCGTCATCACCTCCCAAAGACGGTCCTCGCCGCCGGCTTCGAGGAGGCGCCGGCCGGCCTGGTTGATCGCCTCCACCGGATGGGCCTCAGGCCTGTCCAGGTCGAGGAGCCTAGAGTAGGCGTCGGTGTCCGCGTGCTGGGCGAGGGTCCCGTCCACGAGCTGGAGCAGGAGCGGGCGCGAGCGGAGCCACGCTTGCAGCGGCTCGTCGCGGCGCAGCTCCTCCAGGTCGTGGAGCTCGCCGCCGAGGCCGAGCCAGGAAGGGATCCGGGCGGGGTCGCGAAGCGCGCTCAACATGGCCACCTCGTGGTTGCCCAGCAGCACCTCGCTCTGGGGCCGGTCACGCGCGAATCGGAGGGCGCCGACGCCGAACGGGCCACCGTCGACGAGATCGCCCAAGAACACGGTCCGCCAAGCATCGGCGGGGTAGGCGCGCAGGGCCGCGAAGAGCCGCTGGAGATCGCCGTGCACGTCGCCGACGATCAGGACGGGCAGAGCGATCGGAGGTGAGCCTCGGCCGCGCCGGTGAGGCGCCGGACCGCGCGGGTGTGGGAACCGATGACCTGGAGCTCGGTCCGCGTGGGTGGCCAGGAGATGTCCGGCAGGAGAGCGCCGGCCAGGCCGCGGTCCAAAGCCCTCGAGTACGGGAAGCGTCGGCTCCGGAGCGTCCCGCGGAATACCCAGAACTGGTTCCAGGCGCCCGTGGCGCGGCCCCTGAGGACGTGCGCGTTGCCGTCCCACCAGCCCGGTCCCGGGTCGGCGGCGACGTCGGCTAGGACGGCGCCTATCTCGAGCGAAGCCACGAGGTGAAAGCCGGCCCGGCCGTCCGCGTCGTGAAGGCGGGCCAGGAAGACGATGAGGTCGCCGGATCGGGCGCGGCGAAGGGCGAAGGCGCGACCGGCGGTCCGGCAGTTGTCGCCGTAAGTGGGCACCGCCGAATCGAAATCAGGGTCCTGGTGCACGGCGCGGCCGCCCCACACTTGCGGCAGGCGGCGCATCGGAGGCGCCCAGGGGACGGTCTCAGGGATTGGCCAGACGGCGTACGTGCCGTCTGGATGGCGGGGCGATCGAACGCGGTGCGAGGCGTTGGCGCCGATGTTGGCGAGGAACGCGGCCACCAGCCGATGGTAGGCGCGCGAGGTGCCCAGGCCGGCGTCGGTTGGGTAAACTTCTGATCCGGCCTAGGGGCGTAGCTCAGTCTGGCCAGAGCGCCGGTCTCCAAAACCGGATGCCGTGGGTTCGAATCCTACCGCCCCTGCCAGGCCGCCGATTTCCGGGCCGCTAGCTCATCAGGCAGAGCGCCGTGCTGATAACGCGGAGGTACGTGGTTCGAGTCCACGGCGGCCCACCATTCCATACACTTCCTGAACCTGTTTACCGGTTCAAGCGAGGGGGGTCTGGGGCGGCGGCATCAAGCTCGATGGCCAGGTCCGGACGGCCGATTCGGCTGACCCGCCTGGCGATGGCCGCCGGCGCTCTTCCCGGGGCCCGCGGCAGGAAGTGCAGATCGGAGCAGGGCCTGCGCAGAGTCACGCATCAAGACGACCGCTTCGTCGCGAGATAGCCCCGCCACGTCGGTGAGCCAAACTAGCGCTTCTATCCCAGTCGCACTCCTGATCGCGAATATGAGGCGCATCAAGGCTCGCCTGGGCAGAGAAGTCTGCAATGGTGATAAGGCCTCGGCGATCCACCCGATCGCCCGGCCCTGGCGCAGCGGATGGTCTCCCCGCCGCGCTCCCGGCTCGAGTGACAGACGCAGCACGGTGCGCTGTTGGAGTTCGGTCTCCAGGAGCACCCGGTGGAATTCTTGAAGAACCATTTCAAGGCGACTCTGAGGGTCCTCGGGCGGGCTTGCCGGGAGCATTGATTGCGTCTCTATTTCTGGGTGGGCCGCGAGCAGCAGCGCCCGCTGACTGGAGAAATAGCGATACGCGGTCGTCCTTGAAATGAGTGCCGCGGCAGCAGCCGCTTCTACGGTGGGCGCCTCGCCCCGGGCTATAAGCGCGCGTGCCGCTGAAACCAATGCGCTACGGGTGCGTCCCTTCTGGCCGGCCCGGCCATGCGATTCATACGGCACGGACATTCGGCTTATGGTACCCTGGTGCCGTCATGGGACGAACGTCCCATATGCCTATGGAAGACGAGGAGGCGCGAAGTGGCTTCAACGAGCACGGCCGTACCTGTTGTTCGCCAGGATGGCGAAGGAGACCGACTCTGGTTTTATGGTGGCGGCGTTCATACCTGGAAGGCCACGGAGAAGGAGACCGGAGGCGCCTTCATCCTTTTTGAAGCCGTGATGTCCCGCGGCAAGGTCACCCCGCTGCACACGCATCCATGCGATGAAACGATGATCGTGCTTGAGGGCGAGCTCCTGGTCCATGTGCAGGGCGAGGAGTACGTCGTGCGAGAGCACGGGGTGCTTATGGCGCCGCGGGGAGTACCACATGCGTTCATGGTCACCTCGCAGACAGCGCGAATGTTGGTCCTGGAGACGCCGAGCGGAAGCGAGGCGTTCTACCGTGGCGCCAGCGTGACCGCGACCGACGACCTCTTGGCAGAGGCCCCCGTGGACATGCACCGCGTTCAGCAATCGGCACAGCAGCACGGCGGGATCGAAATCGTTGGCCCGCCACCGTTCGCAGCGAAGTAGCTGGACCCAAGGCGCCCGTTGACGGTGATGGACCACTGCCTGCTGTTCGAGCAATGAAGCGCGATCGCAGCCGTCAGGTTGGTTTCCCTCGGTTGGGTGCTTGAGCCCAATCCGATGACAGGGCGCAGTCATTCAGCCGCTGCCCTGATCGCGGTACCCTCGCCCGCGGTCGCTTGTGCAATCGCAAGGCGGAAGCTGCCGAACCAGCGACGAATCGTCTTCTCGCAAGGGCTTCATCCGAGCCGCCTGCCAGCGCTTGGCTGTAGGAGACCGACCGTGGTCGGCGATGAACTGCCGGATAGCGTCGAGAGCGCGGTCCACCGGGTATCCAACCTCGTTTGAACTCAGTCCGAGCCCCCGGGCACTCCACTTGGAGTGGTTCGAGAAGTGTATGTCTGGGTCCACTCTTTCGTAACAGATCCCGTTACGTTTGTTGCGTACTGGGCAAAGACCAGATGACCGTCATCTCGGCTCTGGGCCTCGTCCACGGCTCCGACGGCGTCACTGACTGAGGAACGCGGGGATACGCTGCCACGCATCGGCGCTGGCAGCCCGGTCGGCATCGGGACCACCCCCGTAGTCGAACGCCGGCCCCCCTGGCCGAAGGAAGTCGAGGACCAGAAACACGTGACCGGCGCCGGGGTAGACGACGCTCGTGATGTCCTTGAGCCGCCCGTGGTCGGTCATGCGACGGACAACCCGGTTCGCCATCGGCGCGGCAGGCCACTGGTGATCGTCGTCACCCGAGAGCAACAGCATTGGACCGGTGGCTCGCTCAACCGGAATCGCAGCGGCCGCCACCTGGCCGGGCTCATAGCCGTCGAGGTTGAAGAAAACATCGGTCCGCAGCCCCCGCTCATTGAACACCGGGTTGGCGTTCAATGAAGCCAGGAAAGGTAGGGGCGCACCTTGAAGCGTCCAGCTCGAAAGAGGCGAGGCACGATCGAGATCGGGTCCAGGTGGTTTCAGCCCGAACCAAACGACGTGCGACGGCGCTACGGCCACGACCGGCCCGATCGCCTCCCCCATATTCGCGGCGACTACCAGAGCCAGCTCGGCTCCCTTTGAGAATCCGAGAAGCCCGACCGCCTTGCCGCCGGCAAAGTTCGCCCGGAAAAAGTCGATGCCGCGCTGGAGCGACTCGATAGGGATCTCGACAAGTCCAGGCGGGAGTCCCGCGGCGCCGAAGTAGCCGAGCGCGAGGGTGCATATCCCGTTTTCGGCGAGCCTCCTGGCAGGACCCTCCGGAACTCCTCCAAACGAGCCACCCAACATGACCGCGAATCGGTGCGCTCGCGCAGCCGGCTCAAACACCACTCCCACGATGTTTTCAGCGGTGAATTCAGAACGACGTACGGTTCCGGTTACTTCCATGGCTTGCCATAGTTGGCTCCTATTCATTAAAGGTCGACCCTAATCGTTAGAATGATACTCTGATTTAGTGAAAAAGGGGGCTGTCCGCAAGCGCTCATATAGCGCTGGGCTGCGCAAGGAGCAGGCGGCCATGACTCGGTCACGCATTCTCGAGGCGGCGCGGCGCCTCCTTGCCAACGGGACCTACAGCAGTGTGAGGATGGAAGATATCGCCGGCGCAGCCGGCGTTGCTCCTCAGACGGTGTACTTCGTGTTCAAAACCAAGATCCGGCTGGCGCAGGAGATGATCGAGGCAGGCTTCCACGTCGAAGGCATCGAGGAGATGGGCGCGGATCTGAGCAAGTCTCCAGATCCCGAAGTCTGGCTTCGAGGCGCGGCCTCGATTTCTCGGATGATCCAGGAGACCTGCTCTGATCTCCTCCGTTTCATGCGGGAGTCGGGCGATACGCAGCTGCTGGACCGTTATCGTGCGCACCAGGAGCTCCGACTGGCCCAGGAGGGCTTTCTGCCAGCGGCATTGAGGAAGATGGGTCGGTCGCGCCCTGGCATGTCGGATGAGGAGGTCTTGTCCGTGATCTGGGCGATGACGGGCCCTGATGTGTACTCGATGCTGGTCTTCGACAGAGGCTGGACGCCGACCCGCTACGAGGAGTGGCTCGGGTCCGCTCTGATCGCATTGCTTCTCACCCCGGGCGAGGGAATTCGGTCTTCCCGAGGCTGATGGAGACCGACCGTGCCGCCCGGAATTGATCGCGAGCCGTCACGAGGAGGAGGTCGCGCCCATTAAGTTCGGTGAATTGGTTCGACCGCTGTAAGCCTGGGTCCATCACCGATTTCGAGTTCAGACCGACCTTCGCGGCCATCCCTACCAACTGTGCTGGCGATACTCGGGTCCATAGCCGCGAGGTTCCACGATGGTGGGGGGTTGAGGTGAACCCGCGGAACTCGGTTCGCCTCACAGCCGCCGTCACCCCGGACGAGGACCTCTACGTCGCCCACTGCTTGGAAAGCATTAGGAGCGGGCCGGGTTCCGCGAGATCAGCCAACGGGGACCGCACGTGAAGTTAAGGGATGCAGCGTGCGGACAGTGATCGTGCCATTTGCACCGTACGTTGGCGAGAGGGACGTTAGGGTCCATACTGCGACAGCCTCGGCGTCGGGGCGGCTGCGGTGAACCACGATCGCCTCCCGCTCCCAGGTGTGCTCGACCGCCTTCAGCCGCAGGAGTTGCTCCAGGGCCTAGCTGACGCAGACCGGGAGCCCGGCGCCTGCAGCTTCTGCTCGAGGGTCTTGGCCAGCCGGAAGGCGAAGTAGGTGAGGAAGACGTGGGTCTCCACCCGACGGTCGCGGGGGTGGTCGATCGGCCGCAGGCTGAGCACCGACTTGATGATCCGGAGGCAGCGCTCGATCTACTGCAGTTGTAGGTAGCGTCCAAGATCTGCTGGGGACATGGTTGGTGCAAAGCACGAAGAGCCCGTCGTGGCGCCACCGCAGGCGACAGACGTCGCGTCGCAGCAGCAGCTGCAGCTGCCCTTCTCAACGACGTAGCTGAAGTACTGGCTGGACTTGATCTCGACCAGGATCCGGGTCGCCCGGTCGATGGTCACCTTCTGGTTCAGTTTCTTTGGGCCGCCTGCGCCCGTAGCCGGACCAGGGCCTCCTGGCTGCGCCCAAAGGACCCCAAGTCCCTGCCGCGGCAGCAGAGTTGGGCTCGCACCGAGTGCAGCTTCGTCGAAATCCCGGGGTTGGCCACTACCAGATGCTGACGGCGCCGGACCAGGTCAACGCATTGCTCGACCGCTTCCTGTCGGTGATCGCCTGAGCTCGTGATTTTCGCGACCGTGGTACCCCTCGATCTGTTCCACCATCGTGGCCAGCAAGCTAGACCTGGCGCGATCCTCGTTGGGCCGGATGGATGGCTGGCTGCACACCGGCGATTTGGGCTCGATGGACCAGCGCGCGTACCTGAGGATCGAGGGCCGCCTCAGGGAGATGATCATCCGGGGCGGCGAGAACACCTACACGCGCGAGATCGAGGCGGTGATACTGAGCCTTCCCGAGGTCGCCGACGTCGCCGTGGTCGGGGTCGACGACCGCTTCTGGGGCGAGGAGGTCGCCGCCGTCGTCCACCCGGTCGGCGGACAGCCGCCCTCGGAAGCGGAGCTTGTCGCACTCTGCCGTGAGCGGCTGGCTCACTTCAAGGTGCCGAGCCGCTGGGTCTTCGTGGACACATTCCCCCTTCACCGCCTCCGGTAAGGTCCAAATGAACGTGCTGCGGGAGCGCCTGTCCGCCGACCTGAACGGCGCGGCGGACAGCGCCGTCGCCAGCGCGGGCTCTGGTCACTGACGCGATGAGGAGGTCACATGTGCTCGACAGGCTCCATTCCGCCACCCCCCTCCCGGACCGCCACAGACGCCCCCTTGGAATGCGGCGCTGAGCGCCGGCTTCGGATCTCGCTCGAACCGGTCGACAGCCTTACCGTGACCGCGCTGGTGGAGAACGTCTACGACGTCTTCATGCCGGATCAGGGTCCGGCGCATCGTTTCGGGATCGGGCCGCCCCACAGGCTGCCCGCAGCGACCATGGCCAACGGGCAGGTTCCCGACCAGCCGGTCGCCGAGCATGGGTTGTCTTTCCTCGTGACCATCGCCAAGGCCGGCGCCGTGCACCGCCTGATATTCGACGCCGGAGTCAGTCCGGACGGCATGGTCGAGAACATGAGGCGGCTGGACATTGACCCCCGAGATCTGGAGGCGGTCATCTGCAGCCACGGGCACTTCGACCACACGACCGGGCTGGATGGGCTCAGG
>JALYZG010000282.1 GCA_030948965.1 Candidatus Dormiibacterota bacterium | reverse complement strand
CGCGGCCGAGGCGCTGACCGCCCTCGGACGGGGCATGGCGATCCTGGAAACGCTCGCGCAAGTCAAGGCGCCTGACAAGGACGTTGCCTGGCTGGCTGCTCAGCTCTCCCGAGGCTCCCAGATGGTGTCCAGTGCCGTCAGCGCGCTGGGCCAGGCCGCCCAGGTGATCGGGGACAAGAATTTCCAGATCGGCATCCGCACGATCGCGGGCCAGCTCTCTGTGCTGAGCAAGTTGGCCGCTCAGGTCGGTCGCTGAGGAAAGAAGGCCGCCCACTCTGCCGCTTGACGTCTGGAGCCGGGCCTGGCGGCCGTGGACCCGACAGGTGGGGAAGGTCATTGGCTCAGTCCTGCAGATCCGGCGAGGTCCAGCTCAACTCCAGCGGCCGAGGCCGCCGCACGCGTCTCGTCGAGGGCGTCAGCGGCGTTGGCGGCGGCCTTGGCGAGCGACTTGGGAGCGGGATGGTGGAAGGCCGAGGCTGCCGAGGCTGCACAAGCGGCGGCAGCGGCCGTGTAGCCGGGGCCGCCCTCGCGGGGGCGGGATCAGGCAGCCACCAAGGATGCTTGAAGTGACAGCCGCAAGGGCTTGACGGTCGAGAGGTTCTCGCCTCGCCAAGCCAACGCCTCCCGAGGGCGGTCATCATCCGGGACGCGGCCTCGAAGATCGGCAGCGCGGCTTCGGCCGGCCGCAGAGCGGAGTGCACATGCGCTCGCATTCGGCCCTCATCACGGGCTCTCCTCCTCCACGGCCCGCGATGGAGCGCGATCATATGGGTCCGGCCCTCGACCGTCAGCACCTCCTGGTCCGCCTCCACCCGCTCGAGCCGGACGCACCAGCGGGATGCGGTTGGCGAAGCCGTTGGCCATCTCCACGTCGGGCAGCTTCTGGCGCAGCTCGTCGGCGGTGATGTGGGAGATGAGCGCCACATGCGCGCCGGTGGCGCGCTCGCCGGTGTTTTTGGAGGTGACCATCAGGTCGCCGCCGTCCCAGGCGTCGCGGAGCACGGCCGAGACCACGTTTCCGTCGCGCTGCATGGAGCCCAGCAGCCGGGCCATCTCCGACTCGAAGACGAGCAGGCCCTTGTCGTCGACGCCGGGTTGGGTTACGCGGAAGGCCCGCAGCTCCTCGTCCCACTCCTGAACGGCGTCGCGGACCTCGTGGATGATCGCCTCGCCCGAGGCGACGCCGGAGCGGATGCGTGAGCGGAAGCCGGGGTCGGCGGCGAGCGCGGCGAGACGGGCATCGTGCCAGCTCTCGCCCTTGCGCGCCTAGCTGGTCTCGCCCACCACGCCCACGAAGATGCGGGCGTGGTGGGGCACGGTGCCCACCTGTATGTGGGGCGCGGTGCCACCATGCAGCCGAAGAGGGCCAGGGTCTGGCCCAGGATGGCGGCCGCATCGGCCTCGGTGTATGGCGCCAGCTCCTCCACGATCTGGCCCGCCAGGCCGTGGAAGGCGGCCTTATCGGGCGGCTCCGGCCAGGTCCGCACAGGCGGCTCCACGGGCTGGGTGCCGTTCGCAGCCTCGCCGCCCTGGATCACGGTGAGCCGTCCGTATCCCTGCTGGCCCAGCCCCGGGCGGCGGCTGCGAAGTCGCCGGCGTGGTTCAAGATCGCGTATGCGTGGAACTTGGTGTAGGCCCGCTCCGACCCGAAGGACGTTGAGGTGGTGAAGACGTAGAAGTGGTCGCCCTCGGGGGAGACAGTGGCGCTGGCGCCGAGGGCCTTGCCCGGCCGCCGCCAGTGCTGGTTACCGTCGCGCGCGGTGAAGAGCTTGGTCCAGCCGTGGGGCTCGAGCACGTCCTCCCAGCGCGCTCGGACGTTGAAGTCGTCGCCCGGGCGCTGACCATCCTTCCCGTCTGGCTGGGACTCGTCAGCCCCCGCCCGCCGCAGCTCATCAAAGCTGCGGGCGAGATCGAGAAGCGCCTCGCGCTCGGCGGGGTTGATGGTGACGATCTGCTCCAGGCCACCGCGCAGCAGCTCCCAGCGCTCGCCGCTGGGGTGCACGTGCCCGCCGGAAGGGGCGACCACCACGTAGCCGCCCTCGCCGCGGGTCTCGATCAGGACCTGGACCTCAGTCCCTGATCGGCGCCGGGCGAGCTTGAGGCTGCCCTCGATGGGACCCGAGCAGCGGTAGAGGAGATGGTAGCCGCCCGAGGGCGTGCGCTCGCAGTAGCCGGCCCCCACCCGAGCCAGCAACTCGCCCAGGCCAACCTGTTCCGCGCGTTCTCGGAACTGCTCGGGCAGCCCATCCGAGACGGCGCCGCCTTCGAACTCCATCATCTCCAGGTTCCCGCTGACAGCTCCGCAGACGAGGCCCAGCCCGGAACGGCCGGAGTCATACCAGCGATGGATCTCGTCCACGCTGGGCAGCCGCCTCTGGTACTCGGCCCACTGCCCGCCCGGGGCCTTGCTGCCGTCCTCCTTGGGCGGCATCAGGGAGAGACCGGCGGCGTGAGCGGCGAGCGCCGAATTCAGGAGCAGGGTGTCGCGCGATCCATTCACGGGCCGCCCCTCCGTCCCTCCGTCCGTCGCCCTTCCGCCACCGCCTCGATGGCGCCTCGAAGCCCGTCCTGCGCCACCAGGTTGTCGAGATCCAGAGTCCAATCAGCGACCTTGGCCAGGCGCCCGCAGAGAAGCCACCGCCGCCCGCTCCGAGTCGCGTTCGAAGTGGACCTTACTTCGTGGCCAATTAGCTGCCTATTGTCTAGACCATGACCGAGGACCCGCGCACGCTCGCTGCCACCTATTTCCGCGCTTGGAAGGAGAAGGACTTCACCACGCTGCGCTCGGTTCTGGCCGATGAAGCCACC
Organism: Candidatus Dormiibacterota bacterium; assembly: GCA_030948965.1. Lineage (GTDB taxonomy): Bacteria > Chloroflexota > Dormibacteria > Dormibacterales > Dormibacteraceae > JALYZG01. Next base: position 975 of record JALYZG010000282.1, on the reverse strand, counting down.
TTCCGCGGGCCGCTGGGCACGGCCGACGACGCCGAGACCTGCATCGAGGGCATGAAAGGAATGTCCCAGATCATCACCGACATCGTCATCCACCACACCTTCGTGGACGGTGACGATGTGCTGACGTGGTTCGACCTATACACCACGATCGCCCAGCCCAGTCCGACAGCGAACTGGAGCCACATCGAGAACGGCAAGATCACGACCATCCAGGTGACCTTCGACGGCCGCCCCCTCGCCCCGAAGGACGATCACTGACAATCGATCGCCAGATCGAGTCCCTGTTGCCCAGCGCGCGCCGATCCGGCGATCAGCTCGGACCGATGAGGTCCCAACGGTTGCCGGCGACATCGCGGAACACCACCACCCGGCCGTAAGGCTCGGTGCGCGGCGCACCCACGAACTCGACCTGTGCGGCTCTCATCCGTTCGTAGGCGCCCGCAAAATCGTCGACAGAGAGAAAGAAGCCGACCCTGCCGGCCACCTGCCTCCCCACCACCGCCGCCTGCTCCGAGCCGTCGGCCCGCGCCAGCAGGAGTCCCGTCTGGCCACCCGGTGGGCGCACGACAACCCACCGTTTGGGGCGCCCATCGTTCGTGACAGCCGGCGAGTTCTCCACGAGCTCGAAGCCGAGCGCCCCGACGAAGAACTCGATGGCCGGGTCGTACTCGTCGACCACGATCGCCGTCAGCTGCAGGAATCCCATGCGATCATTCAAACCGCACGGCGAGCCCTCGCGTTCGTACCATCCGCCGGCTGAGTGTCAAGCTGGGGGCGTCCGACCGGCTGGCTCCATGCGCCGGTGCCCGACCTCTCGAGGCGTGGCTTGCGGTCGAATTGCCGCCGGCCGGACGCGAAAGATTGGTCCGGCCGGCGTGACTTCATAGGAGCGTGGCACCGCCCCGACTCAGGCTTGTCCACCGACCGGACCAGCGCAATCTCCCACCTGGGAAGGAGACAAGGACATGGTGACAC
>JALYZG010000116.1 GCA_030948965.1 Candidatus Dormiibacterota bacterium | reverse complement strand
GTCCAGAGCCCGACCAGCCGGCGGCCGGCGTGGCTCTATCCGACGACCATCCTGGTGGTCTTCACCCTCTTCGTCCTCTACGGCCTCTGGGTCGCCCTAACCCAGCTGAACGGCCGCTTCGGTCCCTATCTCAGCCCCTTCTCCTCACCGGAGATCCACATCTCGATCCGGGGGTTCCAGATCCCACCCGGCCTCTGGATCGGACCGTTCCCCCTCGCCTTCCGCCTCACCTGTTACTACTACCGCAAGGCCTACTTCCGGGCCTTCCTCTTCCACCCCCGGTCCTGCGCGGTGTCTGAGCCCCACCGCGGCGCCTACTATGGCGAGCGGCGATTCTGGATCTTCAACAACCTGCATCGCTACGCCCTCTACCTGATCATCATCCAGACGCTGTTCCTGGCCTACGACGCGATCGTGGCCTTCTCCTACCAGGGCGCCTTCCACTTCGGCCTGGGCAACGTGATCCTGGTCGCCAACGTCGCCTGCCTCGTCGCCTACACGTATGGCTGCCACGCGCTCCGCCACCTCGTCGGCGGGAGCCAGGACTGCTTCAGCTGCCACCGCGCCCGCTACCGGGTCTGGAAGGGCGTGACCCGCCTCAACGTCCACCACGAGATGTGGGCCTGGATCAGCATGTTCACCGTCTGGGGCACCGACATTTACGTCCGGCTCCTCATCAACGGCGTCCTCCCGCACGGAGGTTGGAACTAAGTGTCCGAGGCCGCCCCGGAGGTCGTCGAGACCGACGTCTTGGTCATCGGAGCCGGCGGCGCGGGCATGCGCGGAGCGATAGCGGCGGCGCTGGCCGGGCACCGCACCACCGTGGTCTGCAAGTCGCTGTTGGGTAAAGCCCACACGGTCATGGCAGAGGGCGGCATGGCGGCCGCCCTGGCCAACGTGGCCAACCTCGACAGCTGGGAGGCGCACTTCGCCGACACGATGAAGGGCGGCAAGCTCATCAACAACTGGCGCATGGCCCTGATCCACGCGCGGGAGGCGCCGGAGCGGGTGCTGGAGCTGGAGCGGTGGGGCGCCGTCTTCGACCGGACTGACGTCGGGCACATCCACCAGCGGCCTTTCGGCGCGCACACCTACCCGCGCCTGGCCCACATCGGCGACCGCACGGGCCTAGAGCTGATCCGCAGCTTGCAGGACGTGCTCGTGCACACGCAGAACGTGGACGTGCACATGGAGACGACTGTGGTCCGGCTTCTGACGGCCGACGGCCGCGTCGCCGGCGCCCTCGCCTATGCGCGCGCGGACGGGCGCCTCGTCGTCTACCGGGCGCGGGCCGTGCTGCTGGCCTCGGGCGGCGCCGGTCGCATCTACCGCGTCACGTCCAACTCCTGGGAGTGCACCGGCGACGGCACAGCGCTCGCGTACGAGGCCGGGGCCCAGCTGCAGGACTGCGAGATGGTCCAGTTCCACCCCACGGGCATGGTCTGGCCGCCGGGCGTGCGCGGGATTCTCGTCACCGAGGGGGTGCGCGGCGAGGGCGGCCTCCTGCGCAACAAGGACGGCGAGCGCTTCATGGAGCGCTATGACCACGAGCGCATGGAGCTCTCGTCGCGCGACGTGGTGGCGCGGGCGATCAATTCCGAGGTCACGGCCGGTCGGGGGTCACCCCACGGCGGCGCGTTCCTCGACATCACCCATCGTCCGCCCGAATTCATCAAACGCAAGCTGCCGTCGATGCACGAGCAGTTCCTGAAGCTCGCGCACGTGGACATCACGAAGGAGCCGATGGAGGTCGCGCCGACGATCCACTATTTCATGGCCGGGGTTCGGGTCGAGGCGGAGACGGGGGCCACGAACGTGCCGGGGCTGTATGCCGCCGGGGAGGTCGCGAGCGGCCTGCACGGCGCCAACCGCCTGGGCGGCAACTCGCTCTCGGACCTTCTCGTCTTCGGCAAGCGCGCCGGGGACGCGGCCGCGGCCTTTGCCGCCGATCATTCGGAGGCGGCCGCGATCGACAAGTCCCAGGTGGAGGCGGCGACCGCGCGGCTGCTGGCGCCGCTCGGCCGGCCACACGGCGAAAGCCCCTACAAGCTGCAGGCCGAGCTGCAGGACATCTGCACGCAGCACGCGCCCATCATCCGCGAGGAGCAGGGCCTGCGCGCCGGGCTGGAGAAGGTGCTGGAGCTAGGGCAGCGGGCTGAGGAGTGCGGCTGCGGAGGTCCGTCCGGCCGCGCCTTCAACCCCGGCTGGCATACGGCCCAGGACGTGCACAACATGCTGATCAACGCCCAAGCCCTGTTCCGGTGCGCGCTGGAGCGTAAGGAGAGCCGGGGCGCCCACGCGCGCAGCGACTACCCGAAGCTCGATCCCAAGTGGGCGCAGTCCAACCTCGTCGCCGTGCGGACGCCGGACGGAATGCAGGTGATGGCGATCGAGAACGATCCCATCCCCTACGACCTGACCGAGGTCATCAGCCAGTCGTTCAAGAAGTACACACCCGAGGAGTTGAGCTAAGTGCTCCGTTTCGGAAATACGACCTCGTCTCATCGGCTCCGGCCGCCGATGCGTGCGTTATGGGCCCCGGCGCGCCTCCTCACCCATCCTCAGATGGGCTCGTCGTTTCGCCACCCCTGCCTTCGCCTCGGCGACCGGACCGGCGCGCCCAGCGCGCCTGCCGCGATACGAGTCCGTATTTCCGAAACGGAGCACTGAGTGTCGATCAATCAGGTCAGTCTCAGCATCTTCCGCGGCGACGCCTCAGGTGGCGAGCTGGTTGAGTACGCCGTGCCTGTGCGCGAGGGCATGGTGGTGCTGGACGCCGTGCTCTGGGTCCAGGCCAACCTCGCCCCCGACCTGGCCGTGCGCTGGAACTGCAAGGCCGCCAAGTGCGGTTCGTGTTCTGCCGAGATCAATGGCTTCCCGCGCCTCATGTGCAAGAGCCCCGTCTCCGAGTACGGGCCGGAGCTGAGCGTGCGCCCCATGCACACCTTCCCCGTCATCCGCGACCTGGTGACCGACGTGAGCTGGAACTACGAGGTCAACAAGCGGATCCCCAAGTTCACGCCCAGCGCGCAGGACCTCGCCGACCCAGAACCTTGGCGGATGCAGCAGCAGGATGTCGATCGCGTGATCGAGTTCCGCAAGTGCATCGAGTGCTTCCTCTGCCAGGACGTGTGCCATGTGCTCCGCAACCACGAGCGCGAAGACGCGTTCTACGGACCGCGATTCATGGTCCGGATGGCAGCCCTGGAGATGCATCCCAAGGATTCGCTCGACCGCCGCCGAGTCCTGCGCGAGGAGGCCGGGGTGGGCATGTGCAACATCACCAAGTGCTGCACGGAGGTCTGCCCCGAGCACATCTACATCACCGACAACGCCATCATCCCGCTCAAGGAGCGGGTGGCCGACGAGTACTTCGACCCCGTCCGCTGGCTGGGCCGAAAGCTTCAGGGCAACGGGTCCAAGCGGCCGCCAGGCTAGCGGTCGTGCTGGTGTTCTCGCCCCTTTGTCAGCTGGGACTTGCCCGGGCGAACGGTGAGGTGCGGTGGCCACGTCAAAGTCATCGACTCCCCGACCTCGAGAGCCCGCCAGCGCGCGGACTCCAAGTCGAGGCGCGAGATGGCGCGCTCGAGCCGCTCGGGTGGGACGTCGCCGGTGTTGGTCGGCAGCATCTCCATCGGCTGTGATCTCCTGCCGGCAAGCCGTTCCCACTCCGAGACGCAGAGCCAGACCAGGCGCTCGGAGGCGTTGATGTCACCGCGCCCCGCCGCCCGCACTTGGCGTCCGCGGCGGACGCGCTTCGCCTTCCGCTCGGTTGCCTCTGGACGGAAGATCCCCGCCTCGCCGGCGGCCAGTTGACCGAAGACGCCTAGGCGCAGCCCGAGCTCTGCCTCGACAAGGAAATGGGCCAGGTCGTGCGGCATGTGCTGGTCGTTGCCGGGCGCCTCGCCGTTGGGTCCCGGCCCGAGCATCCGCTGGCCGCTGTCGAGTACGGCGGACACGCCGTACTGCCGCAGGCTCAGCTTCGCGAAAGTGACGAGCACAGGCAGCAGCGTAGGGTGCCGGCGCGGCTGGAGCGAAGTTCGATCCTGGAGCCGTGCGATCGCCGCGGAATGCCGGCGGCGCCGACCCCGGTTGGGCGCTGACATGCGCCGGCCGCATTACTCGTGGGTCGTCTTCGGGGTCACGGTGCTGACGATCCTGGCCGCGGCCGGCATCCGCTCGACGCCGGGCGTCCTGATCGTGCCGCTGCAGAACGCCTTCGGCTGGAACCGCGCCGTGATCTCGGTCGCGGTCTCCATCAACCTGCTCATGCTGGGGTTCATCGGTCCGTTCGCGGCCGGCTTCATGGCCCGCTTCGGGGTCAGGAAGGTCGTCGTGTTCGCGCTCACCCTGATCGCGGTCGGCGTCGGCCTTACGACCTTTATGACCCAGCCCTGGCAGCTCTATCTGCTGTGGGGGCTGGTTGTGGGCGCGGGGGCCGGCTCGATGGTCTCGGTGCTGGCGGCCACGGTGGCCACGCGCTGGTTCGTCGCCAGACGGGGGCTGGTGCTGGGGATCATGACGGCCGCCGGGGCGACGGGGCAGCTGCTCTTCCTGCCGCTGCTGGCGGCCTTCGCGGTGAACCGAGGCTGGCAGTGGGTGACGGCCACGGTCGCCATCACCGCCGCCCTGGCCATCCCCTTCGTCGCTCTGCTGATGCGGGAGCGGCCCGCCGACCTCGGCCTCAGGCCCTACGGGGCGACCCGTCCGGAGCCGCCGCCGCCAGTCACCGGCAACCCGTTCGCGGCGACCCTCAGCGGGCTGCGCGACGGCACGCGCGACCGCGAGTTCTGGCTGCTGGCCGGCACCTTCTTCATCTGCGGCGCCTCCACCAACGGCCTGATCGGCACCCACCTGATCCCGGCGGCGGTCGACCACGGTATCCCCGAGGTGACGGCGGCTTCGCTGCTGGCGGTGATCGGCGTCTTCGACGTCGTCGGCACCACGCTCTCCGGCTTCCTGACCGACCGCATCGACAGCCGGCGGCTGCTGTTCTGGTACTACGCCCTGCGCGGGCTGTCGCTCGTGGGCCTGCCCTTTGTGCTCGGCTCCAGCTTCTTCGGGCTGGCGGCCTTCGTGGTCTTCTACGGGCTGGACTGGATCGCCACCGTGCCGCCGACTATCTCTCTCACCGCCGCCCGCTTCGGCCGTGATCGCGTCGGCATAATGTACGGCTGGATATTCGCCTCCCACCAGGTGGGCGCAGCCGTGGCCGCGTTCGCCGGCGGCGCAGCCCGGACCTGGCTCGGCGATTACCAGGTGACGTTCATCAGCGCCGGCCTCCTCTGCCTGGTCGCCAGCGGGCTAGTGCTGCGCCTCCGTCCGGCGGGTCCGTCACGGCGCCTGTCCGAATCGCCGGCGCCGGCCTGACCGCGTTTCCGACAGATTTACAGCGCCGACTCCTGCCAGGTCGACACGTCCGTCCAGCGGACGCCGGCCTCCTTGTCCAGGTCGGGGCCCGTCGCCTTGGCGAACTCGTCGAAGCTGGCCTTGTCCGGCCAGCCCTGGAGCATCACCCACTCGTCCGGGTGCTTGCGATTGCGATACGCCTCGATCCGCGTGCAGCCGAGGCCGCGGATCTTTTCCTGGCTCGAGCCGACCACTTTGGTGAAGCGGCCCCAATCGTCGCCGCGGGTGCGAAAGATCACGAGCATCAGTAGAGAGAACCTCCTCAGTCAGGGGACCGAGACGAGCACAACCGCCGCGACGACGATCCCGAGCGCCGCGAGGCCGTAGACGAGCAAGCCGAGCTGAGACTTCGCGGCGCTGACGCCGAGGTCGGTCAGCAGGTAGCGCACGCGATGCCCGAGCGTGTAGAAGACGGTCGCCAGGAGCACGAAGAGATAGATCTTCACGAGCCAGTTGGACAGGGCCGGGGCGAAGGTCGCATAGCGGCGATCGAACGCCGGAACCAGGCCGAGCGGGGCCAGGACCCCCTGGATCAGGATGTGCACCGGCACGATGATGGCCGTGACGACGGCGCAGTTGACGAAGAGCGCCCAGAGCCCCGCGGGCACGACCGCCGGCCCCGCGCGGCGCTCGTGCCGCACCATCAGCGCCCGCCCTGGATGAGCAGGAAACCGATCACGATCGAGGCCACGGCCAGCGCCCCGAAGCTGACGGTAGCGATCGCCCCCGCGGGAACCGTGCGCGAGCCCATCGGGATGCGCAGGATCAGACCGGCGAAGCTCAGGAAGGTCAAGCTGTGCCAGAGCGCGAAGACCAGAACGACCAGGCTGAAACCGATCCAGAGTGGACCGCCGAAGGCCTGGTAGCCGCCGGGACCGCTCCTGCTGCGGCCGATCTGGACCAGGAAAAGCACCATCCAGAGTGCGATCGGGATCGCAGTGAATTCGCGCACCATGTAGCGCAGGTAGCCGCCGCTCTGCAGCCACCAGGTGGCGCGGAGGGGCGGCCGGTAGGCGACCGGGGCCGGCCGCGCCTCAGCATCAGTCTTCACCGCCGGCCCCAGGGCATGAGCGCCCCCAGAGTGGACTCGAACTTGGTTTGCTGGATCGCCTTGGCCGGGTCGACGCCCTTCGGGCATACGGCCGAGCACTCGCCGACGAAGCTACAGTCCCAGATCGCGTCTGATCCCGTCAGCGTGCGCTGGCGCTCGGCGTAGCCCTGGTCGCGGGAGTCGAGCTGGTAACGGCGGGCCAGCGCGATCGCCGCCGGACCCACGAATTCGGGCTCGATCGCGATGACTGGACAGGCGGAGTAGCAGAGCATGCAGTTGATGCACATCCCGAACTGCCGGTACTGGTCGATCTGCGCCGGCGTCTGCGGGATCTCGCCCGCGAATAGCGAGGTCGGCTCGCGCACGATCCACGGCTTCACCGAGCCCAGCTTGGTCAGGAAGCTGTCCATGTCTATGACGAGGTCTCGGATGACCGGAAAATTGGGCAGGGGCTCGACCACCACCGGCCCCGGCAGGTAGTCGCGCAGGAAGGCGGAGCAGCCCAACTTGGGCACGCCGTTGACGTTCATACCACAGCTGCCGCAGATCCCCATGCGGCAGGACCAGCGGTAGCTGACGCTGCCGTCCAGGTGGGTCTTGATCCAGTTGAGGCCGTCGAGGACGACCATGTCGCTCTCGAAGGGGATGTCGTAGTCCTGGAGCCGGGGTTGCATGTCCGTCCCCGGGTCGTAGCGGGTGACCGAGAGCGTGATCGTCTGCTGGGACACCTGATCCTCCTCGACTAGTGGACCGTAACGGCCGGATGGGGTCCAGGCCGAAGGCCCGAAGGCCGGCGTTCCAGACCGTCGGTGCGAAGGCCGGGGTGGCCCCCCGACGAGCCCATCTGAAGATGGGTGAGGAGGCGCGCCGGGCCCCCGAACGCACGCATCAGAGCCCGTAGGGCTCCCGGCGGTCTGGGACGTCGGATGGACCTCATTCGGCTGTTACGGTCCACTGATCAGTACGTGCGGGCCTGGGGCTGCCAGCGACCGATCTGGACCGGGCTGTACTCGAGCCGCGGCGGGCCGCCCGGCACGTTGTGGGCGAGCGTGTGGCTGAGGTAGCGCTCGTCGTCCCGATCGGGGAAGTCGCGGCGGGCGTGTGAGCCGCGCGACTCCTGCCGGGCGAGGGCGGAGTGGGCTATGGCCTCGGCCCCGTCGAGCATGAACTCGAGCTCGAACGCCGACACCAGCTCCGTGTTGAACGTCCGGCTGTGGTCGTCGAGCCGCGCGCGTTCGAACCGAGCCCGGAAGCGGGCCAGCTCGCCCGTGACCTGCTCCAGGCCTTCTTGGGTTCGGAACACGCCCACGCCGCGATCCATCGCCCGCTGCAGGTCGTCGCGGATCTCGCCGATCCGCTCGCCCTCGGCGCGGCGCCCCAGGTAGGCCTGTTCCACGCGGCGTCCCTCGTCGCGCGCCAGGCCGGCGATCGGGTTGGCGCTTGGCCGCGCGGCTTCATGGGCCTCACGGGCGGCTGCCCGGCCCGAAGCGGCGCCGAAGACCAGGCACTCGGCCAGGGAGTTGGAGCCGAGGCGGTTGCCCCCGTTCAGGCCCACGTTGGCGCATTCGCCGGCGGCGTAGAGGCCGGGCAGCGGCGTCCGCCCGCTGGCGTCGGCGTCGATGCCGCCCATCATGTAGTGCTCGACGGGGCGGACCGGGATCGGCTCGCGCACGATGTCGATGCCCAAGAACTCCTGCCCCAACTCGCGCATGAAGGGCAGCTTGCGCTCGATGACCGCCTCCCCGAGGTGGCGGACGTCGAGGTGCATGTAGTCGCCGTAGGAGCTGTGGAAGCCGCGGCCGGCCTCGAATTCGGTCACCATCGCCCGCGAGATGATGTCGCGCGGTCCGAGCTCCATCTTGCCGGGGACGTAGCCGGTCAGGAAGCGCTCGCCGTCGGCGTTGGTCAGGTAGCCGCCCTCGCCCCGCACCGCCTCGGTGATGAGGATGCCCGTGCTCGGCATCCCCGTCGGGTGAAATTGAACGAACTCCATGTCCTTCAGCGGCACCCCCGCGCGGTAGGCAAGAGACATGCCGTCGCCGGTGCAGATGTTGCCGTTGGTGGTGAAGGCGAAGATGCGGCCATTGCCGCCGGTGGCCAGGATGACCGCGCCGGCGACCACCGAGCGGAACTCGCCGGTCCGGATGTCGAAGCCTATGACCCCCTGGCAGCGTCCCTCCTCGGCGATGAGCCGGGTGACGAAGAACTCGTCCAAGCGCTCGATCTGCTTGAACTGGAGCGAGGTTTGAAAGACCGTGTGCAGCATGTGGAAGCCGGTCTTGTCGGCGGCGAAGCAGGTGCGCCAGGTCGTCATGCCGCCGAAGGGACGAACGCTGATCTTGCCGTCGGGCTCGCGGCTCCAGGGACAGCCCCAGTGCTCCAGCTGCACCACCTCGTGGGGCGCGTCGCGGACAAAGATCTCGACCACGTCCTGGTCGGCCAGGTAGTCGCTGCCCTTGATGGTGTCGAACGCGTGGCTGTCGAAGGTGTCCGGCTCGCGCAGCACCGCCGCGCAGCCACCCTCGGCGGAAACGGTGTGGCTGCGCATGGGGTAGACCTTCGAGACCATCCCGATCTTGAGGCCGGGATCGGTCTCGACCACGGCGATGGCGGCCCGGATGCCGGCGAGCCCCCCGCCGACGATGAGGACGTCGTAGCTGGGGACCTCCACGGCGAACAATCCTAGTCCGCGGCCCCGGCCCGACGCGTAGCCTGGGGATCCCCTTCAGTTCGGCTCAGTGTCGGCCGGCAGCAAGACGAACGCGACTCCCGCCAGCGGTCGAACGATTCTGACGGCCTGGTAGCGCACGTCGCCGGCGTCACCCAGGGCGACGAGAGGGGCGGTGGCGATGATCAGTGTCACCCGCCAAGCCGCGCAAGGAGACCCCTTTCGCAGCCGTCGCGGGCCCGATGGTCGCTATGTGGGCAGCGCGCTACCGGGAAAACCACGGGTTGGATGAATCTCGAAGGTGAAGATGCCTGCCTTCACGCCCGGGTCACCCGCCATTATCCGCCCGACGTCGTCTGGATCCGCATCGAAGATGCCAACGCCGGTGAGGCCGCTGCCATCGGCTATTGGGCAAACGATGGGCATGAGACCGGCAGCCCGGAGCGCGAAGTTGCGCTTGCCGTGCTCCCAGATCGTATTCATCACCTCTGGATCTCGGTCGGGACCGGGCATCGAGAAGTTGGGCCCGGCTTTGAGGACCACGATCGTGTAAGGCCTGGTTGTCGGCAAGGCTATCTCAAGCATCTCGTCGGTCACGTCGGGCAGCGCGCTGTCGTCTGTGTATTTCATCTCCAGGGACACTATCTCCCGCTGGCGCCGTCCGCGAGGTGCACGACGAAAAGGGATCGAGTCCGACGCCAGGGGACCATCACCCGCTGAGCGATCTTGGCTATAATTCTAGCCATGGAAGCACTGCCGCTGGCCGACGTGAGGAACCGCCTCTCCGAGGTCGTCGACCGTGTCACGCGGCAGCATGACCGGGTGACCATCACCCGAAATGGGCGGCCGGCCGCAGTGCTCGTGAGTCCAGACGACCTGGAGGCGCTCGAAGAGACGCTTGCGATCCTGAGTGATCCCAAGGAGCTGTCTGTCTTGCGCCGCGGCCTGGCGGACCTGGATGCAGGGCGTATGGTGACCCTGGATGCGCTGAAGGCCGACCTCGGTTTCGATGACTGATGCATACG
>JALYZG010000267.1 GCA_030948965.1 Candidatus Dormiibacterota bacterium | reverse complement strand
GACCAGGTCGGCCAGTCCCAAAGTCCAGTCGACTACCTTGGCCAGGCGCCTGGAGAGAGCCAGCGCCGCCCGCTCAGAGTCGCGGTCGCTTCCGGAAACGCATCGCCCGGAAGGGGCGTGCGTGACGACCCAGGTGTCGTGGAGATAGAGGCCGAGGCATTTGTGAACCACCAGCCCGGCTACTTCCGACTCCAGGGCCTCGACATCGCGTGGGCCGTCGCAAGTGTTGAGCTCGACGTATCGCGTAGGCCGCGGCTCAGTCCGCATCGCCGCCCTCCCCCCTAATTGCCGCGTCGCCCTCAGCCGGCAACCAGGTGGCGATGACGATGTCCTGCGAGCGAGTGGTGTCCGGCTCCCGTCCGACTTGGAACTTGACCTCGGCGCGATCAGGCACGCCGCGCTGCGACATCGCCTCCAGTGCCCATCGCAACTCGCCCAGGCGCATGCGGCCGAGGTTGCTGCTGTTGCTCTGGAGCCTGCCCACCGCGCCTTGACCGTCGCCGACGTAGGCCGGGCCGCAGACCTCCACGCGCACCGCAGCGGCGGGGTTCGGCGAGCTCCGCAGCCAACGCGTCGCGCTCGTGGTCACGCCGCGCTCTCCCCCACGTTCAACCTCGACGCCTCGGTGCCGGCACGCTCCGGCCCTTGCGCGCTGAGCAGCGCGCTGATCTGGCCTCGGTGGCTGGGACGCCACACGAAGCTGCCGCAGTCACGGACGCTCGCGAAGGTGTCGAGCCACACCCGCTGCTCGGGCGTGGGCCGGTGGCTTGGCAATTCGCGCTTGAGCTCGGCCGCGATCAGGCGAGTGCCGCGGACCAGGATCAGGTCGGGGAAGCCGGCGCCGTCGCCCTGGACTGCGGTGCGCCAGCCGCCCTTGGTGCGCGCCGGCCGGAAGTGCGCGACGCGCCAGCCACAGAGGTGGGCGACATCGAGGATCCAGCCGGTGAGGTCGTCCTCTGTCTCGTCGCGCCAGCGCAGCTCCTCGTCGTTGAGGCGCCGGCGCCGGGCGCGGGCGGGACCAGTCCGCAGCTCAGCCGGCTCAGGCCGCCGCATGGCCGTTCCTCTCCTCGGCGGCGGCGATCGGCGCCGCCTCCCTCATCTCCGGCCGCTCCAGCGGCACGGCCAGGTCCTTGCGCTGCCGCCACTCCCTGACCTGCTTGCAGACCTCGACCATCGGCCATGCGGCCTTGATGTCGACCAGGTGCAGCTGGCAGCGGCCCTCGCCGGCCGGCACGTGGCAGACCAGCGCCGCCAGCTTGTTCAGCTCCGGCATCCGGTGCATGGTCTCGGTCCGGGGATCCCAGACGAAGCTCGAGTGCGCGTAGAGGGCGAGCTGGATCGCGATCTCGACCCAGGAGTAGCCGAGGTCGGCGCCGGTCTTGATATCGCCCACCACCGGGACTAGCGAGGACGCCATCCGCACCAGGCGGTCCATGGTCCCGGCAACGCCCAGCTCAGGCAGCAGGCAGATCCGCTCCACGTAGCGCTCGGAGACAGTGACGCCGGCCCCACTGAGCGCCTCCCGGTAGGCCTCGACGTCGGCCCGCCAAGGCTCGGGGATCGAGACCTTGCGACCGGTGTCCAGGGCCTCGGCCCAAGCGTGGATGGCGGTGCCGATGGTGGCACGGACCGTGGTCCCGGCGTGCTCCTGGGCGGCTCGCGCATGGGCGCCGAGCGCCTTCTTGCCCGCCTCCGAGGTGGGCTCGGCGACGCTGGCCACGGCGGCCAGGAGGTCGGGGCGCCGGGCGATGCCGACGGCCGTCATCCGGCAGCGCCAGTTCTCGATGCCGCGCTGGTCGGCGATCGCGGAGGCGAACGTGGTGGCCCGGGTCCAGGCCACCACCTCGCCCGTTTCCGGGTGCGGAATCAGGTAGCGCCCATAGCGGTCCCGCTGCGGCTCCGGCCGCGGCTCGGGGGGAGCCGCGACCAGGAACTCGGACGGCGACGCGACGGCCGTGGCCATCAGAAAGGAATCTCCTCCCCAATCGGCACCTGCCCCGCGGCCTCCGCCGCCCGGCCGTTGGGCGAGGGCGGTGTGCCCTCGGGCACCGGCACCGGATCCGCCGCCGGCCGTCGGTAGCGGGCCTCGTAGAGCTTGGGCGGAGCGAGGCCGGGCTTGGAGGGCTTGCCGTCGCCGACGTATTGGACCTGAAGCTCGCCCTCCACCTCCAGGCCGCGGGCGCCGGCCGCCCGCACCGCGGCCGCCACCGCGTCGCGCATGTTGCCCTTGACGAACAGCGCCCGGCGGCCGTCGTCGTCCGGGTCCTCGC
>JALYZG010000262.1 GCA_030948965.1 Candidatus Dormiibacterota bacterium | reverse complement strand
AGAGGACTCTGCGCCAGTCGAGCGTGGCGGCTCTGTCGGCGTGTCCGATGCGCCGGAATTCTCGAGGTCGGTCCTTAGCGCACGGAACCAGCTGGCCACCCGTGGGCCGGTGAGCTCCTTCGACCTGATCAACGCGCTGCTGGAGTCCCACGGGGAGTACTTCGGCGGCGCAGCCCGGACGTTCAGGTTGTCCCCGCCGGCGGACGCCCAGCGGCTCGAAGTCGATGAATGGTTGCGCCTGGTCGCCAGGCTCTTTCGCTCGACTGCGATCCGGCTGATCAACGGCCGGCTCCTGATCCTGGGACTGACGCTGGCGGACCCCGCGCTCGACAAGACGCTCGAACCGTCGATGCGGACGCTTCTCGAGCAGGAGTCGGAGGCGGAGAGAAATGGGCAGTCCATCTGGGACCTGCTTTCCGCCGAGGGTCTGAGCTTCGCCAATGCGAGGGCCCGGGCATCGCCTCCGCCGGTAGCACCGGCCCGTGACACCAACGTCGACTTCGTCGCCGACCAACCGGCGGCGCAGGACGAGCTGGGCCGGCGCGCCTTTGTCCAGGCGCTCGCGATTCGCATTCGCCGGGCCTGGGACAAGGAACTCAAGAAGACGAAGGGCTCCAGGGGGACCAACTTCATGATCCACATCCACGGACCATGGGGCTCGGGCAAGACCACCCTTATCAACCTGCTCCGCAAGGAGCTGGAAGACCCGGACCACGGCGAAGCCAAATGGGTCACGGTGACCTTCAATGCCTGGCAACACCAGCGCATCGCGCCGCCATGGTGGTGGCTGATGTCCAGTGTGTACCGTCGGGGCCTCAAGCGGCACCCGATCACGTTCTGGGTTCGCGATTACCTGTGGCGCTTCCGAGTCGGCTTCTCGCCCTACCTGGTCATCCTCGTGGTCGCGGTCGTGGCGCTGTCACTGAGCTGGGTGTTCGGCTGGCTTCCGCAGATGTTCACCTCGTCGCTGAATTCGCTGGGATCCGGGGCCAAAGCGATCAGCGACATCGTCGCGCTCCTCAGCGCCCTGGCGGCGCTCGTGCTTGGACTCAGCCGCCTGGTGACCCTCGGGTCGGCGAACTCGGCGTCCAATTTCCTCCAGACCGCCCGCGATCCGATGGCGGCCATCGCCAGGCACTATGCCGGCCTGGTCAAGAGCCTGGCGCCGGTGGCGATCTTCATCGACGACCTCGACCGCTGCAGTCAGACGTACGTCGTCCAGCTGCTGGAAGGGATCCAGACGCTTTACCGCGACGCGCCCGCCGTGTACGTGGTGGTTGCCGACCGGCGCTGGCTGCAGGCCTGCTTCGAGAAGACCTACGGGGAATTTTCCAAGGATGTCACCGAACCCGGGCGCGCCCTCGGTGGCCTCTTCCTCGAGAAAACGTTCCAGCTGTCGACCTCGGTCCCGCGGATGGCGACCGCCGTCCGCAAAGCGTACTGGAGCCGCCTGCTCGTTGGGGGCGACAATCAGGCCCGGATGGAGCTCGAGGCGGCGCGCCAGCAGGCCCGGGCGGATGTGGCCGGCAAGTCCGAGGCGGAAATCGAGGCCATGATCCGCAGGGCGCCCAGCGAATCGCCGCAGGTCCAGGCACTTCGCGAAGCCGCCGTCGTGCGGCTCGCCGATGCGGACGTGACGGCGGAGACCGAGAAAATGCTGGCCAACTTCGCGCCGTTGCTCGAGCCGAATCCGCGCTCGATGAAACGCCTGGTCAACGCCTACGGCGTCCAGCGCGACATGGCCATGTATGCCGAAGCGGACATCCCCAAAAAGGAACTGGCGCTCTGGACGATCGCCTCGCTCCGCTGGCCGCTGCTCACGGAGCAGTTGGAGAAGGCGCCGGCGCTCGTGGACGCCATCGTCCTGGAGATGGAGCCGCCACGCACGCCCGAACTCGAGCCCCTCCGTGTCCTCTTTACCGATCCGGATGTCCGACGGGTCTTCGGTGGCGAGGGCATCGGCGTGAAGCTGACCGCGAAGACGGTGACCGTGTTGAGCGGGATGCGGACGTCCGACTCCTCTGCCGGCGGCGTCGCCTAGCGCTCTTACGCTGTGGGACCGGGGCGCGGTGGCAGCCGCCGTTCCAGGTTTAGATCGATCATCGGGCCGCTGATAATACGAGGCTGCAGCACAGCATTGTCGAGCGTCTGGCGGACCTGGTCCTGCCACTTCTTAACGTCGTCGGCACTGACTGTCACGTGCAGCTCGTCTGACAGGCGCTTCGCCAGCGCGACCGGTTCCTGCTTGATGAAGTCCGGCGGTGTGGTGATCCCCCAATTGAGGAGGGCGGTCGCGACGGCTGGTGGCAGCATCGGCAACGAGAGCAATTGGGCCTTGCTCAAGGCCGGCCCCAGGGCGGCGCTCGGGGTCACCTTCTGGAGCGCCTCCTGGCCGGCGACGTTGCGGGCGACCCGCTGCAGGTCGTCGACGGAAAACACCCGGCGGGACTTGAGCTCGGCCACCTGCGCCGCCGTAAACCCGAGGCTTTCGAGCGGTTGGGTCGCGCTGGCCGGTTGGGCCAGGACGACCGGGGGCACCGGCTTGAGCTTGATCCGCAGCGATGACCCGTTGTGGCCGTCCTGGTCGACCGTCACCATGGCCTGGCCGAAGTCATCGACCCGCATCTTCACCGGGATACTGACCTCCATCTCATCGATCACGTACGATC
>JALYZG010000246.1 GCA_030948965.1 Candidatus Dormiibacterota bacterium | reverse complement strand
GGCGGCCGGCCAGGTGGCGGCCGGCGGCCCTAGCTCGAGGCGGAAGGTGCGCGCGGCGGCTCGCGCCAGCTCGGGGTCGCCCGCGATTCCGGCCGCGATCTCCAGGGCGCGCGGCTCCACCTCCGCCTCCGGCAGCGCTTCCCAGGCCAGGCCCAGCGCCACGGCCCGGCGGCCGTCCACGGTGCGGCCGAAGAGGCCCAGCGCCGCAGCCGCCTCCCGGCCCGCCACCCGTCCGACCAACGTGAAGTGGCCGCCACCGGGGTGCAGGCCGAGGCGCAGGAAACCGGCCTGGATACGCGCCGACTCGGCCACCACCCGCAGGTCCGCGGCCAGCATCAGGTTGACCCCCGCCCCCACCGCGTCGCCGCGCACGGCCGCCACGACCGGCGGCAGCAGCTCGGCGACTCGCGTGAAGCCGCGATAGACGTGGTTCAGGCCCCGGTAGGCCTCGGGCGCGGCGGGATCTTTTGTTGCGGCCGCGAGCAGCTCGCGGTGGGCGCCGGCACAGAAGGACGGCCCCTGCGCCTGGAGTACGACCGCGCCGACGTCCAAGTCGGCGTCGATCTTTTCGCACGCCTCGACCAGCTCGGTCACCATGGAGGCGACGAAGGCGTTGCGCCGAGCGGGGGCGGCGAGGGTGAGAACGGCGACCGAGCCGACCCTCTCCAGCAAGACCTCCGCCACGGCGCCTATTGTCTGTTGTCTGGTTTCGGGGCCGGGTCGGCCGGGGCCTTGCCGGGGTGTTTGAGGAGGCGGGCAGCGTGGATCGGAACTTCGACGTGATCGTGGTCGGCGCCGGGCCGTGCGGCGAGGCGGTCGTGTCTGAACTCGGCGACAGCGAGCTGAGCGTGGCTGTGGTCGAAAGCCACCTGGTGGGCGGCGAGTGCCCGTACTACGCCTGCATCCCCACCAAGACCATGCTCCGCTCGGCCGAGGTCGTGGCGGAAACGCGGCGGGGGCGGGAGCTGGCGTTCTCCGACGTGGACTTCGCGATTGATTACCCGAAGATCGCAACCCGGGTCTCCTGGATGGCCCGCGACCTTGATGACTCCCGCCCCGCCAAGGCGCTGCAGGACACGGGGGCGACGCTGTTCCGGGGTCAGGGTTTGCTGACCGGCCCGGGACTGGTGGAGGTGGACGGCGAGCAGCTGACCGCAACGCGCGGCGTCGTGATCTCGACCGGGACCGCGCCCGCCGTCCCCTCCATCCCGGGCATCGACGGCGTGCCCTTCTGGACCAATCGGGACGCGGTGCTGGCCGCCGAGCTGCCGCGCAGCCTGATCGTGCTCGGCGGGGGTGCCGTGGGCGTGGAGCTGGCGCAGGCCTTCGGCCGGTTGGGGACGCGGGTCACCCTCGTCGAGGGCGCTCCGCATCTCGTTCCGGCCGAGGAGCCGGAGGCGGGCGCCCTGATTCGGGGGCACCTGGAGGCGGACGGGGTGCACGTCATCGTGGGGGCCAAGGTGGTGGCGGTCGTTTCGGCTCCGCGGCCGGCTCCCGGCGGAATCCTCGTGGAGCTGGGCCAGGGTCACACACACACTGGGGAGCGGCTCCTGGTGGCAACCGGCCGGAAGCCAAACCTGGAGGGCATCGACCTCGCCTTGGCGGGGCTTGCGACCGATTCCCGGGGCTGGCTGCGGACCGATCCCGTCAGCCTGCTGGCTGGGGAAAGGGTGTGGGCCGGCGGCGACATCACCGGCATCGCCCCTTTCACCCACGTCGCCGATTACCACGGGCGGGTCATCGCCCGCTCGTTGCTCGGGTCCCAGCGGCCGGCGGCCACCTCGGTCGTGCCTCGGGCCACCTTCACCGACCCGGAGATCGCCTCCGTGGGCCTGACGGAGGCGCAGGCGCGGTCGCGCGGGCTCTCCGTATTGGTGATCGCCGCGGACGCGGCCGAGACCGCGCGGGGCTACATCCACGGGTTCACGGGCGGGGGGTTGGTCAAGGTGGTGGTCGATCGGCGATTGGGGCTGCTGGTGGGGGCGACCATCGTCAGCCCGCGGGCCGGGGAGATGATCGGGGAGCTGGCGCTGGCGATGCGGGCGCAGGTGCCGGTCAGCGTTTTGGGCGATACGATCCACGCCTTTCCCACGTTTTCGCGGGTGCTGCAGGGGGTGCTGGACCAGGCGGCGCGGGGCTGAGTTGGGGCGTCGCGCCTGGCGTCTGGTTTTCGGGCGGTCTCTCTTGACGGGCGGGGTGCGGTCTTCGGCTGGTTCGCGCCAAACTAGGGTCGATGGCGAGCGCAACCAAGACCAAGTGGGTGTACCTGTTCTCCGAAGGCTCCAAAGACATGCGCGACCTGCTCGGGGGCAAGGGCGCGGGCGTGGCCGAGATGACGCGCGCCGGGATGCCGGTGCCACCCGGCTTCACGATCACGACCGAGGCCTGTCGGGCGTATTACTCAGGCGGTCGCAGGCTCCCGGAGGGGCTCTGGCGCCAGGTCGAGGCGGCTCTGGCGGACCTGGAGGGGCGGACGGGCAAGAAGTTCAACGATGGCCGCAGC
The DNA here is from genome assembly GCA_030948965.1 of Candidatus Dormiibacterota bacterium. Lineage (GTDB taxonomy): Bacteria > Chloroflexota > Dormibacteria > Dormibacterales > Dormibacteraceae > JALYZG01. The sequence goes on along the minus strand of JALYZG010000246.1, from coordinate 6,786 downwards.
CCACTGCTCGTCAGCGTCCGCTCGGGGGCCAAGTTCTCGATGCCGGGGATGATGGACACAGTCCTCAACCTCGGCCTCAATCCCCGCACCCTGGAGGCTCTGGGCCGGCTCACGGGCGACGAGCGGTTCGCCCTCGACGCCTACCGCCGGTTCATCCAGATGTTCGGCAAGATCGTCAAGGACATCGACGGTGACCTCTTCGAGGAGGCGCTGACCGCGGCCAAGAGTCGGGCGGGCGTCAAGACCGATCCAGAGCTCAGCCCAGAGCAGCTGGGAGAGCTGGTCGAGAAGTTCCAGGCCATCTACCATCGGGGCACTGGCGAACGCTTTCCGGAGCGGCCAATCGACCAACTGCGCGCCGCCATCGAGGCTGTATTCGCGTCCTGGAACACGCCCCGCGCCCTCGCCTACCGGCGCGTGGAGAAGATCCCCGACAACCTGGGCACGGCGGTCAATGTGCAAATGATGGCGTTCGGCAACATGGGCTCGGGCTCGGGCACCGGCGTCGCCTTCACGCGCAACCCGATCACCGGCCGAAAGGAGCTGTACGGGGACTTCCTGGCCAACGCCCAGGGTGAGGACGTGGTCGCCGGCATCCGCGAAACTGAGCCCATCGGCGCCCTCAAAAGGCACATGCCGGCGGTCTTTAAACAATTCCAGGAGTACGCCTCGAAGCTGGAGGAGCACTACCGGGACGTGCAGGACCTGGAATTCACGATCGAGCGCGGCCAGCTCTACATGCTGCAGACGCGTAGTGCGAAGCGGACCGGCGACGCGGCTGTGAACATCGCCGTGGACATGGTGCGGGAGGGTCTCATCAGGCGCGAGGAAGCGGTGGCGCGCGTGGAGCCGCGGCAGCTGGAGCAGCTCATCCATCCCCGCGTCGACCCGGCCGCGTCGGCCACCCCCATCGGGCGCGGCGTACCCGCCTCGCCGGGCGCCGCCACAGGGGCGGCGGTTTTCGACGCGGACACGGCCGAGGCCTGGGGCAAGGACGGCAAGGCAGTGATCCTCGTCCGCGTGGAGACCAACCCCAACGACGTGCACGGCATGATCGAGGCCAAGGGCATCCTCACCGCCACCGGCGGCACGGCCTCCCACGCCGCCCTCGTCGCCCGGGGCATGGGCCGGCCCTGCATCGTCGGCGCGTCGGCCATCCTCGTAGACGTCAAGGCGCGGCAGCTGTCCGCCAACCGGACGCTCGTCCGGCAGGGCGAGGAGATCACGATCGACGGCACCAGCGGCAACGTGTTCGTAGGCCGGGTGGCCACCATCGAACCCAAGCCCTCGGCCAGCTTCAAGACCCTCCTCGGCTGGGCGGACAAGATCCGCCGGCTCGAGGTCTGGGCCAACGCCGACTACCCCCGGGACGCGTCCAAAGCTCGTGAGAACGGAGCCCAGGGCATCGGCCTCTGCCGCACCGAGCACATGTTCATGGAGGAGGACCGGCTGCCCATCGTGCGGGCCATGATCATGGCCGAGAGCACGACTGAGCGCGAGAAGCACCTCGCCAGGCTGCTGCCCATCCAGCGCGGCGACTTCACCGGCATCCTGCGGGCGATGAAGGGCTTGCCGGTGGTGATCCGGCTCATCGACCCACCGCTGCACGAGTTCCTACCCAACCTCGAGGATCTCGTGGCCGAGACGACCGAGCTCCGGGTCAGGGGCAAGAAGGGCCGCAAGCTGCAGGACCTGGAGCGGGTCCGCGCCCGCGTGGAGCAGCTGCACGAGTCCAACCCGATGCTCGGCCTGCGGGGCGTCCGCCTCTCGATCCTCTATCCGGAGATCACGCGCATGCAGGTGCGGGCCATCATCGAGGCCGCGTGCGACCTGCGCCTGGAGCGGGTTGACGCCCGGCCCGAGATCATGATCCCGCTCGTCGGCACTCTCGCCGAGCTCCGCACTGTGCGGGGCCAGCTGGAGCCGGTGGCGGAGGCCGTCCAGAAGGAGAAGGGGATCAAGGTCCACTACAAGTTCGGGACGATGATCGAGATCCCGCGGGCCGCCCTCACCGCGGGGGAGATCGCGCGCGAGGCCGAGTTCTTCTCCTTCGGCACCAACGACCTCACCCAGACCACGTTCGGCTACTCGCGGGACGACGCCGAGCGGGCCTTCATCGTCCGCTACCTGGAGGACAAGATCCTGCCCTTCAATCCGTTCGAGACGATCGACGAGGCGGGCGTGGGCCGGCTCATGCGCCTGGCTGTGCACGAGGGTCGGGCGGTGCGGCCGGACCTGGAGATCGGCATCTGCGGCGAGCATGGCGGCGACCCCGATTCGATCACCCTCTGCCATGACATGGGCCTGAACTACGTCTCCTGCTCGCCCTACCGGGTGCCGGTGGCGCGGCTGGCGGCGGCCCAGGCGGCGGTGGCCGACCAGGCGGGGGCGGGCACCCGGTAGGACGGCGGGCCCCGCGGCGGGGCTCTTGGAGGGCCTCTTGGGCGAGGCGGCAGGGGCTCTTGGGCGGGCGGGGGCATACTTCGTCGTCAATGCCCGGGCCGGCCGCCTCCGACGACGCCGTCCAGCAGGTCCGTTCCCGGCTAAACCTGCTCGACACCGTGCGCCACCGCGTGCAGCTGCGCCGAGCGGGCCGGGAGTGGGTGGGCCTGTGCCCCTTTCACCAGGAAAAGACGCCGAGCTTTTCAGTGAACGAGGCCAAGCAGTCCTGGTACTGCCACGGGTGTGGCAGCGGCGGTGACCTCTTCACCTTCGTAGAGCGGATGGAGAAGGTGGACTTTCGGGGCGCCCTCGAGCTCCTGGCCGACCAGGCGGGCGTCCAGCTGGCGGAGCGGACGCCGGCCGACCGGGCTCGGACCGAGCTCCGACACCGAATCGTCGAGCTCAATGGCCTGGCGGTGCAGTACTACTCGTGGCTGCTCTGGGAGCACCGGGCGGGCGAACCTGGACGCGACCTGCTGGCTCGGCGCCAGGTGGGCTCCGAGACCGCGCGCCGCTTCGGCCTCGGCTTCGCGCCCGGCGGGTCCTCGCTCGCCGCCTACCTCAGGCGCAAGCACGCGGCCGCCGCCACGTTACAGGCGGCGGGGCTGGTGCGCCGCGACGGCCAGGACTTCTTCCAGAATCGGCTGGTCATACCGATCCGGGATGAACGCGGCCAGACGGTGGCCTTCACCGCCCGGGCCGTGGCGACCGACGACCCGCGCAAGTACGTGAATACGCCCGAGACGCCGGCCTACGTCAAGGCCCGGGTCCTGTTCGGCCTCGACCTGGCCCGGCCCGCGATAGACGAGAGCGGACACGCCGTCGTCATGGAGGGTCAGTTCGACGTGATCGTGGCTCACCAGTTCGGCGTCGGCAACGCCGTCGCGTCCTCCGGCACCGCCCTCACCGACGAGCAGGTGCGGCTGTTGCGCCGCCACACGGACGAGCTGCTGCTGATGTTCGACAACGACAGCGCCGGGCGGCGCGCGACCGAGCGGGCGATCGAACTGGCCGCGGCCGAGGGGCTGCGCACCCGTGTGGGCCGGATCGAGGGCGAGGTCAAAGACCCGGACGAGTTCCTGCGGAGCGGGGGACGCTGGGAGGACGTGGCGTCCGCCGCTCGGCCTGGCTGGGAGCACCTGATCCGTACGGCGATCGAGGGTCTCAACCCGCGCCGGCCGGCCGACGTCGAGCAGGGGGTGCGGCGGATCGGGGCGGTGTTGGCCCGGGTTCCCGAGCCCGCGGTTCGCGCCAGCTATCGGGACCAGGCCGGGCTTTGGTTCGGCATCGACCCCTTGCTGATCAGCCTGCCGCGGGCCCCGACCCGGCGCGGCGTCCAGACCGGCGCGGCGGGGCCTCGGCTCGACGAGGCTGGGCCGGAGCCTTCTCCGGCGCCGCGGCCCGCGGGGGGCAGCCTCTCCCGGCTCGTCGCCTACCTGCTGCAAGTCCTGGCGGTGCGGCCCGACGCGGCCGCCGTGATCCAGACCTCGCTGCCGCCGGCCGAGTTGCAGGAGGACGACCGCGCCGCCCTCGCTCGGCTTCTCGCCACCCTGGAACGCGGCGCCGAGGCCCTGCCCCAGGAGGTGGCCGGCTTTCCGGCTGAGGAGGAGCGGCTCGTGCGAGAGGCCTGGGCCGCGCCCGCGGCCAGGTTCGCGGGCGAGGATGTGGAGGAGCTGGTGAACCGCATCCGCGCCCGATCGAGGCACGACCGGAAATTCGCGATAATTGGGCGTCTTTCAGAGGCTGAGAGCCGGGGCGACCGGGCCGCCTCCACAGCACTCGAGCGCGAATGGCGCTCGGAGATGGGTCGAGATGGGGTTGGTAACTGAGTGGCGAAAACCAAGGACAAGGCGGAACCGCGACTCGAAGACCTGCTGATCCAGCAGGCCGAGGCGCTGATCGTCAAGGGCAAGGAGCAGGGCTTCCTCACGCCCGACGACGTCCTCGACGGTCTTCGCGACTACGAAGCGGCCGATCCGGCGCACATGTTCCGCGTCTTCGACGCGTTCAAGGAGATCGGCATCGAGATCACCGACGCCACTGGAGATTTCGAGGACAAGGAAGACGCGGACGACGACATGCAGATGGAGATCGAGATGCTGGACTCGGTCTCACTCGACGACCCGGTCCGCATGTATCTAAAGGAGATCGGCCGGGTTTCGCTGTTGACCGCCGCGGACGAGGTCGACCTGGCGAAGGCCATCGAGGCCGGCTCTTTCGAGGCCAAGCAACGGCTAACCGAGGCCAACCTGCGCCTCGTGGTCTCGATCGCCAAGAAGTACATCGGACGCGGCATGTCTTTCCTGGACCTGATCCAGGAGGGCAACATGGGCCTCATCCGGGCGGTCGAGAAGTTCGACTATCAGAAGGGGTTCAAGTTCTCCACCTACGCCACCTGGTGGATCCGGCAGGCGATCACCCGGGCGATCGCCGATCAGGCCCGGACGATCCGCATCCCGGTGCACATGGTGGAGACGATCAACAAGCTGGTGCGGGTCTCACGCCGGTTGCTGCAGGAGCTCGGCCGCGAGCCCAGCGACGACGAGATCGCCGAAGAGATGGGCATCACGCCGGACAAGGTGCGGGAGATCGTCAAGGTCGCGCAGGACCCGGTCTCGCTGGAGACGCCCATCGGCGAGGAGGAGGACTCCCATCTCGGCGACTTCGTCGAGGACAAGGAGGCCATCTCGCCCTCCGACGCGGCCTCGCTCACGATGCTTCACAACGAGGTCGAGGACATTCTCGACACTCTGACCCCGCGCGAGCGGCGCGTCCTTCAGCTGCGCTTCGGCCTCATCGACGGGCACCAGCGGACGCTGGAGGAGGTCGGCAAGCGCTTTGGCGTCACCCGCGAGCGCATCCGGCAGATAGAGGCCAAGGCGCTGCGGAAGCTGCGTCATCCCTCGCGCTCCAAGAAGCTCCGGGACTATCTGGAGTAGGCGGGCAGCTTTCCCTTGCCCGTCATCACGGTCGGGCGCATGTTCGGCGCCGGGGGCGAGACGGTGGGTGCGATCGTCGCCGATCGCCTGGGGGCGGAACTCGTCGACGCCAAGTTCTTCGAAGAGATCGCGCATCGGCTGGAGCTGCCCCACGAGGAGGCGCAGGAACTGGAGGAGTCGCCTGACAGCTTCGTCGGCCGGCTGCTGAGCGCGCTGGGTGCGGCTTCGATGGAGTTCGCCGCCCCGCCGGAGGCCGCAGCCTGGACGCCACCCTACAGCGAGCAGCCGGCGGCGGATACCCGGAAGGCGGCGCTGCAGATCACGCAGCAGGTTATCCGCGAGGCCGCCCGAACTGGCAACGCGGTGATCATCGGCCGCGGGGGCCGCTACGTCCTGGAGGGCGCGGCGTCCGCGCTGCACATCTTCGTTCGCGCCTCGGAGGACTTCCGCGTCCAACACCTGCGTCAGGCCTACGGCTGGACGGACGATCAAGCCCGGCGGCGGCTCAAGCAGACGGACGCCAATCGCGGGGCCTACGTGCGACAGGTGTACGGCCATGACTGGCTGCATCCGGCACATTACGACCTCGTGGTGGACACCGGGCGCCTCGGCTTCGAACGGGCCGCGCGAATCATCGCCGACGCCGCGCTCAGCGCCTCCTGAGCGCCTCCTGGTCAGGTCGTGAGCAGCAGCACTGAGTACGCTACAGAGTGCGATGGAGTTCAATCGGCCAGAATACGTGGGCTCGGCCACATCGGGCGTCGACGGCGCCAGCGAAGGCGGGCGGGTGAGCTCAAGTCGCCAGCCACTGACCCTCATGATCTATGCCGTGCCGCTCCTCAAAGAACTGCATGAGGCCGGCTACTCGGGCAAGCTGGACGCGACTCCGGGGTTGGTAAACGGCAGCTGGGTGCTCCAGGTCAGGTACGCAGGCGAGGTTGCGCCCGAAGTGCCGGCGACGTGGATGGGCCACCGCGTGATTGCCGTCCCGGCGGCGAAGGATGGCTGAAATCACTGCCGACTCAACGGTCCGCGAGGTGCTGGCCCTGCCGAACGGGAGGCAGCGTCTTCTGGAACACGGCTATCAGGTTGGCGAAGCTTTCCAGGACCAGCTCTCGCAGTGGCAGAGCTTGCGCGACGCGGCCCGCTCGGGCCGCCTACGTACCATGGAGTTGCTGATCGAAGAGCTCAATCGAGGTCGACCTGAGCCCCAACGTTGAGCTTTAGGGCGGAGTCGGACCGGGTAGAATCGGGAGCCGTCGCTCCGGGCTAGCTCAATCGGTAGAGCAGGCGGCTGTTAACCGCAAGGTTCACGGTTCGAGTCCGTGGCCCGGAGCCAGTTTCTGCTTCGGACCACCGCACCGCCCTGATAATGTCGATGACAAGTCACCGACCCCAGGAGCGT
>JALYZG010000112.1 GCA_030948965.1 Candidatus Dormiibacterota bacterium | reverse complement strand
TCCCCCGGCCTACGAGCCACCGCCTGCGCCGGGGAGTCCGCCGCCATCCTCCGGGCCGCCGGGCGGGAGCGCGCCGCCGCCCCCTCCACCAGCGGGACCGCCGCCATCCTACGGCCCGCCCGGGGGTGCGCCGCCGCCGCCGCCTCCACCCGGTCCGCCCCCTTCATACGGTCCGCCCAGCGGCGAGCCGCCGCCATCGCCGCCACCCTCCTACGGGCCACCAGCCGGGGCGCCGCCGCCTCCTCCCCCCAGCTATGCCCCCCCGACCGCACCCTCCTATGGCCCGACGGCGCCGCCCCCCAGCTACGCCCCGGCGTCCGGCTATGCGGGTGGGGCGATGAGCGTCAGCCCGCCCAACGACAGCCAAGCGACCCTTTCGCTGATCCTGGGCATCCTCGGCGTCATCATCTGCGCGCCGCTTGCGGTCGTCGCCCTCTTCATCGGCAACGCGTCCCGGAAACGGATCGCCGCCAGCGGGGGAGCGCTGGGCGGCTCGGGCCTGGCGACGGCCGGCTTCGTCCTCGGCATCATCGGCTCCATTGAGCTCGTGATCGGGATCGTCGCGATCGTCGTCGCCATCATCGGCGCCGCGGGCCGCGCGGCCACGGGCGGCTAAAAAGCGAACTGACGGGGGGCCGCCGCGAGGGGCGGCCCCTCTTTTCCCGCCCGCAGGCCGGCCGCCGCGGCGCTACACTCGCGACAGCCGCTGCGCGGCACCGTGCCCTCCGCCGTCCCGAACACGTTCAACCAGAGAGGTGGCCGGTTCCATGGAAGAAAAGACGTCTGCCCGGAGATCCCGGGCTCGCCGCTCCCAGTTCGACGGCCCGTCGGGTCCACGCGGCCCGCGGGGGAACATGCGGGGCGTCCTCAGCCTGCTCATCCTGGCGATGGTCGCGGTCGTCGGGTTCGGCGCCTATCAGGTCGGCTCGTTCCTGCACGGCTTCACGGGCTTCACCAACCCGCTGTCGGAGGTCCAGAGCGCCGTCGCCCCGGCTCCTGGTTCCGTGGCCTGGAAGCTTCAGCACAACCAACGCGTCAACCTGGCCCTGCTCGGCTACGGTGGCGCGGAGAACGACGCCCCCTGGCTGACCGACTCGATGATCGTGATGTCGCTCGACCCCGCCGGCAAGCGCGCAATCGAGGTTTCGGTGCCGCGTGACATGACGGCGCCCGTCGACGCCTTCACGACCGGCCGGGCGCAGACGATGAAGATCAACGCCGCCTACGAGGTGGGTATGGACAACGCTAGCTGGAGCGGCAAGAAGCCGCAGTTCTCAGGCGCCGACAAGGATCGCGGTGGAAGGCTGGTCATGCAAACCCTGAGGGGCGTCACAGGGCTCACGTTCGACGGCTACGTGGCCGTCGACTTCAAGGCCTTCCGCGACGTTGTCGACACGCTGGGCGGAGTCGACATCTGCCTGTCCGGGCCTCTGGACGACTACCAGTACCCGAACTACCACAACGGCTTCGTGCCCGGCGGCATCCACTTTCAGGCCGGGTGCCAGCATGTGAACGGCGAGAAGGCTCTGCAGCTGGCGCGCTCGCGCCACGCCATCCAGCCGGACCAGTCCAGCGACTTCGGGCGCTCCCGGCGCCAGCAGCTGCTCCTCGCGGCGATCCGCAAGAAGGCCACCGCCGCCGACGCGATCACCAAGGCCCCGGAGCTGATGAGTGCCCTGCGGTCCGAATTCTCGACCAGCCTCACGCTGGCCGACCTTCGCGCCCTCTACTCCTGGGGCGGCAAGCTCCCCGACAGCGCCATCGGGCGAGCCGCCATCACCAGCGGGGACCTGCTCACGGACGGCTGCAGCACGTATTCGTCCTACGAGCTCTGCCCGGTGGACCCCAGCCTGGCGATGCTCCGCCAGTACTTCGCCAACGTCCTTCCCGACGAGGCGATGCTGAAGGAGAAGGCGCCCGTGCAGGTCGTCAACTCCAGCCGTGGCCTGACGACGCTGGGCAACGTGGTCACGTCCACCCTGCGCCCGCTCGGTCTCAACCTGCAGGACCCGCAGCGCGGGCGGCCGGCGGCCCAATCGGTGATCGTGGATTATTCGGGGGGCCGCTACCCGGCGACCGTCAAATGGCTCGAGAGCTACTTCGGGGCGACCGTGCAGGAGGCCCCCCCGGGCCAGCCATCGCCGACGCCGAACGCGCCGTCCGGCGGCCTCGCGGTCGTGCTCGGGCACGACTACGCGCTGCGCTTTCTCGGCCAGGGCTGACACCTTCGGAATGGCGCGGAAGCTAACCGAGCGCGAGCTTCGAAACCAGACCGGTGAAGTCATGCGCGCGCTGGATCGCGGCGATCGGTTCATCGTGACGCGGAATGGCGTGCCCGGGGCCGAGCTGACACCGATCCCTGGACGGCGCTTCGTAGCCGCCGCGAAGGCCATCGCAGCGTTCGCGAGAGCCCCGCGGATCGATCCCGCCCGCTTCCGCGCGGACCTTGACGTTCTGATCGATCAGCATCCGACGCCGGGTTCCTAAGCCTGCCGGAGGCGAGTGCTGCAGACACAGGGTCCGCACGAACAGGCCCGACGCCAGTATCGTCTGCAGTGCGCCGAATCGACCGTCGATCTCCCGCCCCTTCGACGGTGAGGCGGCGAGAAGTTATCGCGTCATCTTTGCTGCTGTACACGCGCAATCCTGGCGATTTCGCGCCGCTATCGGCGCTGATCGGGGTCGTGGCGGTAAGCGACGTTCACTCGCTTCCGTAGGACTCGGCCTCCTTGTCCACCTTGGTGGTCGCCACGGGAAGGGATCTCGCCCGCTCCTGGTAGCGTCTCCAGCCGTGACCCCGAAGACGGTGGAGCGCGACCTGGCGGCGGAGATTCGCGCGGGCAATGTCCGCGGCCTGGCTCGGGCCATCACGATGGTGGAGCAGCGCGACCCCTCCCTGCGCCGGGTCACCGAGTCCCTGGCCGACCGGATGGGCCACCCCCTCGTCGTAGGCCTCACGGGCGCTCCGGGTACGGGCAAGTCGACGCTGGCCGACGCTCTCGTCTCGCTCGTCCGCGGGGCGGGTGAGTCCATCGCCGTCCTGGCAGTCGACCCCAACTCGCCTTACTCGGGCGGGGCCATCCTGGGCGACCGCATACGAATGCAGCGGCACGCGCTGGACGGACAGGTCTACATCCGTTCGATGGGCGCCCGCGGACACCTCGGCGGCCTGTCGGTGGCCACTCGCGAAGCCATCCGCCTGCTGGCCGCGTTCGGGTTCGACAACGTGATCCTGGAGACGGTCGGCGTCGGCCAGTCGGAGCTGGAGGTGGCGGCCATCGCCGGCACCACGGTCGTGGTCCTGACCCCTGGTCTGGGCGACGGGGTGCAGATGATCAAGGCCGGGATCATGGAGATCGCCGACGTGTTCGCGGTCAACAAGGCCGATCTGCCGGGCGCCGACCGCACGGTCCAGGAGATCCGGCTGATGCTGAACATGGGCCCCAAGCGGGGCTGGCGGCCGCCGATCGTCCGCACCACCGCCGGCACCGGCGAGGGCGTGCCGGCGCTCTACGAGGCGGTTCGCGCCCATCGCCGGCACCTCGAGTCGACCGGTGAAGCCGGGGAGCGGGCCGAGGCGCGGCTCCGGGACGAGGCCGCGGACCTGGTCGGCGAGTGGTCACGAGCGGAGGCGCGGCGCCTGCTCGACGAGGACGCCGGCCTCGCCGCCGAGCTACATCGGGAGCGCGTGCCGTATGGGATCGCAGCCGAGATCCTGACCAGGCGCGGTGCCCGGTTGGTACCAGAGGCGGCCCGCTCCGAATCCTGATCGTTCAGGACAGATCACATAATGCGAAGGGTGACGATCAAAGTCAGGGAGCTGGGCGAGGCTCTCGAGAGCTGGAGGCAGGAGTTCGAGGGCTCGCCGCAGCGGGACGACGGCGTTGACCTGGCCACGATCTCAGGCCAGGAGGTGGCCCCGCTCTACACCTCCTCAGACCGCCCGGAACTCGCCGAGGAGGTGCCGGGCCAGTACCCGTACACGCGCGGCATCCATGCCGCCGGCTACCGCGGGCGGCTCTGGACCATGCGCCAGTTCTCGGGCTTCGCCACGGCGGAGGAGACGAACCGGCGCTATCACTGGGCGCTCGCCAACGGCCAGACCGGGCTCTCGGTGGCGTTCGACATGCCCACGCTGATGGGTCAGGATTCTGACGCCCCCACGAGCCGCGGCGAGATCGGCCACTGCGGCGTGGCGATCGATTCCCTGGCGGACATGGAACGGCTCTTCCAGGACATTCCGTTGAGCCGCGTCTCGACCTCGATGACGATCAACTCCCCGGCGGCCGTCCTGCTGTGCATGTATCTCGCCGTGGCCGAGCGTCAGGGCGTGCCCTTCGCGCAGCTGGAGGGCACCCTTCAGAACGACATCCTGAAGGAGTTCATCGCCCAGAAGGAGTTCATCTTTCCGCCCGGGCCCTCGATGCGTCTCGTCACCGACTCGATCGAGTACTGCACCCGCGAGGTGCCGCGCTGGAACACCGTCAGCGTCTCCGGCTACCACATCCGCGAGGCCGGCTCGACCGCGGCCCAGGAGCTGGCCTTCACGCTCGCGGACGGGTTCGCGTACGTCGACGCCTGCCTCGAGCGGGGGCTCCAGGTGGACGAGTTCGTGCCCCGCCTCTCGTTCTTCTTCGACGCCCACATCGACTTCTTCGAAGAGATCGCCAAGTTCCGGGCGGCGCGCCGGATCTGGGCGCGGCGCCTCCGCGAGCGCTACGGGGCGCGGGACCAGCGCTCCTGGAAGCTGCGGTTCCACACCCAGACGGCCGGCGTCTCCCTGGCCGCCCAGCAGCCGGAGCTGAACATCGCCCGGACGGCGCTCGAGGCGCTGGCAGCCGTTCTCGGCGGCACCCAGTCGCTGCACACGAACGCCATGGACGAGGTCCTGGCGCTGCCCACCGACCGCTCGGCCCGGATCGCCCTGCGCACGCAGCAGGTGATCGCCTACGAGACCGGCGTGGCAAGCTCGGTGGACCCTCTCGGCGGCTCCTACCTGGTCGAGAGCCTGACCGACGAGATGGAGCGGCAGGCCGAGGCGTACCTCAGCCGCATCGACGAGCTGGGCGGCGTGGTGCCGGCGATCGAGGCGGGCTTCATGCAGAAGGAGATCGCCGACGCCTCGTTCCGCCAGCAGCAGGAGTTGGAGTCGAAGCGCCGCCTGATGGTGAGCGTCAACGAGTTCACCGACGGCAACGAGGAAGGCGGCATCGAGATCTTGCGCATTCCCGCCGAGCTGGAGGCGCAGCAGGTGGAGCGGGTCCGAGCGGTCCGCAGCCGTCGCGACGCGGAGCGCGCCGAGCGCTGCCTCGCCGAGTTGCGGCAGGCGGCGGCCGACCCGCGCGAGAACCTCGTGCCCCACATCCTGGAGGCGGTACGGGCGTACTGCACAGAAGGTGAAATCATGGGCGCGATGATCGACGTCTTCGGCCTATATACGGAGAAGGCGATGATTTGAGCGCCGCCGCGTCCAGTTCGACGTCCGCCGGCGCTGCCGGTGCCCCAGCTCAGGGGCACCCGCTGCGCATCGTCCTGGCCAAGGTCGGTCTGGATGGCCACGACCGGGGCGTGAAGGTGGTGGCGCGCGCTCTGCGGGACGCTGGCTTCGAGGTAATCTACACGGGCCTGCGGCAGACACCGGCGATGGTGGTGGACGCCGCGCTCCAAGAGGACGCCCAGGTCATCGGCCTGTCGCTCCACTCCGGCGCGCACATGACCCTCTTTCCGGCCGTGATTACGGAGCTGCAGAGGCGCGAGGCGCTCGACATCGTGGTTTTCGGCGGCGGCATCATCCCCGACGACGACATCCAGGCGCTGCGGGGCCAAGGCGTGGCCGCGATCTTCACCCCTGGCACCCCACTGCAGGAGATCGTCGAGTGGCTGCGCGCGCGCTTCCCGGACCGCGCCTGAGCTGGTCAAAGCGCGGCGCGGCGCGGGATGCGCGCCCGAAGTTGATATCGTGTGTGCCTTGACGCCGCGCGGCCGAACGGCCGCGGCTAAGACCACACCTAACCGTCCCAGCGCCGTCCCCAGCGCTTCGGGACGTTGCCTGGAGTCGGAATGGAACTGAAAGCCAGCACGCGAGCGACGACCGGTAAGGCCAGCCGGCGCCTTCGCCATCAGGGCCTCCTGCCCGCCATCGTTTACGGTCGCCAGGCCCAGAGCTCCATCATCGAGCTCGACACGCGCTCCTTTGAGCGCGTGTTCGCCCGCTCGGGCAAGACGCAGCTCATCGACCTCGAGGTCGACGGCGGCCGGGCGGCCAAGGTGCTGGTCAAAGAGGTGCAGCGCTCCCCCCGCCGCAACACTCTGGTCCACGTCGACTTCCACCAGGTCAGCTTGCTCGAGAAGCTGCAGGTCGACGTGCCGCTCCTCGTCACCGGGACGCCCGAGCTGGTCGCCAACGGCGAGGCGGACGTGCTCCAGGTGATGCATGCGTTCCGCGTGGAGTGCCTGCCCACCGCCATCCCCGAATCGATCGAAGTCGACATCTCCGGCCTGGCCGAGATCGACGCCGGGATCCGGGTGGGTGAACTGGAGCTGCCGGCCGGGGTGACGGCCGCTGTCGAGGCGGACGAGCTGGTCGTGAAGCTGGCCGCCAAGCGCGTGGCCGAGGTCGAGGAGGAGGTGGTGGCGGCGGAGGCGGCCGAGGAGGAGGCCCCGGCGGGGGCCACGGCCGAGGCCACGGCTCCGGAATAGTCGCCGGCGCGAAAAGTGCAGGCGCCACTCTTCGCGCTGAACGACGGGATCGTGACCGGCGTCCGGCAGGTGCTGGAAGCGGTCGGCGCGCTGGCCGCGTTCGTGATCCTGGCGTGGGCGGGGCGCCGGGCGACCCGGCGCTGGCTGACAGGCCGCAAGATGCGGGCCGACCTCATCCAAACCGTCGTGCGCGCGGTCTACGTCGGCGTGATCGCCGTGGGCCTGTTCGTCGCCATCTCGGTGGCTTTGGGCCAGACCGGCACGGCCTTCGCCGGGGTGCTGGTCACCGCCTTCGTCACCGGGATCGGCCTCCAGGACCTGCTCAAGAACTATGTGGCCGGGTTCTACCTGCTCCTGGAGGGCAACTTCCGACCTGGCAGCTCGGTCCGAACGGACACGGCCGCCGGTGTGATCACCGACATCCGCCTCCGGTCCACTTTCCTGCGCACTGACGACGGCGAGCTGGTGGTCGTGCCCAACAACGACCTGTTCAACAAGGCGGTGCTGGTAGCCGGCCACCGGCACCCGGCGGACGGCGCCCCGGACAGTCATCCGGCGGATGGCGCCGTGGACCAGCCCTCAGTCGAAGGCGCCCAGAACCACCCGGCCTAGCGCGCCCAGGTTGGTTCCTGTCAGCTCCGACTCCTCGGCCAGAAGCCGCCGAACTGCCTCGGCCGCCAGCTCGCGGTGTGTGCCCGCAGCGTACTGGGCGGTCAGGGAGCGGAGATGGAACGTGTGGTCGGGCCGCTCGCTCCGCGTCTCCAGCTGCACGTCGACCTGCTCCAGGCCGACCGCTTGACGCCAGAGGGAAACCTCCTTGGCCCCCGACTCGGGCGAGTCGGAGAGATGGAGGACGTTGACCCCGCCGCCGATGCCGTGCAGCTCCCGCAATGAGCCGGGTCGGGCTTCGGCGATGCGCGTCTCGCCCAGGTCGCCGCGCATCCGCTCCAGGACGCTGGCCTCCGCCGTGAGGCGCCCCACCAGCAGCGGCAGAGCGGTCATGAAGTCCACCAGCCAGGGGAAGAAGGGGCGCCCGCGGAGGAAGTCGTAGTGGCTCTCCACCAGGTCCGCTCCGGGCTGAAACCAGGTCAGGGCGTCGATCCGCCACTCGCGCTCGCTGCTCAGCCAGGACCACAGCGCCGCCCTGGTGGCGGCGCGGTGGGCGGCGTCGGGCTTGAAGATAACTAGGGCGTCGGCCATCGCCGTCCCATCGTAGCCGGGCGTATCAACCGTTCAGTTGTACTGGGGGCCACGGTTCAGCGGTCGCGTTCGGTGGGCTCGTAGAAGCGACGCCCCGCCAGCGCGTCCGGCAGGTGCTGCTGCTCCACCCGCGCGCCAGCGAACTCGTGCGCGTAGCGGTAGCCGCGGCCGTAGCCCATCTCTCGCATCAGGCCGGTCACAGCGTTGCGCAGGTGCAGTGGCACTGGCAGGTTGCCGGTCTCGCGGACGGCTTCTCGAGCCGCCCCGTAGGCACGGAGGGCGGAGTTGGACTTGGGCGCTCGCGCCAGGTGTATGGCCGCCTCGCTAAGTGGCAGTACCGCCTCGGGCAGGCCCACCAGATGGGCGGCCTGCTGGGCGGCAACAGCCACCGCCAGCGCGCCGGGATCGGCGAGACCCACGTCTTCGGCGGCTGAGATGACGAGGCGCCGGGCCACGAAGTTCACATCCTCGCCCGCCTCCAGCATTCGCGCCAGCCAGTAGACGGCGGCGTCCGGGTCGCTGCCCCGGATGCTCTTGATCAGGGCCGAGGCCAGGTCGTAGTGCATGTCCCCGGCGCGGTCGTAGAGCAGATGGGGCTGCTGCAGGGCGCGCTCCACCTCAGCCAGACCCACCGGGCGGCCGGGGGCCAGGGCAGCGGCCGCCTCCAGTCCGTTGAGGACGACCCGTGCGTCGCCACGGCTGCCCTCGATCAGGGCTGCCTCGGCGTCAGGCTCGATCGCAACGCCCAGCTCCGCCCGACCCCGGGCCAGGATGAGCGCGAGGTCCGACGGTTCCAGCGCCTCCAGCCGGAAGACCCGGGCCCGGGAGAGCAGCGCCGAGATGACCTCGAAGCTGGGGTTCTCGGTGGTCGCGCCGATGAGCGTGACGGTGCCGTCCTCGACGGCGTGCAGGACCGCGTCCTGCTGGGCCTTGTTGAAGCGGTGGATCTCATCGATGAAGAGGACCGTCCGGCGTCCGGCGCGTCGCGCCTGCACCGCCTCGGCGATGCCGCGGCGTAGGTCGGCCACTCCGGCGGTGACGGCCGAGAGACGGACGAATCGAGCGCTGCCCGCCGCGGCCAGGATGGCGGCGAGCGTGGTCTTGCCCGAGCCCGGCGGGCCCCAGAGGACGATGGAGGGCAGGTGGCCACCGGTCGCCAGGTCGCGGAGGGTGGCGACGACGTCAGGTTGGCCCACAAGCTCGTCGAAGTTGCGGGGCCGCAGGCGGCTGGCGAGCGGGGCGTCGGCGGCACGCCCGGGATCGCCCGCCACAGTTGCCAGCTCCGGCGGCGCCTCGAGCGGGAAGAGATCGCCCTGGTCTCTCACGCTCGAACCATACGGCGGCCCGCCGCAGCGCTTCAGAGGGCCGCTCTCGCTAACGTTGTGTCCCAGATGACGCGCGTCTATCTCATCCGTCACGCGGACGTGGAAAACCCGCGACGGGTGCTCTACGGCCACCTGGACGGCTTCCCGCTGAGCGCGGGCGGGCGCGAGCAGGCGACGCTCGTCGGCCGCCGGCTGCACGACTCCGGCATTCGGCGGATAGTGCACAGCCCGCTGGAGCGTGCGCTCGAGACTGCCTGTCTCATCGCCGCCGAGCTGCCGCCACCGGTTGACCTGATCCCGGAGCCTGACCTGCGCGAAGCCGAGTTCAGCCGCTACCTGCAGGGCGTGCCGTTCTGGCAGATCCCGGTCCGCCGCCCGCTGTGGGTGGTGCACAAGGCCCGCCGCGGATTGCTGCCGGGCGACGAGCCGGTGCGACAGCTCGGGGGTCGGGTGGTGGCGGTCATGCAGCGCGTGGCCGCCGCGCACCCCGACGAGGTCGCCGCCCTGGTCAGCCACGCCGACCCGCTGCAGGCGGCCTGGGTGCTGATGGAGGGTCGGTCGCACAGCGAACGGGAGCTGTATCGAAAGCCGGTCGACCGCGCCGGCGTGCTGGAGGTGGACATCGAAGCTGGGGTGGTGATCGGCGTCGCCTACGTGGCGCCGCCCAAGGCGGACGCCCGGGCGGCCCAACCTGCTGCCTGAGCCGGTCCAAGCGGCTGAGCCGGACGAACCGGCCGCGCCGGCGCGCCCGTTTCCGCCAGGCTTCCTGTGGGGTTGCGCCACTGCGGCCCACCAGGTCGAAGGCGGCAACCACGGCAACGACTGGTGGGACTGGGAGAGGCAGGGTCGGATCCTGACCGGGGACAGCTCGGACCCCGCATGCGACCACTACCATCGCTTCCCCGAAGACTTCGCACTCCTCCGCGAGCTGGGCCACAACGCCCACCGGTTGTCAGTGGAGTGGTCGCGCATCGAGCCGGCGGAGGGCGAGTTCGATGCAGGCGAGATCGCCCACTACCGAAATGTCCTCGGCGCGCTCACCGAGCTCGGCCTCACGCCTATGGTCACCCTTCACCACTTCACCTCCCCGGCCTGGTTCGCGCGCCGTGGCGGCTGGGAGGCCGACGGCGCGGAGACCGCCTGGCTGCCCTTCGTACGCCGCGTGGCCGCGGAGCTGGGCGACCTCGTCGCCTTCTGGTGCACGCTCAACGAGCCCAACGTGTACGGCTACCTGGGCTGGATCGAGGGTGAGTTTCCGCCCGGCCGGCGAGGGGATCTCAAGGGCATGCTCCGGGTGCTCGCGAACCTGCGCCGCGCCCACGTCGCCGCCTACAGCGAGCTGCACCGTCTGACCCCGGCTGTGCCGGTCGGCGTCGCCCACCACAAGCGGGTGATGCTGCCCGCAGGCGCGCACAGCCTGCTGGATCGGGGCGCGGCGACAGTGGCCCAGAACGCTGCCGACCGCTGGCCGGCGGGCACACGCTGGGAGATGGTGGCTGACGCCCCCGCCGACTTCCTGGGCCTGAACCACTACACCGGCGACGTGGTCCGCTTCGATGCCCGTCGGACGAGCGACTTCTTCATCAAGCGTTTCAACCCCGACTGGCTGCCGGAAACCGAATTCGGCTGGGCGCTCAATCCGGAATGGCTGCAGTCCTCGCTGCTGGAGCTGAGGGGTCGGGGCCTGCCCATCTACGTCACCGAGAACGGCATCGCCACGAGCGATGATCGCGCGCGCGAGCGGTTCCTGCTCGATTCGCTGGGCCAGGTCTGGCAGGCGGCCCAACGCGGGGCGGACGTCCGCGGTTATTTCCACTGGACCTCGATGGACAACTTCGAGTGGGCGCGTGGCTACTCGATGCGTTTCGGCCTGATCGGGGTCGACCGAGCGACGCAGGAGCGCAGCGTCAGACCCAGCGGGCGCCTATTCGCCCGTATGGCAACCGCCAACGCCCTGGCCGCAGACCTCTGACGTCCACGGGCGCCGGGCCCCTAGGGAACCCGAGAGGTGCGGCGGCTACACTCGGACCTGTGAAGCTGGGACTGACCGTCCCCTACACGGACCTGATCCCGCGGGAGATGGTGCATGCCTTCGTCCAGGCCGCCGACCGCCTCGGCTACGACAAGCTGTGGGTGGCCGAAGCCTACGGCTGGGACGCGTTCACGATTCTCACCGACCTGGCGGCCCGGACCGAGCGCATCCAGCTCGCCACCGGCATCGTCAACGTCTTCAGCCGCTCGCCCGCGCTCCTCGGCCAGACCGCCGCGTCGCTGGATTCCATCTCCGGCGGCCGCTTCGTCCTCGGCCTGGGTACGTCGGGCCATCAGGTCATCGAGGGCTGGCACGGCGTGCACTTCGAGCGCGGGGTCCGCCGCCTGCGCGAGACTATGGACATCGTGCGGGCGGTGGTGGCCCGCGAGCGCCTCAAGTACTCCGGCGAGATATTCAACCTGGACATGGGCCTGCGGCTGATCACCCACCCTGTCCGGCCGCGGATCCCCATCTACCTGGCGACGCTGACGCCATCCGGCGTCGCCCTGGCCGGGGAGATGGCGGACGGCTGGCTGCCAGTCTTCTTCTCCCCCCGGCACTATGCGTCAGTCATCCGCCCGGACCTGGAGCGAGGCGCGGCCCGCGCCGGCCGCTCGCTGGACGAGCTTTCGGTCTGCGTCTCCCAGCCGGTGGTGGTCACAGACGACGTCGACGCCGGGCGGGAGTCGGTGCGCCCGCAGCTGGCCCTGTACATCGGCGGCATGGGCTCCCGGGAGCGCAACTATTACAACCGCCTCTTCCGCAGCTACGGCTTCGAGGCGGAGGCGCGCCGCATCCAGGACCTCTACCTCGAGCGCCGGCGGGAGGAGGCGATGGCCGCCATCACTCCGGAGATGATCGACCTGGTCACGATCATCGGGCCCGTCGCGGAGTGCCGGCGGCGCCTCGACGAGCTGGAGCAGGTGGGCGTGTCCGAGGTTGCGATAGGCCTGCAGGTGCCCGGCAACGACCCCACGGCGACGCTGGCCGCGCTGGAGGCGCTGGCGCCTCGCGAAGTGGCCGCAACTTGAGCGTTCGGCGAGCGGGCTGGAGCGCTGCCGGTTTGGCGGCGATCGTCGTCTTCGGAGCCCTGGCCTGGGGCCTGCGCCACCCCGCCGGGCCGGCCGGGCCCCTCCTGGGCAACAGGGCGCCCGAGATCGCTGTCCAACCGCTGGCCGGAGGCGGTGCAGTCCGGCTCTCGGACTTCCACGGGCGGCCGGTGGTGCTCAACTTCTGGGCCTCCTGGTGCGGACCCTGCCAGGCCGAGGCCACGGTCCTCAACGGCGCCTCCCGGCGTCTCGGGCCGTCGGTCGCCTTCCTCGGCGTGGACTTCAAGGACTCGGACTCGGCGGCGCGCACGTTCGCACAGCGCCTGGAGGTGCCCTACCCGGTGGGGCCGGCCCCGCAGGGCGTGCCCGAGGCGTACGGTGTGACGGCGCCGCCGGTGACCTACTTCATCGACGCCCGGGGCGTGATCGCCGCCCGCTACATCGGGCCCCTCAGCCCAGGGCTCCTGGACCGCTATCTACAGATCGTTGGCGCCTAGCATGACGAGCACCATTCGCTTCGCCGGCCTGACGGTGGTGGTGGTGGCGCTGGTCGGGTACCTGGTGTACTCGGCCACCGGCGCGTCAGCCGAGTATTACCAGACGATCGCGGAGATGCGCGCCCATCCGGCGAGCAGCGACGTGCGGGTGCTCGGCGTCGTCCAGGACGGCATCCAGCGCTCAGACGGCGGCCTCCGCGTGCGTTTTGTGGCCTCGGACGGAAAGGAATCGATGCCGGTCGACTACTCAGGGCCGCTGCCGGACATCTTCAAGCCGGGCGCGCACGTGGTGGTGGACGGCCGGCTGGGCGCGGACGGCGTCTTCCATGCCCGGACACTGCAGACCAAGTGCCCCTCGCGCTTTACCGCGCGAGCCCAGGGCCAGACCTAGAAAGCCGGTGTTCCTGGCCGAGCTCGGGGCCGCGTTCCAGCTCGCCGCCTTGGTGCTCATTCTGTTCAGCGGGGCTCTGGCCTTCTTCTCGGGCGCGCGCTCCGACCCGCTGCTGGCCCGGATCGCGCGCCGCGCCTTCTACGCCGCGACTGTGGCGGTGGCGGGCGCGGCCGTGGCGCTCCTCGCAGCGCTTCTGACGCACGACTTCGCGCTGGCGTTCGTGACCGAGGTCTCGGACCGCGGCATGAGCGGCGCCCTCCTGGCGGCTGCGTTCTATGGCGGCCAGGAGGGCTCGCTCCTCTACTGGGCCCTGGTGCTCAGCCTGCTGGGCTCGGCCGCCCTCTGGTCCGCGCCCAGTCTCGGCCCGCGCCTGGCCGCCTACACGAACGGCTTCCTGGCCGCGCTCCTGGCCTTCTTCGTGCTGGTCCTGGTCTTCGTGGCCAGCCCGTTCGACCTTCTCCGCATCACGCCCGCGGACGGGTTCGGTCTCAACCCCGTGCTGCGCGATGGGGGCATGCTCATCCATCCGCCCTTCCTGCTCGCCGGCTACAGCGCCTTCGCGGTCCCGTTCGCGGTGGCCATGGCGGCGCTGCTGGCAGGCCGGACCGAGGTCGCGTGGGTCGCCCACACCCGCCGTTTCGCCCTTCTCGCCTGGGGCCTGCAGAGCGTGGGCCTGACGCTGGGCATGTGGTGGGCTTACCACGTGCTCGGCTGGGGCGGCTACTGGGGCTGGGACCCGGTCGAGAACGTGGCCCTGATGCCCTGGCTGGCCACCACCGCCTACCTGCACACCGCCCTGGTCCAGGAGCGCCGAGCCGGCCACCTGCGGGCCTGGGGCTACGGCCTGGTGATCGGCGCTTTCCTGCTCTCGCTGTTCGGCACGTTCATCGTCCGCAGCGGCGTCGTGCCCTCCGTGCACACCTTCGCGGTCAGCCCTATCGGGCCTTGGTTCTTCGGCTTCCTAGCGGTCTCGGTGGGAGTGTCCGGAACGATCCTGGCCTGGCGCTCCGGCTCCCTCCACTCGAGCCGGCCGCTGGAGCTGGGCGCCTCCCGGGAGGGGGCATTCGTGCTCCAGAACGTGCTCCTCGTGGCTCTCACCGCTGCCATCCTCTGGGGCGTGATGCTGCCGCTCGTGAGCGGCGCGCTGGGCCGCCAGCTGGTGGTGGGCGGGAGCTACTACGAGCGCGTCGCCGCACCACTCTTCGTACTGCTGCTGGCGCTCATCGCGATCGGCCCGCTCCTGCCCTGGCGGCGAGCCGGGCGGACCTGGCTGAGGGCGCTGCGCTGGCCGGTAGCGGCGGCCCTGGTGACGGTCGCAGGGCTGCTGCTCGCCGGGGTCCGGGACGCGGCCTCGCTAGTGGCGCTGCCGCTGGTGGCGGCCGGGCTCGCGACCTGTGCCTTCGAGCTGGCACGCGGGGCTCGCTTCGCCCGTCGCCTGGCCGGACCCTGGCCGGCCGCGGCCGCTCGCCTGGCCGCTCGCAACCGCCGCCGCTACTGCGCCTACATCGCCCACGCCGGTCTCCTGGTTGCGGCCGCGGGCATCGTCGGCTCCCACTTCTGGCAACAGGAGCGGGATATCACCCTCAGCCCCGGGCAGTCGGTGACGGTCGCGAGCCACACCCTCACCTACCAGGGCCTCGGGATCGCGCGTGAGGGGGACCATCAGGCCACGGTCGCGCGGTTGGCGCTTGGCGACCAGGTGCTGACTCCGACGGTCCTCACCTACCCCAACTTGGGCAACACCCAGGTCACCCGCGTCGCCATCCGGAGCACGCCCTGGGAGGACGTCTACGTCGTCCTGGCCGGGTCCGGACCCGGCGGCAGCGCCAGCTTCCACGTCTTCGTCAACCCGCTGGTGACGTGGATCTGGGCGGGGGGCGCCCTTCTTGTGCTCGGCGTGGTCCTGGGCAACGCCGGCCGTCTTGGCGAGGAGCGATCGCCCGCGGCCCTCGCCCGACCGGTGGCCGTCAGCGCGTGACCTGGTACCTGGCCACGGCCGTGCTGGTCGTGGCAGCCGCGTGGGTGCTCTGGCCGCTCATCCGGCACTGGCAGCCGCGCCCCGAAAGGGCCCTGACCCGGAACGTGGCGGGCGCCCGGGAACGCGAGCTGGAGGAGATCGAGCTCGATCTGGCCGCCGGCCGCCTGGGCGAGGCAGAGGCTGCCCGGCGCCGGCGGGAGCTGGGGTAGGCCGGTGGAACGCCGCGCCGCGGTCCTGGGTCGGGGCCTGGTGCAGCGCTTCGGCCGCGTGGCGGCTCTGGGGCCGCTGGACCTGGACCTCAGCCAGGGCGAGCGGCTGGCCGTCCTCGGCGACAACGGGGCTGGGAAGACGACGCTCCTCCGCCTCCTGGCGACGCTGGCGCGGCCCGTCGCCGGCAACCTCCACGTGCTCGGCTTCGACTCGGACCGGGAGCGGGACCGCATCCGGCCACGCCTCGGGTACCTGGGCCACAAACCCGCCCTCTATCCGGCCCTGACGGTGCGCGAGAACCTCGAGTTCTTCGCCACCCTCCACGGCGCCAGCGCCGCCGTCGTACCCGCCGCCCTCGAGGAAGCTGGCCTGAGCGCCCTCTCCCGGGTGCGCTTGGAGGAGCTCTCGCGTGGCCAGGCGCAGCGCGTAGCCCTGATCCGGGCGGTGCTCCATGAGCCGGAGCTGCTAGTCCTGGACGAGCCCGACGCCAGCCTGGACGGGCCCGGCCGGATCCTGCTGGCGCGGGTGCTGGAGGGCCGGACGGCGATCATTGCCACCCACGACCGGCCCCTGGCGCGCAAGCTCTGCGGGGTCGGGCTGCTGCTCAGAGCCGGGCGAGTCGCCGGCGATCCTTGGGCCCTGCGCGTGGTCGGCGGAGGATGAGGTTTCTGGCCGTGGCCGGTGCGGTGGCGCGCAAGGACCTGCGCGCCGAGTGGCGGGGGCGGGAGCTCCTGCCGGCGCTGGCCCAGTTCATCCTGCTGGCGGTGGTCATCGCCAACTTCGCCTTCGACCTGGACCAGGTCAGCGTGGCTCGCATCTCGCCCGGCGTGCTCTGGCTGGTCCTGGTCTTCGCCGGCGTGGTCGCCTTCGGCCGTGCCTTCACGGCCGAGAAAGAGCAGGGCTCGATGGAGGCGATGATGCTCACAGCGGCCTCGCCGGCCGCGCTCTTCACTGGCAAGGCGCTGGCGTCCGCGGCGGTGATCGTCGCTTGCGAGGGGGTGCTGATCGCGGCTATGGCGGTGTTCCTGGGTACGCCGGTGCCGTGGACGGTGCCCGCCATCATGCTCACGGCCACGGTCGGGATCGCCGCTTTGGGCTCGTTCTTCGCCGCTCTCGCGGCCCAGACGCGCGCACGGGAGCTACTTCTGCCGGCCCTGGCCCTGCCCCTCTGGCTGCCGATCGTGATCGTGGGCGGACGAGCGCTGGAGCAGGCCATGTCGGGCCAGGCGGTCGCGTCGCAGCCCCTGCTAGTCCTCGCCGATCTGGGCGTACTCTTCTGGGTGGCGGCGGCCCTGGCCGCCCGCTTTGTGCTCGATGACTGATCCCCAGGTCCGGCGCCTGACTCTGCTGGCGGCCCTGGCCGTGGCTCTCCTCGCGGGCGCGGCCGGGCTGATCTTCCTCTACGCGCCCCAGGACGACCTGCAGGGACCGGTCCAGCGAATCTTCTACGTGCACGTCAGCTCCGCCATCGCCGGCTTCGCCTGCTTCGGCCTGGTGCTGGGGGGGAGCGTGGCCAGCCTCTGGCGTGGCAGCCTGGGCGGGGATCGACTCGCCCGCGCCTCGGCGCTCGTCGGTCTGGCCCTGATCACCACCACCATCGGCATGGGCATCGTTTGGGCCAAGCCGATCTGGAACTGGGACCCCAGCCAGACCTGGGACGCCCGCTTCACCGCAACCGTTGTGCTGTGGCTGATCTACAGCGGCTACCTGCTCGTGCGCAAGTTCGCCACCTCGCCGCGCCAGGCGATGCGCCTCGCAGCAGTGGTCGGCATCTTCGGCTTCATCGACGTGCCGATCGTCTACGAGAGCGTCAACTGGTGGCGCACGTTGCACCCCGGTCCGGTGCTGGCTCAGGCCGGCGGCCCGGCGCTGCCGCCGGCGATGCTCCTGACCTTTGTGCTCACGCTCCTCTGCATGCTGTTCTTCTCGGGGGTCCTGGTCGCCATCCGCTACCGGATCGAGGTCGAGCGCGACTTGGAGGAGGAGGTGCCGGCGGGGCGCTCCGCCACCCTGGAGCCCGCACGGTGAGCAACAGTGCCTACCTCGTGCTCGGCTACGCGGTGGCTGTTGTGGTGCTCGGCGGCTTCCTGGCGCTGTCGCTTCGCCGCCTCTGGCGGCCGTAGGTCAGCCCAGGCCCCAGCCGCTTCGCCCTGCGCGGCGCTCGCCGGTCGCCTCCTGCGCCTGCCCGGCTCGAAAGTGCATCCGCCGGGGGCTCGACCACTCGGGGCCGCGCTACACGTGCATTCGCCAGCGACGTACCGCACGGTCGAGGGTTTGATTGTCCAGCGGTTTGTTGGCCGATCCTCCCCTGGCTCTTCACGAATCGAACCGGTAAGGTCGCACCGTAGCACCGGCGGCTATCGCGCTATGACACTCTCACCACCTCGGAGATCTGCGCCCTCCCGGTGGCGACGATCGCGCACTCCAGGAGCCACCTGTTTCTGTGGGTGCCCGCACTACTGGCCGACGGCCTCAGGGTGATGGAAGCATGGGGATTCAACTACAAGTCAAACATCGTCTGGCACAAGGTCAGGAAGGACGGCGGCAGTGATGGCCGCGGTGTGGGCTTCTACTTTCGGAACGTGACGGAGCTGGTCTTGTTTGGGGTACGCGGGTCGGGCCTGCGCGGCGGTAACCAGCCTGGCCGCGTACCCGATGATGTGCGCGTGCGCCGCCGATCCGCTGCCGCCTGGACCGCTCTCGCGCTCATCGCCGTCACCTGGCCGGCCGCCGCCTGCTCCGGGGCGCCGAACAGGGCGCCGATCGCCGTGGTGCGCTCTTTAGCCGCGGGGCCGGCGGGGCCGGAGCGGTCGCTGCCTTACGATCGCAGTCCCGGGAGCCCGCGGCCCCCACTCGCCGCGTACACCCCGGCGGCGCTCGATCCCCGCATCCCGCTCGGGCGGACGCCGGTCCACGTGCCGATCCTGGTTTACCACTACGTCCGCGTCAACCCCGAGCCGTGGGACACTCAGGGTTTCAACCTCTCGGTCACCCCGGACCAGTTCGCGGCCCAGATGGACTGGCTGGCCCAGAATGACTTCCACCCGATCACCGCCACCGACTTGCGCATGTACCTGCAGGGGCGCCAGGTCTTGCCGGCAAGACCCCTGATCCTCACCTTCGATGACGGGTATCGCGACTTCCACACGACGGCCCTGCCGATCCTGCGCCGGCATCGATTCACGGCCGTGGCCTACGTCGTCCCCGGGTTTGTGGGTCGGCAGCGCTACCTCAGCTCCGAGCAGATGCGGGAGATCGACGCAGCCGGCATCGAGATCGGCTCGCACACGGTCAATCACCCCGACCTGACGGCCCTGCCCGCACCCCTCCTCGAGTTCCAGTTGCGGGCGAGCAAGAGCTACCTCGAGAACCTTCTCGGGCACCCGGTGCTGGACTTCTGCTATCCGTCGGGGCGGTACAACGCGGGTGTGGCAGCCGCGGTGCAGGCGGCGGGCTACGAGTCCGCCACCACGGTTGAGCAGGGCAGCGCCCACGCCTGGCCCGACCGTTACTCGTGGACCCGAATCAGGGTGGTGGGCGGCGAGAGCCTGGAGACGTTTGTCACCAATCTGGGTCCGATCGAGCCCGTGGAGATACCGACGCCGACTCCGCCGCCTCCGCCTCGAGTCGGACCACCGGCTGGGGGCGGCCCGCAGCCCTGAGTCCGGGCCGGTCAGGGGCGCTCGAAAGCCGCGCCGAGCGCGGGCAGGAGGTCGTCCAGGAGGCGCGACGTGAGACCCCAGATCTCGGCGCCGTCAACTGGCAGGTGGCGGCCGGGCCAGGGCAGAGGTCCCTGGAGCCACGCGGACGGGTCCAGGAGACGCTGCACCGGAACCTCGATCAGCGCCTCCAACTCGCCTCGCTCCAAGGTGAACGAGGGGTCTCGGCGCGAGAGCACGGCTACGAAAGGGGCCACCTCGAAATTAGTCACAGATGCATACAGCCGCGGGCCCGCGCCCAGGGGGCGTATGTCGGGCTGCCGAACCCCGATCTCCTCCTCGAGCTCACGCGCCGCGGCGTGCCAAGCGCCCTCTCCAGGGTGGACGCCGCCGCCCGGCAAGCCCACCTGGCCGGGGTGGTCGGTGAGGTCCGAGCGCCGCTTGACGAAGGGCGCCCGCCACTCGCCGCCGCGCTCGAAGAGGAGCAGGGTGACGGCGGCCGGACGCGCCCCTGCTCGAAAGGAATTCGTCGCGTCGAGTGGTAGTAGTAGATTTCGAAACCGCGCGACGAGTTCGTCGGAACCGCGGGGGGAGAGTTTGACGCGTTGAGTCATTTCCGGTGATAAGGTGTGAACGAATGATCGACGAAACGAACGTGGCCATAGGCCATCTCGAAGAGCAGATCAGGCGCGACAACGACCGCCGTTACGCCTTCTATCGAATGCTGCACACAACCGACAGGGTGCTATGGCGCCTGGAAGAGATGAACCGGGACGGGGTCAAGACGATTCCGGACCTCCTCCGCTCCACGATCCGCGAGCAGCTCGAGGAGCTGCCCACCGGCTGCCGCGAGAGCTTTCGCGACTCCGGCCACGTCCAGGACACACTTGATTCAGTATTTGAAATCCAGGAGTGCCTCTTCCGCTGGCGTGATCCGCAGCGTCTGGGCGACGAGGAGGACGCTGAGCGCCTGGTCGGCTGAGGCCGGTCCGGGGGCTCGGCCTTGAGCGCTCCCGCGGGCGAGCCGACCGAGGTCGTCGCCCGCTACCTCGAGGCCATCTACTACATGGTGGCCGAGGGTGAGCTTGTGCGCAGCGCGCGACTCGCCGACTGGCTGGGCGTGAGCCGCCCCACCGTGACCCAGGCTCTGCGCCGCATGACTCGCGACGGCCTGGTCCGCCTCAACTCGCGTAAGGAGATCGAGCTGACTCCGGCGGGCACGGGCCGCGCGGCCTCGATAGTCCGCCGCCACCGTATCGTCGAGCGTTGGCTCACCGACCGCCTAGGCCTGGACTGGATCGCCGCGGACGAGGAGGCGGCGCGGCTCGAGCACGCGATGTCGGACGAGGTCGAGCAGCGGCTCTGGGAGCACCTGGGGCGGCCGACGACCTGCCCCCATGGCAACCCGATCCCCGGCCACGCCGAGCTGGACCCGGCCGAGATGCGCCTCTCCACGCTTGAAGCCGGCCAGGTCGCGGCCGTCAACCGAATCTCCGAGGTGGCCGAACGCGAGGCTCCGGCTCTGCTCGGCTACCTGCTTGACCGGCGCCTGGTGCCAGGGGCGCGGGTGGCCGCCAGAGAAGTCGACTCCGTCGGGCGCACCCTGGCGGTCCAGGTCGAGGATCGGAGCCTGGTGCTCAGCCACGAGACGGCGGCCAAGATCTGGGTGCGGCCCCTGCCGGCCGGGGCGGCGCCGTCCGGTCCGTGAACGTCCTGGAGGTCATCGGCCGCAAACGGGACGGCGACGAGCACACCGCTGCGGAGATCGGCTACCTCCTCGACGGCTATGTGGCGGGCGCCATTCCCGACTACCAGATCTCAGCGTGGCTGATGGCGGTCTGCACGCGGGGCATGACCGCGGCCGAGACCCTCGCCTTAACCGAGGCGATGGTGGCCGGCGGCGAGACCGTGGACCTCTCCTCGATCCCGGGGGTGAAGGTCGACAAGCACTCAACCGGCGGGGTCGGCGACAAGGTGACACTAGTCGCGGCGCCGCTGGCGGCCGCCTGCGGCGTGGCGGTGCCCAAGCTCAGCGGGCGCGGGCTGGCCCACACCGGCGGCACCCTGGACAAGCTGGAGTCCGTGCCCGGGGTGACGGTCGAGCTGGAGCCGGACCGATTCGTGGCTCAGGTGCGCCGCATCGGTCTGGCCGTGGCTGCGCAGTCACCTCGGTTGGTGCCCGCGGACCGCCTCCTGTACGCTCTCCGCGACGCCAGCGCCACCGTGCCCAGTGTGCCTCTCATCGCCTCCAGCGTCATGTCGAAGAAGCTCGCCGCCGGCGCCGACGCCATAGTCCTCGACGTGAAGTGCGGGCGCGGCGCCTTCATGGCCACGCCGGCCGAGGCCCTCGAGCTGGCGCGGGCGATGGTGGCGATCGGGGAGGGCGCGGGTCGCCGGACGGTGGCCCTGGTCACGGCCATGGACAATCCGTTGGGCCGCTGCATCGGTAACGCGATCGAAGTCGAGGAAGCGATCGCCGTCCTCGAGGGTCGGGGCGACCCGGAGCTGACCGAGGTCTGCCTGGCTGTGGCGGGGGAGATGGGCAGGCTGGCCGGGGTGACGCGGCGCCCGTCCGATGCCCTCCGCAGCGGCGACGGCCTGGACAAGCTCTGGGCCATGCTCGAGGCCCAGGGTGGCAGCCGGGCCGCGCCACCCCGCTCCCACCCGGTGGCGCTGACGGTGCCCGCGCCGGCCTCGGGTTGGGTCGAATCGGTGGACGCCCTGGCCTGCGGGCTGGCGGTGGTCGAGCTCGGCGGAGGGCGCCTGCGCAAGACTGACCGCGTGGACCACGGAGTCGGCCTGGAGCTGGCCGCACTGGTCGGCGATCGCGTGGAGGCGGGCGCCCCCCTGGTCCAGGTGCACGCG
Source organism: Candidatus Dormiibacterota bacterium (assembly GCA_030948965.1). Taxonomy (GTDB): domain Bacteria; phylum Chloroflexota; class Dormibacteria; order Dormibacterales; family Dormibacteraceae; genus JALYZG01. The sequence continues at coordinate 4,998 of JALYZG010000112.1, read as the reverse complement.
CCGAGCGCGGCGGCAGCCCGAGTTGCCCTGCCCCGGCTGGAAAGGGCGTGGGGTATCGTGGCCAACCGGGCCGCGCGCCCGCCGCACATCCTCAGCCGAGTGGACGAGGGTGGGGTTCGACCAGCCGCCGGGCCTGGCGCGTTGTCCCTGTAACGAAATGGACGGACGCGCCGTAATCGGCGAATGAGGAGGACTTGGCCCAAATGAGCGACACGAAGGAGGCGGAGGCGATCGCGGTGCCCTCGGGAGAGCTGGTGCTGGAGCCGCCGCAGGCCGTCGGCCCGGTCACCACCGACCAGGCCGCGCACGCTGTCCGGGTCGACCCGGGCACCGCCCAACAGATCTCGGCCGCGGTCGAGACGTTCGTGGATTCGCTGGCCGTCTTGGACCCGAGCTCGCCGGAGTTCAACCGCAAGGTCCAGTCCGTGAGCCAGATGGGCAACACCGAGATTCGGCGCTCGTCAGAGGTCTCCAACCGCTTCCTCGACCGGCCGACGGCGGCGCTGGAGCGGGGCCCCGTCGGCCAGGGCTCACAGGTCTCGCAGGCCCTGCTCGCCCTCCGCCGCCAGGTCAACGACCTCGACCCCTCGCGCAACCTCGGCATGCGCAAGCGCTTTGGGATGCCCTTCGGCGGCAAGATGAAGGACTACTTCCACAAGTATCAGAGCGCCCAGGGCAGCATCGAGGCGATCATCCAGGGGCTCTACCGCGGGCAGGACGAGCTCATGCGCGACAACGCCGCCATCGAGCAGGAGAAGGTCAACCTCTGGGCCATGAAGAGCCGTCTCGAGCAGTACGCCTACATGGCGGCGCAACTCGATGTGCGCCTCTCCGCCAAGATCGAGCAGATCGAGCGCACCGACCCGGATCGCGCGCGCGCGATGAAGGAGGACGTCCTCTTCTACGTCCGCCAGAAGCGCCAGGACCTGCTCACGCAGCTGGCGGTGAACGTCCAGGGCTACCTGGCCCTGGACCTCGTGCGCAAGAACAACCAAGAGCTGATCAAGGGCGTCGATCGGGCCACGACGACGACGGTCTCGGCGCTGCGCACGGCGGTCATGACCGCGCTCGCCCTCAACAATCAGAGGCTGGTCCTGAGCCAGATCACGGCGCTCAACGAGACCACCGGGAACCTGATCGAGGCCACCTCGCAGATGCTGCGCCAGCAGACGGGCGAGATCCAGACCCAGGCCGCAAGTGCGACCGTCAGCGTCGAAAAGTTGCAGGCCGCCTTCAACAATGTTTATGCGACCATCGACATGATCGACACCTTCAAGCTCTCGGCGCTGGAAAACATGAGGAAGACCGTGGACGCGCTTCAGGGTGAGGTGGGCCGGGCCCAGGTCTACATCGAGCGCGCCCGGGCCAAGGACGCCGGTGACGCTGCCGCGGCCGGCCACGGCGAGCTCTCGCTACCGGGTGGAGGTACCCGCTGATGGGTTTGGAATGGGCGTTCATCATCTTCGCCATCTTCTGCGCGGGGCAGCTGGTGAGAGGGCCGCGCAAGGCGCACGCCCACCACATGCGCGGGCTCGCGGCCGAGCCGCCGCGGCCGCCGCGCCGGGTGCGCCAGGCGGTGCCACGGATGACTGACCTCACCGCCGGGCGCCTGCCGGTCCAGTACCAGGTGAAGGTCGACACCATCCGGCGCAAGGTGGAGTGGATGCTGACCGAGCACGCCGCCAGCTTCCCCGCCGGCTCCGAGGAGCGCCACCTGGTCGAGCGGACGGCGACCGACTACCTGCCCGAGACGCTGGCCAGCTACTACCAGCTGCCGCCCGGGTACGCCCACTGGCCGGTGCGAGCGGACGGCAAGACGGGGCTGCAGGTGCTCTGGGAGCAGCTGGACCTGATGGACCGCAAGCTGGACGAGATCGCGCGTGACGTCGAGCGCCGGGACGTGGACAGGCTGCTGGTCAACGGGCGTTTCCTGGAGCAGCGCTTCGACCGCACTCGGAGCTGAGCCGGCCGCCCGGGGCCGGGTGTTCGTCGGTGCGTCTCATAGGTCGATTCGCCGGCGCATGTACGCCCGAACGGCTGCTCATCGGTGCTTCCGCCGGCGAATCTGCCGATCCCCCGCCGCGACGGCGGCTAGACTGCTGCGCCAGTGACCGCCCAGGGGGACGAGTCGGCCCAGTCCGAGCGCAAGTATCACGTGGGCCTGGCCGCCGGCGAGGTGGGCGGGTACGTGCTGGTGCCCGGCGACCCCTTTCGTACGGCACTCATCGCCACCCACCTCGAGGGCGCTGAGGAAAAGGCCTGGTCGCGCGAGTTCCGGTCGTTCACCGGCAACATCGCGGGCACGCCCGTCAGCGCCGTCTCCAGCGGCATCGGCGGCCCGTCCATGGCCATCGCCGTGGAGGAGCTCGTCGAGCTCGGGGTGCACACGTTCATCAGGGTCGGGACGTGCGGGGCGCTGCAGCCCGGCTTGCGCCAAGGTGACCTCGTCATCGCCACGGGCTCCGTCCGCACCGAGCGCACACCGGACGCCTACGTGCCGCCCGAGTACCCGGCCCTGACAACGATCGCCGTGGTCGAGGCGCTGGCCGCGGCGGCGACGGACGCCGGGGCGCGCCATCACGTCGGCCTCATCCGGAGCGTGGACGCGCTCTACGCCGGCCTGGCGCCGGAGCGGATGGTCGCGCCCACCGCGGCCCGAGCCGAGATCGAGCTCTGGGCCCGCGCCGGGGTGCTCGCCAGCGACATGGAATCGGCCACCATGATGGTCGTGAGCTCCCTCCGCGGCGCCCGCAGCGGAGTGCTCAACCTGGTCACTGACGAGGCGGGTGCGGAGGCCATCCCCCACCTCGACGTCAGCCACATGCACCGCATGCTGGGCGTGGCCGTGGACGCCGTGCGGCGCCTGATCGAGAGCGGGTAGTTTGCCCGTACGCATCAGCACCCACCCGGTAGTGCTCGATTGCCTGGCCGGGCTGAGGCGGTCGGACACGCCCCCGGAGGAGTTCCGGATCCTGGCTCGCAAGATCATCACCTTCCTGATCTACGAGGCGACGGCGGACCTGCCCACGCGCGCGGTCACAGTCCAGACCCCGCTGGCGCCGGCGCCCGGGACGCAGATCGAGGGCGAGGTGGTGGCGATCCCGGTGCTGCGCGCAGGCCTGGGTCTTCTGGCCCCGGTTCTGGAACTGCTGCCGAAGGTCAGTGTCGGCTACATCGGCCTGGAGCGGGATGAAGCGACGGCGCTGGCCCGCATCTACTACAACAAGCTGCCCCCGCTCCGAGGCAAGGTGCCACTGCTCCTGGACCCGATGCTGGCTACAGGCGGCTCGGCCGCCCGCGCCCTGGACCTCATCGCCGAGGCGGGTGGCACCGGCGCGCGAATGATCTGCGTCGTGGCCGCCCCAGAGGGCGTCCGGATTCTCGCCGAGCGCCATCCCGCGGTGACGGTGTACACCGCCGCGGTGGACGACTCGCTCAACGACAGGGCCTACATCGTGCCCGGGCTCGGCGACTTCGGCGACCGCCTCTTCGGCACCGAATGAGCGAACATCAGGGTGTGATGGCGACGAACGACATCGAGGATCTACGGCGCCGGGCGGCGGCCTGCCAGGATGCGGTCGCGGCCCTGGCGCCCGCCGGGGCCGGCATCCCCGGACCGCCGGACGAGGAGACCGGCGAGCGCTGGGACCGCCTCCACACCCTCGCCCACACAGCCGAGATGCTGACCTTCTGGACCAGACAGGCACGCGCGATGCTGGATGGCGCGCCGGGGTACGGACGGGGCGAGGAAGGGTACGCCGCCCGGCGGGTGGCCATAGACTCCGCCTCGGATGTAGGCGAGGCAGAGCTGCTGCGACAGCTCAGAGCCGGGGTGGACGGGCTGGCCGGACTGCTGGCCGGCCTGACCCCAGCGGACCTTGCGCGCTCGGTCGTCTACAGGCAATGGAGTGGCGAAGAGGAGGTGACGCTGGGCTCGATGCTCGACCAGATGATGGTCGGCCACCTCGAGGCCCACCTCCGCCAGCTGGCGACCCTCCCGACCTCCTGACCTACTGCCAGGGGATCACGTCCGTCGGCTCCGGCTGGGGCAGTCCCAAGCCGCGTAGACTCGCCCACACTTCCAGGAGCTCCCGAAGCACGTGCGCGGTGGCGCCGTACATGGAGCCCTCGGCGAACTCGAAGATGGGCGAGGCGTAGCCGCCGCCGAGGTCGACCGTGCGGTAGGGAACGCGCCCGCCGAAGAAGTCCGCCAGCGGCGAGCGGATGAGCGCGGCCACCTCGCCCGGCTCTGGGCGCGGCTCTGGGCCCGCCTCGACCAGGACTACGAAGGGGTTGAGCGTGAACCGGCTGGTGGCGGTGGGGACAGCGCCCAGGCGGCCGAGAGACAGGAGCCGGGCCTGGGCCACGCCCAGCTCCTCCTCCGTCTCGCGCCGGGCGGTAGCCTCCAAGTCCCGATCCTCCGGCGCGACCTTCCCGCCGGGGAAGGCGATCTCGCGGGCGTGGTGGCGGAGGCCGTCGGGCCGCTTGATCGACCACACCTCGAGGCCGCCAGGCGCCTCGTGCAGGGGCACGCACACGGCCGCCTGGATGCGGTCGCCGGTCGCCCAGCGGGTCTGGAACGGAGGCCGAGCGGCCAGAGCCGCCCGCAGCTCAGCGATCGAAGCGGGCGTCATGGGCGTGGCGATTGCAGGCCTCCAGCTCGGCCAGGGTCATGCCCATGAGGTGGTGGGCCAGCCGGTACTCCTGGCTCAGAGTCGTCGCCGCGACCGTGCGCGAATCGGTGCTGATCGTGCAATGGACCCCCGCCCGGTGGAGGTCGGGCAGGGGATGCCGCGCGAAGTCCGGGGCGGCGCGGCAGCGGACGTTGGCCGTCGGGCAGAGGTCCAGGGTCACGCCCTCCGAGCGCAGCCGCTCCACGAGGCGGGGCCGCCGGGCGCCGATGACGCCGTGGGCGACGCGCTCCACCCCCAGGTCCAGGGCCTCCTCGACGCTCTCGGGCCGGCCCGCCTCCCCCGCGTGGCACGTGAGGTGCAGGCC
>JALYZG010000237.1 GCA_030948965.1 Candidatus Dormiibacterota bacterium | reverse complement strand
GCCTCGGGCACCGCCCCGGGCGGCGTCGCCGCCTCCGCATACCACCGCGCCGCAGCCGCGGCATCCGCCTGCACCCCCTCGCCGCGCTCGTACATCCGCCCCAGGTTGTAGGCCGCAGGGCGGTCGTGCAGGGCGGTGGCGCGCACGAACCAGCCCCGCGCCGCGACCGGGTCGGCTGCCACGCCGTCTCCCAGCAGGTGCATCAGGCCCAGCGCCCGCTGCGCCTCCGGGATGCCGGCCGCCGCCGCCTGGCGGTACCAGCGCACCGCCTCGCCCGGATCGCGCGCGACCCCACGGCCCTCGAAATACGCGGCAGCCAGGGTCGCTGCCGCCTCCGGATCGCCCGAGACAGCCGCCCACCGGTACCAACGCAGGGCGCCATCCAGGTCGGCGGGCGCCTGGCGCATGAGCGAATCGGCGAGGCGCGCACCCGCCAGCACGTCGCCGCTGTTCGCGAGGTCCTGCAGACCGCGGCGGCCCCCGTCCACGTCGCCTCGCTCCAGGGCGGCCAGCGCCCGCTGGAGCTCGCTCAACTCGTCGCCTCGACCACTGTCGAGCGAGTCTACGGCGCGATCAGCCTGGGTTAACTCCAGGGGTTGACAGGGGCCGGCGCGAGGTCTACAACAAGACTCAGGAATTAAGTCCGAAAGCCACGGAGGTGCCTATGGTAGAACCGCCGGACAAGTCAGCGCCGTTCCCGACGGGATAGGCGGAGAACCGAATACAGCACTCCCATTCGGACCGGATGCCCGTCAGGGCCGCGGTCCGGGGAATGAAGGTGAGGGCTTCCTGAAGCCCAGGGTATTTCCCAAAGTCCCGTTGCGAACGGCGACGTGTTTCCATAAGAACGACGAGAGGGCCGGTCCGCTTGGGCCGGCCTTCCCCTATTTGTGGCGGGCTATCCTTCGGCTATGGCTGAGATCAGTGGGCTGCGCGGGGTGCTGCCGGCCCTGGTCACACCGCTCCTGCCGGACGGTGAGATCGATCCGGCGGGGACACGGCGCCTCATCGCGCACGTGCTCGACGGGGGCGTCGGCGGCGTGCTCGCCCTGGGCTCGACAGGCGAGGTTGCCTCGTTGCCTCTGGCCGCCCGCCGTCGCTACCTGGAGACGGTGGTCGAGGCGGTGGCGGGCCGGGTGCCGGTGCTGGCGGGCGTCGCCCGGGACAATCTGGCCGATGCCGCGCTAGAGGTTGAGGCGGCGACCGCGGCCGGGGCCGCCGGGGCGTTGGTCGCCCCGCCTCACTACTACCTCACCGACCAGGCCACCGTCCTCGCCTTCTACAGGCACCTGGCGGCGGGCAGCCCCCTCCCGCTCCTCGTGTACAACATCCCCCAGCTGACCAAGGTGCGGGTGGAGCCCGGAACGCTGCGGCAGCTGGCGGAGGAGGGCGCAATCGCCGGCGTCAAGGACTCCAGCCGCGACTTCGAGTATTTCCAGATGGTTGCGGCGGCCGTCCGCGACCTGCCCGGCTTTCGGCTCTTCACCGGCAGCGACACGATGCTCCTCGCCTCGCTGGCGATGGGTGGGGCGGGCACGATCTGCGGCGGCGCCAACGTGGCCCCCGGCTGGGTGGTCGGCATCGACGACGCGTTCCGGCAGGGTCGCTGGGAGGAGGCCCGCAAACGCCAGCATGAGCTGGTGGCCCTGGTCGAGATGCTCCGCGTCGGCGTCTTTCCCGCCGCCATCAAATCCGCCCTGGCGGCCCAGGGCGTGTGCGGGCCGTGGCCGGCGCCGCCGGTGGCGCCCTTATCCGGAGAGGCTGCGATAGCGCTGCGTGAGCGCCTCGAGTTCTGGGGGCTGGTGCCGGCCGCAACCGTCGCCTAGAGGCGCGGGCCGGGCTGGTTCGTCGGGCGCCGCGACGGTGCCAGGGGAGCCTAGCCGGTGTAGGCTCTGCCTCACGTCCGACGGCTGAAAGAGGAGAATCCGCCATGCCCGACTACGCCCCCGGCACCCCGTCCTGGGTCGACCTGGCCAGCCCCGACCTGGACGCCTCCATCAACTTCTACACAGCCCTCTTCGGCTGGGAGACGCGGCGCACCAGCGACCCTGCCTTTGGCGGCTACACGACGTTCACCAAGGACGGCCAAGAGGTGGCCGGCGCCGCCCCGAAAATGGGCGAGAGCCAGCCCACCGCCTGGAGCAGCTACGTCTCGACGTCGGACGCGGAAGCCACCGCCAAAGCCGTGACCGAGGCGGGCGGCACCGTGCTGGCGGCTCCCATGGAGGTGCCGACCCAGGGTCACATGGCCGTCTTCATGGATCCGACCGGAGCGGCGATCGCCGTTTGGCAGCCCGGTGGCCACAAGGGGGCCGAGCTAGTCAACGAGCCGGGCTCACTCTCCTGGAACGAGCTTCAGACCAGGGACCCGCAGGCGGCCAAGGGCTTCTATACGAATGTGTTCGGCTGGGGCACCAGGGACACTGAGATGCCAGGCATGGGGACCTACACGGAGTGGCTGCTGGACGGCAAGTCGATCGGGGGCATGATGCCGATGGGAGACCAGATCCCGGCCTCCGTGCCGCCGCACTGGGAGGTCTACTTCGCGGTCGCAGACTGCGACGGCACCGTCGCGCAGGCCAAGGAGCTGGGCGCCACCGTCGTGGCCGGACCGATGGACATACCGCAGCAGGGGCGGTTTGCGACCATGCTCGACCCCCAGGGCGCGGTCTTCTCGGTCATTAAGCTGAGCGGCTGAGGAGAGGGCTACTCCGCGGCCTGACGGGCCCGATCGCGCACGAGCCGCGCCGGCTCGAGCGCCGTGCGCCGGCCCCGGTTCTCGATCGCCTTACGCAGTGCGACGTCGTGGTTGGCGTGCTCCACGCCGTCGTCGAGCGGCGCCAGCTCGATCGGGCCGCCCGCCCGCCGCTCCAAACAGGATCGGATCAGGTGGTCGGCCAGGATCGGGTTCTTGGGCAGGACCGGGCCGTGGAGATAGGTCGCGTAGACGTGCCCGGAGCGCGCGCCCTCGGTGCCGTCCCGGCCGTTGTTGCCCGACCCGGCCGTGACCCGGCCAAAGGGTTCGCAACTCGGACCGAGCTCGGTCAGGCCGGAGTGATTCTCGAAGCCCACCACCGTCTCCTGGCGGCCGTCTAGCCGGACCTCACAGGCGGCGTGCTGCATGAAGCGCACATCTGCGCCTCGCGTCTCCAGGTCGAGCAGCCCCACCCCCTCCATCACGGGCCCGCTCTGGGGGATGTAGCGATGCCCCAGTAGCTGGAGGCCGGCGCAGACGGCGAAGAAGACCACGCCCGAGGCGGCGGCCTCGCGGAGCGCGGCGGCTTTGGCCTCGAGGTCCTGGGCCACCACGCCCATCTCCACGTCCTGGCCACCGTGGAAAAGGATCAAATCGAAGGCCGTGAAGTCGGGCGCCTCTCCGAGGCCTACATCGACCACCTCGGTTTGCAGGCCCCGCCAGGCGCAGCGGCGCTGGATCGCGCGGACGTTGCCGCCGTCCCCGGCGACGTTCAACAAGGCTGGGTAGAGGTGCGCGATTCGAAGCGGCGGGGCGTCGACGAGGGGGGCTCTCATTGCCGCCAGTATCGGCCCACCCACCCCCGGCGGCGCATCGCCTCCCGGAGCTCGATGGTCGGCGTGTAGCCGGCCAGGACGACCAGCGGCGCCTCTGGGGGCGTATCGGCCAGGGCCACGTCCAGGGCGCGGGCCCGCTCGATCTCGATCGACATGCGCGCCTCGGGCACCCCCGCGTACTTGAGCCGGGTGGCCAGCTCGTCGGCCCTGAGGCCGCTAACGGTCACGCGCTCCAGGGCGACCGCCGCGCCCTCGAAGTCAACGTCCCAGAGCCAGCCGAAGTCCTCGCCGTCGACGAGGGTGTTGCTGGCCGCGATCAGCAGATGGCGGGGTTCCCCTGCCTGACGCAGCGTGCGCAGCGTCGTGTTGAAGGAGGTGGGGTTCTTGGCGAAGGCGAGGACGATCGTGTGCACGCCGGCCGGAATCTGCTCCAGCCGCCCGAAGGCGGGCGCGACCCCGGCGAGGGACTCGAGCGCGTGGGGAGTCTCCAGGCCGAGTGCAGCGGTTACGGCCAGCGCGGCGGCGGCGTTGTAGGCGACATGCACGCCGGCCTGTGGCACCGTCAGTACCACCTCGCCCGCCGGAGTCTGGATTGTGGCTCGGGTCGCGTCCAGGCCCTGCACCTCGAGAGCCGTGACGGCCACGTCCAGCGGCGGGCGCGAAAATCCGCAGCGCGGGCATGCATAGTCGCCGAGGTGGCCCAGGTAGACGCGTGCGTAGCTCAGGTCGGACCGGCAGCGCGGGCAGCGAATGGTGTCGGCTGCGCTGGTGATGGCGTCCAGGGAGCGGTCCACGGCCAGGCCGAACGTCAGCACCGGCCCCTCACGGGTGGCGGCCATCCCGGCCAGCATCGGATCGTCCGCGTTGACCACCAGGGTGGAGTCCGGCGGCAGGGCCTCGGCCACCGAGGCGATCGCGTCGGCCACCGCGTAGATCTCGCCGAAACGGTCCAGCTGGTCGCGGAAGAGGTCGGCGACCAGCAGCACGCGGGGCTGGATCTCGGGCGCCACCAGAGGCAGGGCGCCCTCGTCGACCTCAGCCACGAACACGGTTTCCGGAATGCGGCCGCGCAGGTCAGCCGAGATGATGGCCAGCGAGGTCACACCCTGGATCAGGTTCGAACCCGCGCTGTTCTGGGCCACGCTCAGGCCTTCGCCCCGGATCAGGGCCGCGGTCAGGCGGGCGATCGTGGTCTTGCCGTTGCTGCCGGTGATTGCCACCACCGGCAACCCGCGGCGGCCGACGATCTCGGCCAGCACGCCGGTGTGGATGCGGCGCGCGACCATGCCGGGCAGCGAGGTCCCGCCGCCGCGGCCCAGGAGCCGTGAGGCAACCGCCGCCGTCTTGCCGCCCAGCAACGCCGCCGCCAGGCGCGGGCTGAAGTTCCGGACCCCGCCGCCCGGGGCCGTCCGCGAAGTCGACCGGACCCGCGCGGTCAAGGGTGCGCGGGCGCTCAGCGGGGCGAGGTGAAGTAGATCGCGGCCAGGGGCGGCAGCGTCAGCAGCAGCGACGCGGGGCGACCGTGCGTGGCCAGGTCGTCGGTGCGGACGCCGCCCAGGTTGCCCAGGCCCGAGCCGCCGTAGTCCGTGGAGTCGCTGTTCAGGGCCTCCTTCCAGTAGCCCGCCACGGGCACCCCCATCCTGTAGCCGTAACGCGGCACGGGCGTGAAGTTGAAAGCGGCCAGCACGTGGCCGCCCCGGGCGCTGCGGAGCACCGAGGCCACCGACTGCTCGGAATCGTTGGCGTCGATCCAGGAGAAGCCGGCCGGGTCGAAGTCCAGCTCATGCAGGGCAGGGTCGGAGCGGACCAGGCGGTTCAGGTCGCTGACCCAGCGCGCCACGCCGGCGTGCATCGGCCGGCCGGCGGCCTCCCAGTCGAGCTGGCCGTCGTGGTTCCACTCCGACGGCTGCCCGAACTCACAGCCCATGAAGAGAAGCTTCTTGCCCGAGGTGGCGTACATCCAGCCGAAGAGAGCCCGCAGGTTGGCGAACCGCTGCCACTCGTCGCCCGGCATCTTGCCGAGGAGGGAGCCCTTGCCGTGCACCACCTCGTCATGCGAGAGCGGCAGCACGAAGTTTTCGGTGAACGCGTAGAGGCCCCGGAACGTCAGGTCCGAGTGGTGGAACTTGCGGTGCACGGGCTCGCGGGACATGTAGTCGAGCGTGTCGTGCATCCAGCCCATGTCCCACTTCATGCCGAAGCCGAGGCCGCCCACGTAGGTCGGCCGCGAGACCATCGGCCACGATGTCGATTCCTCCGCCGCCGTCTGCGTGTCGGGGAACGTGGCGTAGACCTCGGTGTTGAGGCGGCGTAGGAACTCGATCGCGTCGACGTTCTCGCGGCCGCCGAAGTCGTTGGGGATCCACTCGCCGGCCTTGCGTGAGTAGTCGAGGTAGAGCATGGAGGCGACCGCGTCGACACGCAGGCCGTCGGCGTGGTAGCGCTGCAGCCAGAAGACGGCGCTGGAGATCAGAAAGCTCCTGACCTCGTGGCGCGAGTAGTTGAAGATGTAGCTGTTCCAGTCGGGGTGGAACCCCCGTCGCGGGTCGGCGTGCTCGTACAGGTGGGTGCCGTCGAAGTAGCCCAGGCCATGCTCGTCGGTCGGGAAGTGCGACGGGACCCAGTCCAGGATGACCCCGATCCCGCGCCGGTGCAGGTGGTCGACGAGCGCCATGAAGTCCTGGGGCGAGCCGTAGCGGCTGGAGGGGGCGAAGTAGCCGGTGGTCTGATAGCCCCAGGAGCCGAAGAAGGGGTGCTCCATGACGGGCAGGAGCTCCACGTGCGTGAAGCCCAGCCGCTCTGCGTAGTCGGCCAGCCGCGGCGCCACCTCGCGGTAGCTGAGCGAGCGATAGTTGTCCGCCGGCTCGCGCATCCAGGAGCCGAGGTGGACCTCGTACACGGTCATCGGCGCGCCGGCCCGGTTGCGCTGGGCGCGCTCACGCATCCATTCCGCGTCGCCCCATTCGTAATCGAGGTTCCAGACGACCGAGCCGGTGCGGGGTGCGATCTCGGTGCAGAAGCCGATCGGATCGGCCTTGTCTACGCGATAGCCGCCGCCGCGCGCGGCCACGTGGTACTTGTAGTTGCTGCCGTGGCCGGCGCCGGCCACAAAACCCTCCCAGATGCCGGACGCGCCGCGGGCGCGCAGCGGGTCGGCGTCCTGGCGCCAGTCGTTGTGGTCCCCGATCACTGAGACATACTCGGCGTTCGGCGCCCAGACCGCGAAGGTGGTGCCGCCAGGGACCGGGTGGGCGCCCAGCTTGTCGTGGAGGCGAAAGAGGCTGCCCTCGTTGAAGAGGTATAGATCGTCGTCGGTGAGCAGGCTCTGCATCTGCTCGCTCATTGCCCCACCTCCAAGATGTCGCACAGGCCGCGGAGCGGGATGCCGACCCACTCGGGCCGGTTGTCGAGCTCGTAGCGCAGCTCATAAAGGACCTTTTCCATCAGCATCGTGTCGAGGAGGACGTCCTCCTCTTCAACCGTAGCCGGTCTGAAGACGGCGTCGCCCGCGGCGTCCCGATACCCGCGCAGGAACGACTCGGTGGCGGCACGCTGCCACTCGCGCCCCATCGGCACGGCCGCCGCCTCAGCAGCGTAGGCGTAGGAGCGCAGCATGCCCGCGACGTCGCGCATGGCCCACCGCTTGAGGAGCCGTTCCGGCAGCGGCCGGGCCGGCTCGCCTTCGAAGTCGACGATCACGAAGTCGCCGCCGGTGAACAGCGTCTGGCCGAGGTGGTAGTCACCGTGCACTCGGATGCGGCAGGTCGGCGTGCGGGACTGGAGGACGCGGCGCAGGCGCCGGTGCAGGTCGGCCTCGGACCCCAGCACCACTCTCGCCGTGGCCGCGGAGCCCTCGTCCAGCCGCGGCAGCTGGTGGCGAAGCTGGATCAGGACCTGCACCGCCAGGGAACGCACGGACTGGTAAGCGGAGCGCCGGCTGAGCATCGTGGTCGGTTCCGGCGCGAAGGCCTGGTTCAGCGGGTCGGAGGCCAGCGCGACGTGCATCTCGGCGGTGCGGCGGCCGAGCAGCTCGGCCATTGGTCGGTAGCGCTCGACCAGCGCCGGGTCGCCACTGGAGAGCAGGTCGAGGGCGTGCCGCCAGCCGTCGCCCTGGTTGGGGACGTAGGCCTGGAGCATGCCCAACGTCGCTGTCTGATCGCGGCTCCAGCGGTAGAGGACCGCACCCGCCACCTGGGCGACGTTGGGGAAACCGGCCTCGGTCAGGAAGTGCGACATCTCCAGGTCGGGGTTCACCCCCGCCTCCACCCGGCGGTAGACCTTGAGGATGAGCCGCTCACCGAAGATCACAGAGTTGTTGCTCTGCTCGGCCGAGGAAAGCTGTGGCGCCAGCTCCGAAGCCGGCGCCTTGAGGCGGCCAAGGGGCGCCATGGGCAGCGCCAGCACCCCGCCGAGCCGGCCCCGGAAGCGACGGCGGCGGCTGATCGCCTCCAGCAGCACCCGGTTGAAGGCGTGGTCGCGAAGCGCGTCCACCACGACGCCGTCTGGGTCGCGGGTCAGAGGCATGACGTAGGTTTCCGGATCGCCCTCGTGGTAGCGGACCTCGACGAGCTTCACCTCTGCGTCGCGGATGGCGATGGAGTCGACGACGACGGTGTCCCGGATCTTGCGGCTCTTGCCCCCGAACCAGCGCTGCGCGGGCAGGTATTGGGGCAGCTGCCGGGCCAGGCGCCCGTCCTCGAGCGAGAGCTGCGGCACCCGCCTCGCGGGTGTCTCTGTCCGGGCGGGCTCGAGCGCGAACCAAAAGAAGGTGTGGGGCCCGAGGATCATCGGGTAAGGATCCTCGCCCACGGCCGGGAAGTCGTTGCGGCCGAACAGCTCGACCGGCACCATGCCCCGGAACGCCGACAGGTCGAGGTTCGTGTAGTGGGCGTAGCGAGAGAGGTTGGCGACGACCAGGATCCGCTCGGCCTCGAAATGCCGCACGAAGGCCAGCACGTGGCGATTCTCCGGCTGCAAGAACTCGATCGTGCCACGTCCGAAAGCGGGATAGCGGCGGCGCAAGGCGATCAGGCGCCGCATCCAGTTGAGCAGCGACTGCGGGTTCTCGTCCTGAGCCTCCACGTTGACGGACTCGTAGTGGTACTCGGCGTCCGTGATGACCGGCGCGTAGACCTGCTGGCGATCGGCGCGGGAGAAGCCCGCGTTGCGGTCGGCCGACCACTGCATCGGCGTGCGTACGCCGTGGCGGTCGCCAAGGTGGATGTTGTCGCCCATCCCGATCTCGTCGCCGTAGTAGATGACGGGCGTGCCCGGGAGCGAGAAGAGGAGCCCGTTCATGAGCTCGATGCGGCGCCGGTTGTTGCGCAGGAGCGGGGCCAGGCGGCGCCGGATGCCGAGGTTGAGGCGCGCCTCCGGGTCCTGCGTGTAGGCCCGATACATGAAGTCTCGCTCCTCGTCCGTGACCATCTCCAGCGTCAGTTCGTCGTGGTTGCGGAGGAACACCGCCCACTGCGCGTTGGCCGGGATCGGCGGCGTCTGGGCCATGATGTCGACGATCGGGAATCGGTCCTCCATGCGTAGCCCCATGAAGAGGCGCGGCATGACCGGGAAGTGGAAGGACATGTGGCACTCGTCGCCGTCCCCATGGCCGAAGTAAGGCACCGCGTCTTCCGGCCACTGGTTGGCCTCGGCCAGCAGCATCCGATTGCAGAACCTGGAGTCCACGTGGCGGCGCAGCTTGCGCAGGAAGGCGTGGCCCTCCTCCAGGTTCTCGCAGTTGGTGCCCTCGCGCTCGAAGAGGTAGGGGATGGCGTCGAGCCGCAGCCCGTCGATGCCCATCTCCAGCCAGAAGTCGACCGCCTTCAAGATCTCGGCCTGGACGCGCGGATTGTCGAAGTTGAGGTCGGGCTGATGGGCGTAGAAGCGGTGCCAGTAGTAGGCCTGGGCCAGAGGGTCCCAGGTCCAGTTGGACGTCTCGAAGTCCTTGAAGATGACGCGCGCCTCCGGGTAGCCCTGATCGTTGTCGCTCCAGACGTAGTAGTCGCGAAACACGCTGCCCGGCCGGGCCCGACGGGCGCGCTGGAACCAGCGGTGCTGGTCGGACGTGTGGTTGCAGACGAGTTCGGTGATGATCCGCAGGCCGCGCTTGTGCGCCTCCTGGACCAAGCGGCGCACGTCGCCGACGCGGCCGTAGTCGGGGTTGACGCGGTAATAGTCGGCGATGTCGTAGCCGTCGTCGCGGAGCGGCGAAGGGTAGAAGGGCAGCACCCAGATGGCCGTCGCCCCCAGCCCGGCGATGTGGTCGAGCCTCTGGATGAGACCGGGGAAGTCGCCGATTCCGTCCCCGTTCGCGTCCATGAACGAGCGCACGTGAACCTCGTAGATGACCGCGTCCTTGTACCAGTCGGCCTGGTCGTCGAGAGGCATCAACGAGGGGCCATCGAAACGTGCATTCGCCAGCGAACGTCCCCTTCGCGCGCCATCGAGACGTGCACTTGCCGGCGAATGCACGTCTTCTCGTCCCCCTGAGGTGCCATCACTCGGGCTCGGGCTGCAGGGGGCGGCCGAGGGCCAGCACGTGGCCTGGGGCCCGGGTCGGATCCAGGTCGACGTAGTTCCAGCGATCCGCCGCCCACACGTAGTCGGCGCCGCTGAGCATGTCTCGGACGGCGAAGCTCGAACCCCAGTCGGAACGCTCGACGGGCACTCCGACCCAGCCTTGCTGGCGGTGGAAGGGATCCAGGTTGACCACGACGAGGACGGGATCGGAGCCGTCGGCCGCGGTCTTGGCATAGGCCAGGAGCGCGTCGTTGTCGGTGTCCAGAAAGCGCAGTGTGCGGTCCTGCTGTAGCGCCGGGTGTTCACGCCGGATGCGGTTGACGCGGGCGATCAGCGGGGCCAGCGTTTGGGGCCGGTCAAGGTCCCAGTGCCGGACCTCGTACTTCTCGGAGTTCATGTATTCCTCGCGCCCGACCATGAACGGTGCCGTCTCGACCAGCTCGAAGGTCGGCCCGAAGATCCCATAGCTGGCGCCGAGGGTGGCCGCGAGCAGGAAGCGCAGCGCGCTGGCGGCGCGGCCGCCGTGCTGCAGCGTCTCGGTCAGGATGTCCTGCGTATTCGGCCACAGGTTGGGCCGAAAGTACTCGACCACCTCCGTCCGGGTCAGTTCGGTGAAGTACTGCCTCAGCTCCCAGGGCTCGTTGCGCCAGGCGAAGTACGTGTACGACTGGGTGAACCCGAGCTTGGCCAGCTCATACATCACCTTGGGCCTCGTGAACGCCTCGGAGAGGAAGATCAGCTCGGGGTGCGCAGCCTTTAGGGTGCCGATGACCCACTCCCAGAAGGCGAAGGGCTTTGTGTGCGGGTTGTCCACGCGGAAGATGTGCACGCCCTGCTCGATCCAGAACTCGAAGACGCTCTTGAGCTCGTCCCACAGAGCCCGCCACTCGGCCGTCTCGAAGTCGAACGGGTAGATGTCCTGGTACTTCTTGGGCGGATTCTCGGCGTACTGGATCGTCCCGTCGGGTCGGCGCCGGAACCAGCGCGGGTGCTCGGTCACGTAGGGGTGGTCGGGCGACGCCTGGAAGGCGATGTCGAGCGCCACGTCGAGGCCCAGCTCGCGGGCCCGCAGCACCAACTCGCGGAAGTCGTCCAGCGTCCCCAGCAGGGGATTGACGGACTTGTGGCCGCCTTCCGGGCCGCCGATCGCCCAAGGGCTGCCGACGTCGCTGGGCGTCGGGTTGACCGTGTTGTTGCGACCCTTCCGGAACTGTCTCCCGATGGGGTGGATCGGGGGCATGTAGAGGACGTCGAAGCCCATTCCGGCCACGTACGGCAGGCGCGCGATCACGTCCTGGAAGGTGCCGGGCCGCGCGGGCTCGGGGGAGGTCGAGCGCGGGAAGAGCTCGTACCAGGAGCCGAAGCGGGCGCGGACGGGGTCGACCGTCACCCTCAGCTCGAGCGGGTGCCGGGCGGCCGCGCGCCGGTCGGGGTGACCGGCCATGAGCCCCGCCAGCTCCGGGTCGAGGGCGAACTGGATGCCGTTCCGAGCGGTCATGGCCCGGGCCGCGGCCCGCAGAGCATCGGCCTCCTCGGCTCCGGCCCGACCGGCGGCGGCCCGCACGAGCGCGGCCCCGATTCGGAGCTCTACGCTGACATCCTGTCCCGCCTCGAGCCGGCGGTGGAGGTCGCGCACCCAGGTGTGGAAGTGGTCGACCCAGGCCTCGACCGTGTACAGATACACGCCGATCTCCGCCACCTCGAACTCGCCTCGCCAGCGATCGTTGACGAGGAGCCGCATGGACACTTCTCGCCACCGCGGCTCGCCCTCGCGACGCGTGAGAACGACGGCCGCGAGCTCGTCGTGGCCCTCGGCGATGATGTCGGCCTCGACCACCACGCGCTCTCCGGCCACACGCTTGATGGGGAACCGACCGCCGTCGATCTCGGGCGAGACGTGCTCGATGACGACCCGGCTGCGCCCTTCTCTCACGGCCACAGATCGGTAGTTTCCAGCAACTGGCCGCGCCACGCTCAACCTTCGGCGGCGTCGGCGCGAAGGGCGTCGAGGGCGAGCGCGTGCAGCTCCGGCCAGGCCGAGGCCAGCAGCGTCGTCCGTGTGCGCAGGTCGGCCGCCAGCTGGGCCAGCTGGCGGCCTTCGCCGTCCGTGGCCACGCCGCCCACCTCGGCCAGCATGAGCGCGCCCGCGCTCATGTCGAAAACGCGCCCGGCCATGCCCGAGAAGTGGACGTCCACGCCCCCGGCCGCAGTGTGGGCGAGGCTGAGGGCCATGCTCCCGAAGAGCCTGATCTTGCTCGCACGCTCGATCAAGGGCCGGGCGGCGAGGACGTGTCGCGGACCCGACTCCAGCGCCAGCACCTCGAACCGACGCGGTGGCCCCGTCCGCATCGGGGTAATGAGGCGGCCGTTGCGGCGCAGGCCTCCGCCCCGGACCACGCTCCAGCCCTCGCCGCTGACGAGGTTGCGCACGTGTGCGGCGGCGGCATCGCCGACGGTGGGGCCGCGCAGCAGGGTCAGCATGGTGCCCACGACGGGCAGTCCGCGCTTCGCGTTGAGGCTGCCGTCGACGGGATCGACGAGGATCCGGGGCCACTCCGCGCCGAGGTCGACCAAGCCCGCCTCCTCGGACAGCACCGATGCCCCGGCCGCAGGCTCGGCGACGGCCTGGAGCCGGCTCAGCGCCACCTCCTCCGCGACCCGGTCCAGCTCCACGGTGCGGTCGCCGCCCGCGCCCCGACCGATCTCTCGGCGACCGGCCTCGGTCCCGAACAGCGGCCTCACGGCGGCTTCGATCAGCTCGGCGGTGCTCTCCAGCACCTCGAGCCAGGCCGCGTCGTCCAGGGCGCCCTTCACGGGTGGCCGGTGATCCACTCCCACAGCAGCCGCGAGACGTCCTCCGGGCGCTCGAACTGCAGCCAGTGGCCCGCCCCGCTGAGGACCTCCAGGCGGTATTCCGCGGTGACGTGCGCCGCAGTCGCCTCCGTGCCGCGGCGGCCCAGAGCCGGGTCCTCGTCGCCCCAGACCAGAAGGGTCGGCACCGTGACCGGGTCGGGCGCGGGCGGGAACGCCTCGTACGCCGCCCGACCCATCGACGCGCGGTAGTAGTTGAGCGCGGCGGTGAGGCGGCCCGGGCGGGCGAAGCCCTCGACGTAGTGCTCGATCACGTCCGCGGGAAAGGCGTCCGGGTTGGGCGGGAAGCGGTAGATGGCCCGCAGCCGCCGGTATCCGTCCTCGGCCAGGACCGTTTCGGCTTTGCCGCCGGCCTCGCGGAACAGGCCGATGTACGCGGAGCGGCGGCGCTGGTCGTCGTCGGTCCGGGCGGCCTCGGCCAAGGCATGAGGATGGCCGACCGAGAGCGCCGTCCAGCTGCGCAGCCGGGTCGGCCGGCGGCTGGCGAAGGCCCAACCCACGATCGCCCCCCAGTCGTGTCCGGCGAGGTGGCAGCGCTCAGCTCCAAGGGCGTCGATCAGCCCCTCCACGTCGTCCAGCAATAGCGGCATCCGGTAGTCGGCCTCAGCCTCCGGCCGATCAGTGCCGCCATACCCGCGGAGGTCAGGCGCCACCGCGCGCAAGCCGGCCGCGGCCAGCACCGGGAGCTGCGGCCCCCACGACTCCGCACCCTCGGGAAAGCCGTGCAGCAAAAGCACGGGCGGCCCGTTCTCGGGACCGTCGGCGAGGCATCGGAAGCGCAGCCCGTTGGCGTCGAGATGGATCTCTTGCATGCTCCGCTAAAGAGTAGAGAGGAAGATCGCAGCCAAGTCGAGCACCTGGTCTCGGTGCGGCCTGAGATCGTGGCCCGCGCCGGCCACGACCTCCAGCCGCCCGGCCGGCAGCTGCGTGACCAGGGCGGCCAGCTTGACGGCGTCGGAGAGCGGATCGGCGTCGCCGTTGACGACGAGTGCCGGGCACCTGATCCGAGGCCAGTGGGCGGTACGCTCGGCGGCCTGGTCGCGCAGCGGGTAGGCCAGACAGAGGAGCCCGGCGGCCGCCGCCTCCGCCGCGACCAGTGACGCCACCCGGCCGCCGAAGGAGACGCCTCCGAGCACGATGTCCGGCGCCGCCAGCCGAGCCAGGCGTGGGGCTGCGACTCCCGCCCGGGTTGGAGGCAGCCGGACCGCCACCGCCTCGAAGCCGCGCGCCCTGAGGCCCTCCACCCACGGCGCGATGGCCGCCTCGGTGCCCCGCCAACCCGGGGCCAGGACGATTTTGAGCAGCTGTCAGACCCGGGTCGAAAAGCCGCGGAGCAGCATCGTCACCTCATCCCGATCCACAGCCCGGAGTCCGAAGAGAGCTGCCAGGTAGACCAACCCTCCGGCCGGGGCGACGAGGAGGATGGAATGCCGGCGCAGCAGGTAGACGACGATCCCCATCACCAGCCCCGCGAGCACCGTGCGCCAGCTGAGACGGAGCCAGGGCAGCCGGTGCCGCCGCGCCACAAAGGTCCAGCCCGCGACCGCGAACGCCATCTCGGTGATGACGGTGGTGGCGCTGGCCGCGAGGTAGCCGTAGAGCGGGATCAAGGCCACGTTCAGGCCGACGTTGACGACCACCGCGATCGCCGTCGTCCAGGCGAAGAGGTCCTGGCGGTCGATAGCGTAGAGCATCGCCGTGAAGGCCGAGTTGACGAATAGGAAGACGATGCCGAGGGAGAGGATTCGGAGCGACGGCTCCGACTCTGGAAAGAGGCGGAAGAGGCGCCCGACGGGGTGCACGAGGATGAACGTGCCCACCGTCAGCGGCCAGCCCAGCACGACCAGCACCTTGAAGAAGCGTTCGTAGGTGAGACCCAGGCGCGGCCCGCTCTCCTTGTAGTAGACGGCCAGCACCGGGTAGACGACCGCCTGCACGGCCAGAGGCACGAACTGCAGGGCCTCGAAGGGCTTGTAGGCGAACGTGTACCAACCCACCTCTCGAAACGGGCGGAAGTGCTGGAGGATGGGCACGTCAGCGCGGAAGTAGAGGTTGGTCAGGAAGAAGCCGACCGCGAACGGGAAGGCAAGGCGGAGCCAGCGGAAGAAGAGCCGGGCATCGAAACCCGGCCGGACCCGGCCCAGGCGGAAGAGGGGGATCACGATCAGGCAGAAAAGGCACGTGAAGCCGTAGGAGGCCGCGTACGACCAGACGAAGTAGGGCACGTCCTGGCCGGTCCGGGTGCCCGCGATGACCAACCCCGCCTGGATCACGGTCTCGCCCAGGATGGCGATGACCTCGAACTCCAGTCGCCCCAGCGCGTAGAAGGTGTTGCGGAGCAGTACTGCGTAGGCGGTGGCGACGAGCAGGGCGGCGCCCGGGACGATGAGCTCGTGCAGGCCGACCAGCCACAGGGCGATGGCCAGGGCCCCTGCGGCCAGCACCGAGAGTGCGACCTTGCCCGTGACCAGGGTGGCCAGGAACTCCGAGAGCCCGTCCGGGGCCCGGGCCGCCTCGCGGGTGTAGAGGGTGGCGAGGCCGAGGTCGATCAGTACCCCGACTAGCGAGCTGTAGGCGACGTAGGTGGTGTAACGACCGTAGCGGTCGGCGCCGAGATGGTTGGCGAGGGCGATCACCACGACCAGCGCCACCAGCCGGGAAACGGTTCTCGCGCCGAGGACGAGGGTCGAGTTGAGGACCGCCCGCGAGCCCAGGCGCGTGCCCTGGTCGGTCACGCCGCCGCTATGGTATGCGCTAGTGAATCCTCCTAGGTGGTCCCTGTACGGCCTGGTGGCGGCCGTCGCCTGGGTCGGGGTGGCCGGCGTCGGCTACCACGGCTGGCGGCAGATCCAGGCGTCGGCGTCGGCCCCACCGCCCAAGACGTCGGTGGTCGTGGCCGCGCCCTCGGCCTCACCCAGCCCGAATGAGTCGGCCTCCCCGGTCGCGACTCCAGCCGCCACACCCACACCCACGCCGGCACCCACTCCGATCCCGGATTCGGTGCTGATCAAGGTTCCGTTCACCAGCCAGTTTCCGTTCCAGGCGAGCAACCACGCGTTCTACGAGGACTTCTGCGAAGCCGCCGGCACCCTCATGGCAGGCGCCTACTGGTCCGGAGATCAACGCGCCCAGATACCCGGCTCCGAGGCGGATACGAGGATGCGCGCGATCGTGGCGTACGAACGCGCCAGCTGGCCCGGCCAGCTCAACCTCTCGCTGGCCGATATGGGCCAGTCGGCCACCCACTTCTTTGGCCTGCAGTCCCAGATCGTGCCCCTCGACCTGAACGTTATCGAGCAGCAGCTGGCCGATGGGCGGCCGGTGATCATCCCGCTCATGACCCACGTCAACGGCGCCCCGATCAACCCCGGCTATGGCCGCCTCCCCGTCTACCACGTGCTGGTCCTGATCGGCTACGACAAGGCGCAGGGCCTCGTCTACACCAACGACGCCGGCCTCTACAACGGCGGCCATCTCCCCTACAGATGGTCGACGCTGGCCGCCGCCGCGGATTACGCGGCCACGCTCCATGTGGACGGGGCGGGCTCTGCGGTGCCGTGGCAGCAGGGGCGCGTGATGCTCATCCTCTCCAAGTAGGCGGCGGCCGCGCCGGACCTGACCTAGCTGGCGGCTGACGCCAGGCGCTGCGCGACCAGTTCGGCGGTGATCGGCGCCAGGAGCACGCCCTTGCGGTTGTGGCCGCAGGCCAGCACCAGGCCGGGCAGTCCGGCGGCGGAGCCGATGATCGGGCGTCCGTCGGGAGTGGCGGGGCGCAGGGCGGCGGCGGTCCGGGTCACGGCGGCTGTCGCGAGGCCCGGCACCGCTCGGACGGCGAAATCGAGGATCAAGTGCACCCCTTCAGCCGTGGGGCGGGCGTCGAAGCCTGAGTCCTCTTCGGTGGAGCCGGCCATCACCGACCCGTCCGGCTTTGGCACCAGGTAGGAGCCCTGCCAGAGGAGCGTCCGCTTGAGGACCGCCCGCTGCGGCTCGAGGACCACCAGCTGGCCCCGGCTGGGCCGCACGTCCAGGGCCACCCCAGCCGGGGCGGCGAGGCTGGCGCTCCAGGGCCCGGCGGCGAGGACGACCGCGTCGGCGTGTACCAAGCCCTCGGGCCCCAGGACGCCTTGAAGGCGACCACCGCGCAGGGCCAGGGCCGACACGGGCATCCCCTCCTCGATCGAGGCTCCATGCTTGATGGCCGTGCGGGCCAGGGCCCGCACGAGCCGGAGGGGGTTGACGTGGCCGATGACATCCAACTGCGCGCCGCGGACGCGAGGCCCGAGGCCCGGCTCCTCC
>JALYZG010000228.1 GCA_030948965.1 Candidatus Dormiibacterota bacterium | reverse complement strand
CCCGCTCCCGGCCGCCCCAGAAGGAGGTGACGGACAGCTCGTCGCCGTCGCCCGCCTCGATCTCGATGAAGGTCTCGGCCATCAGGCCGGCCGCCGTCGTGCACGCATCGCCAGAATGGCAACCGGCACCTCGTCCCGGGTTCCGGACAGGGTCACGTCGGGCAACGCTTAGAACACGTGCTCGGCGAGCCCGCAGACCACGACTGAGCGGCCTGGGATACCCTCACGCCGCACCCTCCTCTGGTGGTGGAACCGGGTCCGGAGCCAATGCAACGTCAAACAACTGCGGCTGCCACGCAACGCGCTCGAGGCGGCGGCGGATCAGGCGCAGGTAGTCGGCCTGGAGCTCAATCCCGATCGATCGCCGAGCGAGGCGCTTGGCCACCGCGAGAGTCGTCCCGCTCCCGGCGAAAGGGTCGAGCACCATGCAGGGCACGGGCGCCCGATGGTGCTCGCAGCCGGGCCGCCAGCCCACCATCTCGGCCTCGGTCGAGTAGCGCCAATGGCCGACGACATTGGCGCGGATCCGGAACGGCTCGTCGGGCCGAGCGAAGCTGCCCTCCACCTCGCGCTCGCCACTGAGGAGTCGCCTCCGCCTCACCAGTCGTCGCCACGGTGCTCCGCACTCCGGACAGCAGCCGCTGGCGCTTGTCCCGGCGAGGAAGATGGGTTCCACGAGTGCGGAGGGCCACACGGCGAAATGCGCCGCTCTGTATGGCTCCGACGAAAGCGGGCCAGACCGAGCGTTTGTTCCGGCCAGTCTGGATGACAGAGGCCTCGCCCATCTCGCGCCCGTCGCGATGGAAGGAGCGGTCGCCGCCCTCGTGTGTGGCCCAACCGTCTGGTAGCTTGCTCTGCCGGACTGGCTGCCAAGGCTCGAGCGTGCCGGTCCCCCGGCCCGATACCGACACCAACAGGGATCTACGCGCGATCTCTTGGCGGTCTCCGCCCACTCAAGGATCGCTCACCTCTTGGTAATCGAAACGTGGTGCCGAGAGGGGGATTCGAACCCCCATGGGTGTTTAGCCCAACGGTTTTTGAGACCGCCGCGTCTGCCGGTTCCGCCATCTCGGCCGCTCACTCGCTGGTGTCGGCGAGAGGACTCGAACCTCCATGGGTTGCCCCACCGGATCCTAAGTCCGGCGCGTCTGCCAGTTCCGCCACGCCGACCCAAGGGGCATTATTCCCGCTATTCGCGAGGCGCCGGCAGCCCGAGCGCAACAGCCGTGCCTCGCAACCGCCGTCCGGGGGGCATCATTTCGCTATGCGAGCCATCGACCCCTTGGCATCGGCACCTGCGCCCCTCATCGACATCTTCCCGGCGCCTGAGCTCGGCAACTCTTCGTTCCTGGTCAGTGACCCGGACGCCGGCGTGTCGGTGGCCATCGACCCGCTGCGCGACGTGGCCGGGTACTTGGAACGCGCCGAGGCTCTCGGCGGCCGCATCGCCCTCAGCCTGGAGACGCACGTGCACAACGACTTCGTCTCCGGCGCCCGCGAGATCGAAGCCGCGGCCGGCGCTCCTCTCGGCGCCGCCGGGGGTGCGGGTCTCGAATATCCGCACCGAGGCCTCTCAGATGGCGACGAGATTCCCGTCGGACGCTGGCGCCTCTGCGCTCGCCACACGCCCGGCCACACCCCCACCCACCTCAGTTACGTGCTCAAGGACCAGGCCGGCCGCTCCCTCGCGATCTTCAGCGGGGGTGCCCTGATGGTGGGCGCGATCGCCCGCACGGATCTGTTCGGGCCGCACCTCGCCACCGCCCTGACCCTCGAGGCTTATCGCACCCTGCACCAGCGCCTGCGCGACCTGCCTGACGACGTGGCCGTCTACCCGACCCATGGCAGCGGCTCTTTCTGCGCCGCCGCCGCCGCGACGGACAGCGCGGCCACGAGCACCATGGGCGCCGAGCGTCTCGGCAACCCGTTCTTCAATACCACCGAACTCCTGCCCTTCCTGGCGCGGGCGCTGGATCGAGGTCCCTATCCCCTCTATTACCGAGACATGGCGGCCCTCAACCGGCGCGGCGCGCCGCTCCTCGGTCTGCGGCCGCCCCCGCTCGCCGCCCTGAGTCCGGCCGAAACGGAAGTGCGCACGGCGGCGGGAGCGGCCCTCGTCGACATCCGGCCGGCCATCGAGTACGACCGCGCTCACGTGCCCGGCAGCTACTGCATCGGACTCGGGGAAGAGCCGTTCAGCGCCTGGGTGGGGTGGGTGGTCGCGCGCGAGCGGTCGATCGTCCTGACCGGCGGCACCTTGGCCATGCACATGGAAGCCCAGCGCCAGCTGCTCCGCATCGGTTTCGACAATGCGGCGGCTTACCTCGACGGTGGCATCGACGCCTGGGCGGCCAGCGGCCGCCGCCTGTCCAGCTTCGAGACAGCCGAGGTCGAGAGCCTCACCGAGTGGATCCTGCGAGCCAAGACGGTGGCTGTGGTTGACGTGCGCGAGGACGACGAGTGGGCCGCTGGCCACGTCCCCGGCGCGGTCCACATCCGCGTGCCCGACGTCGCCCGGCGCGCGTCTGAGCTCCCGACCGAGGCGCCGGTCGCCGTCCACTGTGAAGCCGGCTACCGGGCGGGGATCGCCGCCAGCCTCCTGGAGCAGGCGGGGTTGCGGCGGATCGTGCATGTCACCGGCTCGTTCTCGGAGCGGGACCGGGCCCACTCCGCGCGGCGGGAATCCTAGGCTCCCGTCCTATCGGAGCGTCCCGGCGGGGCGGTGCCGACCTCGGCCAGGTGAGCAGCGTTGATTTGGAGGAATCGCTCCAGCGTGCCGAAGCCGGTGACGTGGCCACCCCCGCCGCCAACCAGCTCGACCGCCCTCCGGCCACTCGCGGCGACCGCGGCCAGGTCGATGCCGGTGTGAATGCCGGAGTTTTCGAACAGGTAGACCAGGTCCTCGGTGGCGACGTTGCCCATCTCGGTCGTATGGATCGGCATCGCGATGCCGCCGCCGATGCCCGCGGCCGAAGCGTCGAACCTGCGGACACCAGCCTCGTACCCGGCGACAGCGTTGGCGAGTGCCAGTCCGGCAAGCGTGTGCAGGTGAAGGCCGAGACGCAGGTCGGGCCACCGATCGAGAACCCTCGCGCAGCGGTCACGGACCAGGGCCGGCCAGGCGAGTCCGATGCTGTCGGCCAGGCTGATGTCCCGAATCCCGAACGCGACGGCGCGCTCGACGATGGCCATCACCGACTGCTCCGGCACGAGGCCTTCGTAGGGGCAGACGAAGGAGATGGCCATGCCGAGAGCGACCTCGGTGCCCCTTCTCGCGCCCAGCTCGACGGTGCGTTCGATCTCCAGGAGATTGGCCTCGATCGACATGTTCGAGTTCAGCCGCTGGTAGGTGGGGCTGGCCGCCACCAGGCAGGACACCTTCGGCATGCCGACCGCGAGCGCTCGCTGGGCGCCCCTGAAGTTGGGCACCAGAGCCCGCAGGCGCACGCCCAGGTCGCGCGCGATGATGGCCTCGGCGACCTCTTCCGCGTCGGCCAGTTGGGGGATGACGCGGGGGTGGACGAAGCCGGTGATCTCGATCTCCGGCACCCCGGTGGTCGCCACGCGCTCGATGAACTCGACCTTCTCCGCGGTCGACGGCTGCCGGAGGCCCGGCTCGTGGAGCATCGTCTGCAGTCCGTCGCGCGGAAAGACCTCGGTCACTTGTACCTGGGCGTCCGACCGCCGTTCTCTGCCCGCTGCACTCACGTCAGACCTTTGTTGTTGCGAGGAACTACCCCCTCCAACCCACCCGCCGGGGAAGGGCACACTCTCGGCTTAAATCACAGCCGCCAGCTCGGCCACCGTCACCTCGTCGAGGCGCTTCACGATCTCGATCGCCGCCGCCGGCCCGCCCAGCGCATGGTACTTGGACTCGATCGCCGCCCAGCTCGAGGGACCGTCATAGTCCGCCTTCGCGAGCCGGCAGGTGCCGCCATCGCGGAGGCGGACCTCGACCCGGACGCCCTGGTGGTCGGGGAACGCAGCGGACAGCTCGGGGTCGGAGTGGACCTCGACGCACTGCAACAGCGCCTGGACGTCGGTGGCCCGCAGCCTCGAGTCCGAGTATTGGGCAGGTGTCATCTCGCCGTCGATCAGGGCGGCGGCGACCAGGTAGGGGAGCGAGTGGTCGGCCTCCTCCTTTGTGGTCACCCTCTTCTTGTCGCCCGCCCCAGGGCCGATGATCTCGTAGGCGACGTCGAACACATGCAGGTCGATGCGCTCGACTTCGGAGGCCCGAAGGCCCGCCTCGCGCAGCTCGAGGATCGCCTCCAGGGCCGACTGCGCGTGTCCCTCCGCGCTGTAGCGCTTGATAATCGTCTGCTCCACCGCGTCGAGGCCCTCCGCCGACCAATCCAGGTCGAAGCGGCCGGCGATCACGTCCATGAAGCCCTTGTCGCCCTCGAAGACCGCCATCGGACCGGTCACCCCGCGACGGGCCAGGAACGCGGCGTTTACGGCCCCGAACGCGGTATTGGGGTACGCCAGGCCCTTCCAGTTGCTGAGCGAACCGGTCCGCGTCACGCGGAGCGCGTTGAAGGCGGTGCCCGAGATGGCGATCGCGCTGGCCGTCCGGACTGCGTCGAGCCCGAGGACCTTGGCGACCCCGGCCGCAGCCGCGTAGGCGCCCTGCGTGGAGTGGTCGAAGCCTCGGCCCCGGACCGGCGCCACCTGGCTGAGCCGGACCTGGACCTGGTAGGCGACGGCCAGCGCCAGCAGCAGATCGCGGCCGCTCGCGTGCGCATATTCGGCCGCCGCCAGCACTGGAGCGAGATTGTCGCTCGGGTGGCAGGCCTCACCCCGGCCGAGGAAGGCGTCGTTGAAGTCGAGGTAGCGGACCGCGGCCCCGTTGAGAAAGGCGGCTCGATCCGGCGCCGTCCGGTCACCCCCGAAGAGGGTCGCAAGCGGACTGCCCCCGAAGTCTTGTGTGTGCTCGCTGATGGCCCGGATGGGCGCCGCTTCGAGGGCTCCGTGGGCGCAGCCGAGTGCGTCCAGGACGCGCTTCTTGAGAGCCTCGCGGGCGGTCTCGGACAGGTCGTTCCAGACGGCGCCGGCGACGAACTCGGCCAGCTGCTGGACCGCCGTCATGTAGGGATGCTCGGGCCGCTCCCGTACACCGTGCTCAGGCTCTGGTCTCGAGGAGCTCGCCGAGCGGTGGACATCTCTGCAGACCTCCTCTGTCCGGTGGACCATCACGAGGTTCACGAATTGGAAAGGATGGCTGGCCGGAGGTGAGTCGAGGGCTGCCGCGGCCCTGACCGCGGCAGCCTGCCGGCTGAATGCGGTTACTTCGTCCCGGCGGAGACCTTCGCGATCGCGTCCGCCCCGACGTGGAGGATGGTGTTGGCGGCAGAGGCATCGGCGTTCCACTGCACGATGTCCCAGTCGCCGTACGTGTTGTGATACTTGTCGAAGTCCTGGGGTCCGGAAGCGCCTTCGTAGTTGATCTTCTTGCCGTCCTTCAGCAAGCCCACGCACTGCGAATAGTAGTAGCACTTGGTCCCCGGCGGGTTCGAGACCTTCGTGACGTGGTCGACCCACACCTTGCCGTCGATGGTCTTGGCCTCGGTCATCGCGAGCGCGGCGATGACGACCCCGTCGTATGTGTTCTGCGACAGCTGGACGGGCTTGTCGCTGCTCCAGGTCGACTGGTAATCCTTAACGTAGTGCGTCCAGGCCTCGCCGCTGCCGGCTGACCCGTTCACACCGTAGAGGTACTTACTGGCGTCGGGCAGGCCGACCGCCTTCGCGTACTCGACGGTGTTGCCGGTGTCGTCCGAAACCAGGGGCAGGTTGAGGTGGCCCAGCTCCTTCATGTTGGCGAAGAGGGTGGCCCCGGTCTGGGGATCGGTCTTGACGAAGACGACGTCGGGCGTGCCGTTGGCGAACGCCTTGGTGATCTCCGAGCGATAGGAGCTCTGGTGCAGGGCCAGCTGCTCGCTGGCCAGGATCGTGCCCCCGTTGGCCTTGAAGTAGGCGCTCGTGTGGTTGAGCTCGTCGGTCGCGTCAGAGGTGGTCTCGAAGAGCATGGCGGCCTTCTTCCAGCCCTTCTGGATGGCGAAGTAGGCCATCGCCGCGGTGATGGTCGTGTCCGAAGCCGAGGTCCGGAAGACGTACTTGTACGGCTGGTGGTCGAGCTGCGAGGTGCCGCCCGCCATCAGGTCCACGAGGTGCGAGGGGTCGTAGTCCTTGATCACTCCCTGGATTTCGAGCGACGAAGGCCCCACCTCGAAAGTCGGGTTCTGGGTCAGCAGCTTGCGCTGCGCGGTGACCGCGTCCACCGGGTCGCCCCCGGTGTCGGCGAGCAGCTCGCTGATCTTGCCGCCATTCACACCGCCGTTCTTGTTGATGTCCTCGACGGCGGCCCTGGCTCCGTGCTGGAACCACTGCCCGACGAACGCCTCGCGGCCCGACATCGGGAACAGCTCCGCCATAGTGACCGGCTTCCCGGTCACGACGGTCGCCGAGCCGCCGGTCGAGCCGCCACAAGCAACCACGCCGAAGCTGACCAGGGCCGTGCAGACGACCCTCCACCTACTTCTGGATCTCATACGTCCTCTCTCCCCTGCTGAATCGGAATCGACCCGCTGACTCTAGCCGTACTCGGCGTGGCTGCCTGGTTCGCGATCTCGCTGGGGGGTGCCAGGTTGGCTGCGACCTCGCCCCCGAGGAAGATGCCGGGCAGGTCCTCCTTGCCGATCAGCCGGGCGGGGCCATCAAGACGATTCCGGCCCGCCACCAGGACGTAGACCCAGTCGGCGTTGTTGACCGCCAGGTCGACGTTCTGCTCGACGACGATCACGGCCGTGCCCAGGCCGGCGACGCGCCGGATCTGATCCCAGACGACCTGTGTGTAGGCGGGCGAGAGGCCGGCTGTCGGCTCGTCGAGCAGGACCACCTTCGGCTCGAGCATCAACGCCCGCGCCATGCCCAGCATGTTGCGCTGGCCGCCGCTCAGGTTGCCCGCCTTCTTGGCCCGCGCGGTCTTGAGGTCCTGAAAGATCTCGAGGACCTCCTCGACACGCTTGGCGACGCCCGACTTCAGCGTGTAGGCGCCCATCTCCAGGTTCTCGACGACGCTGAGGTTGGTGAACACGTTGATCACCTGCGGCACGTACGCCATCCCACTGCGGGCGACGCGGAAAGCGGGCCAGCCACTGATCTCCTCCCCGGCCAGCTGGACGCTGCCCGACGTGTTGCGGAGGAGCCCGAACATCGCCTTCAACATGGTCGACTTGCCGGCGCCGTTCGGGCCCACGATGGCCACCACCTTGCCCGGCTCAGCCTGGAGCTCGACCTCCTGCACGACCGGCACCTTGCTGTACCCCGCCGTGAGGCCGGACGCCGTCAGGATCGGCTCCCCGCGGCTCACGTTCGGAAGCTCGATCTCCCCTGCGACGGTCGCCCCGTGCGGGTGCTCGGTCAGGGCTCCGCCGAGATAAGCGGTGATCACCTCCTCATTCTGGCGGAGCTCAGACAGCCTGCCAGTCGCCAGCGTCCTGCCCTCCGCCATCACCACCACGTGGTCGCAGATGCGCTCGACCACGTTCAGGTTGTGCTCGACCATCACGAACGTGATGCCGGAGCGCTGAAGCGTCTGCAGATGGCCTTCGAGAAGTTCGATGAGGGCCGGGTTGACGCCCGCGAAAGGCTCGTCGAGGACCATCAGCTTGGGCTCCCCCATCACCCCCCGGGCCAGCTCCAGCAGCCGCTTCTGGCCGCCGCTGAGGTTCCGGGCGTACTGGTCGCGGGAGTCGTAGAGGCCGAAGTCGTCAAGCCGCGCCAGCGCCGTCTCGACCAGCGTCCGATCCTGCCGGTGGCCGACGCCAGGCCGGAACATGGCGTTGAAGAGCCGGTCCCCCGCCTGGTTGGGCGGCGGCACCAGCATGTTTTCGAGGACGGTCATGTTGGCCAGCTCGCGGGAGATCTGGAACGTCCGGATCAGGCCCTGGCCGGCCACCTTGTGGCTGGGCCAGCCGGTGACGTCGGTGCCGTCGAAGCTGACCCGCCCGGCCTCCGCCTTCAGCGCCCCGGCGATGATATTGATGAGGGTCGTCTTGCCGGCGCCGTTGGGACCGATCAGGGCATTGATGCCGCCCCGCTCGATGTTGAAGGTGCTCCCGTTCACGGCCTTCAGGCCGCCGAAGGAGTAGGCCAGGTCCTCGATCTCCAGGATGGGGGCGATGGGGGCGATGGGGGCGCCGTCCTGGGCCTCGCTACTCACCGTCGGCGGTCTCCGCCAGCCGCCGGCTCGGGGTGAAGCTGATGCCCTTGATCCGGAACTTGCGCTCCGGCAGGACGCCCTCGGGCCGGAACCAGAGGATCGCGATCAGCAGCGCGCCGACGATCATGTTGCGGATCGCCGGTATCAGCTCGGGGTGGCCCGAGATCGCGGGCAGATAGCGCGTCGCCTCCTGAAACAGGACCGGGACCAAGAACGCGCCCAGCACCGCGCCCCAGTTGTTGCCGCGGCCGCCGAGGAGCAGGGCGGCATAGAGGAGGAAGGTCTCGCCGGCCTGCCATCCACCCGGGTTGAGCGCGCTGACGAAGCCCACGAGAAGGCCGCCGGCGATGCCCGCGTAAACGCAGCCCACGACCATCGCGATCATCCGGAACCTGTAGGCGTCCTTGCCGAACGCGCTGGCCACGTCGCTGTCCTCGCGGATGGCCCGCAGCGTCCGGCCCAGCGGGGAGTTGTAGATGCGGAACGCGATCACGCCCAGCACCAGGGTGACGACGCCCGTAAGGCCGAGATAGAAGAAGGTGTAGGTGTTCGGATCGAGGGCGCCGCCGGGCAAGTTGTCGTTGAACGGAAACGGGACGCCGGCGATGCCGTCGGCGCCGTTGAAGACCGAGGTGGTGACGTTGACGAAGTCGAAGACGATCGCCCCGACCGACACGGTGACGATGGCCAGGTAGTCGCTGCGCAGCCGGCGCAGGGCCACCAGCCCGACCAGCAGGCCGAGCACCCCGGCCGCGGTCGCCCCGATCAGAAGGGCGATCGGGAAGGGCAGGCCCAGGCCGAGGATGTAACGCATGTTGGAGAGCGCGTCCGGGCGGCCGAGCATGGCGACGGCGGTGAAGTAGCCACCGACGGCGAAGAAGGTGATGTAGGTGAAGTTGAGGATCCCGGCGGTGCCGAACTGCAGGTTCAGGCCCCAGGTCTGGATGCAGAAGATGAAAAACAGGACCACCAGGGTCGCCAGGTAGTAGACGATCGGCGACATGGCTAGGCTTTTCCGGCCATGCGGATGAGGCCCTGGGGGCGCAGCAGCAGGGCGAGGATCAGGAGCGCGAAGGCGACGTCGTTCTTGTAGGCGGAGTTGATGACTACCGCCGACATCTCGGTCGCGAGGCCGATCACGAGGGCGCCCAGCATCGCCCCATACGGGGAGCCAACGCCGCCGAGGATGACAGCGGCGAAGATCACGAAGAGGAACTCGCCTCCGACGGACGGCTGGAAGCTCGTGATGTTGATGACGAGGACGATTCCGGCCAGCCCAGCGAGGCAGCCGCTGAGGAGCCACGTGAAGGCGGTGATGCGATCGGTGTCGATACCGCTGACCTGGGCGAGGACGACGCTGTCGGACATCGCGCGCATCGCCTTGCCGATCTCGGTCCGCGTCAGCAGCAGGTGGATGCCACCCATCGCCAGCAGGGCGATGGCGATGATCGCCAGCTGGCTGTTGGTGAAGAGGAACGGCCCGATCGCGTGTGGTGTCTCGCGGCTGATGTCGAGGCTCTTGAAGTTGGGTCCCCAGAGGGCGAGGACCAGGTTGCTCAGAAAGAGCGACAGGCCGAAAGTGACGACCAGGAGGAAGAGCAGGGGCACGCCCTTTTTGGTGAAAGGCTTCAGCAGGAACTGGTTGAGGATCACCCCGAAGCCGCCCATCAGCAAAGTCGCGACGGCGATCGAGAGGTAGATGTTGAGGCCGACTCGGCTCAGCGTCCAGGCGAGATAGGCGCCCAAGGTCAGGAACTCGCCGTAGGCGAAGTTGATGTAGTTCGTGACGCCGAACTGGAGCGAGAGGCCGACGGCCGCCAGCGCCAGCACCGAGGCGGTGATCAGGCCGAAGCCGAACGACAGGGCGAGCACGCTCAACGGGCCGCCTCCTCCCCGGCCTCGACGGCGCCGAGCCCCAGCTCCCTGAACACCTCCGCGTTGTGCTCCCCGAGAGCCGGCCCCGTGTGCCGGATCCGGCCCGGCGTGGCGCTGAGACGGGGGGCGACGCCCACGAGGCGCATCGGCCCCAGGATCGGGTCTTCGACGGTGACGAAGCTGCCGCGGGCCTGGAACTGGGGGTCGGCGAACACCGAGGGGATGTCGTAGATGGGCCCCACCGCGACCTCGGCCGTCTCCATCGCGGCCAGCACCTGGGCGCGGGGACGGGCCAGCATCCAGCCCCCGATGATCGC
Source organism: Candidatus Dormiibacterota bacterium (assembly GCA_030948965.1). GTDB lineage: Bacteria > Chloroflexota > Dormibacteria > Dormibacterales > Dormibacteraceae > JALYZG01. The sequence goes on along the minus strand of JALYZG010000228.1, from coordinate 1,866 downwards.
CTCCAGGGCGTCTATGTGCCGCACCCGGGCCTGGTTGTCGACAAAACGCGGGTCGCTGATCAGCTCCGGGAGGCCCATCGCCCGGGCCAGCCGCTCGAAGATCGACTGAGAGCTCGCCGACAGCGCCACCCACTCGCCGTCAGCGCATTCGTAGGCGCCGCGCGGGGCGACGTGGGTGATCGTGTTGCCGGTGCGCCGCGCGCTCAGGCCGAGCTGGTCCCAGTCGAGTAGAGAGGGTCCCATCAGCGGCAGGAGCGACTCGCAGAGGCTCAGGTCGATCACCTGTCCGGGGCCGGCGTTGGCGTCGCGGTGGTAGAGCGCCAGCATCACGGCGAACGCCCCCGTGAGCCCGGCCACGCCGTCGGCCAGGGGCATGCTGGGCAAGGTTGGGGGCCCGTCCGCCTCGCCGGTCACGTGGGAGAAGCCGGACATCCCCTCGGCCACCGTGCCGAAGCCAGGCCGAGCCCGGTACGGCCCGGTCTGCCCGAAGCCGGTGATCCTGGCGATGATCAGGCGGGGGTTGATCCCCTGCAGCACGTCCGGACCCAGACCCCAGCGCTCCAGCGTCCCGGGCCTGAAGTTCTCGACCAGGACGTCGGCCTGGGCCAGCAGCTGTTTCAGCACCCGGGAGCCCTCGGGGGTGCGAAGGTCGAGGGTGATCGAGCGCTTGTTGCGGGCAATCGACTTCCAGTACAGTGGCTCACCGTTCTTGCGCGAGCCCCAGCGCCGCTGGTGGTCGCCGATGCCGGGTTGCTCCACCTTGATGACGTCGGCGCCGAAGTCGCCCAGGTGCTGGGCGGTCCAGGGGCCCGCCATGAGGGTGGAGATGTCGACCACTCGCTTGCCGGCCAGCACCTCGGTCGGGACCATGGCTCAGGCTTCCGGGGCAGGCTGGGAGGGGCGCGGGAGGCGCTGCATGCGTTGTGGGCAATCTACGGCCGGGCCCGCCGCCCGTCAAGCTGAAGGCAGTGAGCGAGACGCCGGCCGAGGCGGCCAAGCGCCTGGTGCGCTCCCAGTTCTCGGCGGCGGCGACCGGCTACGTCTCGGGGGCCGTCTTCACCGAGCGCGACGACTTGGAGCGGATGTTGGCGCTGGCCGCCCCCTCCAGTTTGGAGGTGGCGCTGGACGTGGCCACCGGCGGCGGCCACACCGCCCTCGCCTTCGCCCCCCGCGTGCGCCGGGTCGTGGCGACGGACCTCACGCCGGAGATGCTGGCCGCGGCCCATCGTCACCTGGCCGGTGCTGGCGGCGCGGGCATACGCCTGGCGGTGGCCGACGCCGAGCAGCTGCCATTCGCCGCGGCGTCGTTCGACATCGTCACCGCCCGCCTCGCCCCGCACCATTTTCCCCGCCCCGAAGTCTTCGTGGCGGAGGCGGCGCGGGTGCTGCGGCCGGGCGGCAGGTTCGTCCTGCTGGACAACATGGCGCCCGAGGAGCCGGAGCTGGACGCGTTTCTCAACCGGCTCGAGGTCTGGCGCGACCCGAGCCATGTGCGTGCCCACCGCGCGTCGGAGTGGCGGGCGATGCTGGAGCGGGCGGGCCTCCAGGTCCTGGTCGTCGATCCGCTCGTTCGCAAGCGTTACGTCTTTGCGGACTGGACCGCGCGGATGCGGATGACGGAGGCCGACCGGTCTTTGCTCGAAGGCTGGCTGCTCCAGGCTTCATCGCCCTGCGCGTCGTACTTTGCGCTGGTGGTCGCGGACGGCCGCGTGCTCAGCCTCGACGCCACCTTTGGCGCCGTCCTCGCGCGCCGGGGCGCCGCCCAGCCCTAGCTCTGGCCGGCCTGGCGCTCGTCCACGTGCGCCACCTCGTAGATGTGGCCTGCCCGTCGGCACTGATGCTGCTCATGCCCGCAGAATAGCCGAG
>JALYZG010000110.1 GCA_030948965.1 Candidatus Dormiibacterota bacterium | reverse complement strand
CCGCAGAACTGGGGTCCCCGCGAAATCGCAAGATTTCGTGGGGTGGAGAACCGGGGTCCCCGCGAAATCGCAAGATTTCGTGGGGTGGAGAACCGGGGTCCCCGCGAAATCGCAAGATTTCGTGGGGCGGAGATGCTGACGCCGCAGATGGGCCGCATGGGCGGCGAAGATCCGTCGTTAGTTTCGACACAGGCTCCTCGGGCTGCACGCGGCCAAGCGATGGTGGAGTTCGCGATCACCATCGGGGTCTTCCTCCTGATGCTGTTCGGGGCGGTGGAGGCGTCGCTCTACGCGTTCGAGCGCAGCGCCGCCGTGACCGCCGTCGCCGACGCCGCCCGTGTGGCCGCAGGCGGCAGCAGCTCCGGGGGCGCCGCCGGCATCAACTCGCCCGACCTCCAGGACGCGCTGGCCACGGCCGTGCGGGTCGCGAGGCCGTCGATGCCCGGCACCAACGTGCGCAGCCTGGCGCCCGGGCAGCCTTGCCCGGACGTCTCCACCCTGGCCGACGCCAGCGCCGTCGTTTGCGCCATCAGCGGCCAGGGCCAGGTCACGGTCACCCTGAGAGCGCGCCCGCGCACGCTGGTCCCCGACGTCCTCGGCCTGGGCTGGTCGGTGGACGTGGGGGCAGAGGTCCACGAGGTGGTCTTCTCCCGGTGAGAGGCAAGCGGGGTCAGGCCCTCATCGAGACCGCCCTCACGCTGCCGGTGATGTTCCTGCTGCTGCTCGGGTTCCTGGCCGTCCTGGTCCGGGTGGAGGCGCAGGTGGAGCTGGACGCCGCCACCGGTCTCGCGGCGGCGGCGGCGGTCTCCGCCCCGGCCAACAGCGAGTCCAGCCGCGCTTTCGCCCAGGAGACCTGGCAGGGAACGCTGCACCACTACGCCTACCTGGCTCCGGGCGCGCTTAGCGGCTGCGGGGCGTACGCGTCCGGCGGGACGGTGACCTGTACCGGCACGGCCACGCTGCGTTACTCGGACACGCCGATGCGGGTGATCGTCCCCTTCGACCTCCAGATCAGCTCCACGGCCACCGCCACCGGCTCGGAGTTCCGCTCGCGATGACCGCTGCGGGTCTGGGGCAGCGCGGCCAGACGCTGGTCGTGTTCGCACTGGTCCTGGCCCTCTTCCTGGCGGCCATGGTGGCCTTGGTCGGGGACCTGGGCAAGGTTTTCGTGACCTACAGCCACGTCGACGGCGAGGCCCTGCTGGCCGTCCAGGCCGGGGCCACGGCCATCGACCAGCAGTCTCTATATGGCGGCGTCCTGCGCCTCGACGTGACCCAGGCCAGGCTGCGCTGCGAAGCTTCGCTGAGCCGGGCCAACCTGCCCGGCGACTGCTCCCGGACCGGCCCGGGCCTGGTCGTGGCGGTGGTGGACATGACTGTCAGCCTGCCGGTGCCCCTGCTCGGCGCGGCGGCGCCGGTGCACGTGCAGCGCACCGCCCGGCCCGGCTATGGCGGGAATTCGGGCACGGTGACGACTTGAGCCGGCGCTACGCGGTGGCCGCGGGCCTGACCCTGGTTCTGCTGGCCGTCATCGGGCTGCTCTACCTGCAGGCCCTGGGCCAGGGCCGCGCCGCGCGCCCGGGCTGGCTGGTCACGCACGACCTCAGCGCGGGCTCGGTGCTGACGGCCGACAACGTGCGCCAGGTCCGGGTGCCGGCCACAGGGGACGGATTCGCGCTCCAGGAGTCCAACCCTCTCGCCCGCCGTCTCACCCACCGCGTCAGCGCTCAGACGCTCCTCACGCCTGACGACCTCATGGACCGGGAGATGGCCGAGGTGCCGCTCACCGTGCGCACCGCACCGGCGCTGAGCTCCGGCGACACTGTGAACGTTTACGCGCTGACCGGCGGCCATGCCGTGCTGGTCGGGCGGCGCCTGGTCATAGTGGCGACCGGCAACCCCCTGACGGTGCTCGTGCCGGCCGTCGACGAACCCAACTGGATCGCGCTGCAGGCCAACAGCGTGCAGCTCTACGCGGCCAAGGGCGAGGGCACGGGGGCACCGGCCGGAAACGGAGTCGGCAGCCAGGACGCGATCCAGAATCTCAGCGGGAGCGCCCGGGCCGGCGGCCCGCCCGCTCCTTCCCCGTCGCCCGGCCCATGAGCGCGGTGGTCAGCGTCCTCACCACGAAGGACGGCCAGGGCTCGAGCACTCTTGCGCTCTCGCTGGCCTGGGCGGCGGCTGAACGCGCCCACGTGATGCTGGTGGACGCCGACATGTCCGGCACCGGCAACCTAGCCGACCTGATCGCCCTCGATTTCGGCGGCCGCGGCCTGGGCAACCTCTTCGGCACCGCGGCGGTTTCAAGCCACGCCCTGGAGCAGCAGTCGGTGCGGGTCCGCCGGCGCCCGCGCCTGCGCCTGCTCCCCGGCCTGGCCGGCTTCTCGGGGCCTCCAGTGACCGAGATCCTGCCCCGCCTGGCACCGGCACTCAACGCCCTGACCGACGAGCTCGTAGTGCTCGACCTGGGCTCACCCCTTGCCCACCCCGGACTGGAGTCGCCGCGGCGCTGCGGCGAGGCCGTCTGCGAGGCCTCCAGCCGCGTCTTCGTGGTCGTCCAGGACAGCCCCGCGCGGCTGGTCAAGACCATCCAGGTTCTCCGCGCCGCCCAGCTCCCGCAGGCCGAGCTGATCGTCATGGAGACGCGGCGCGGGGCGCTCCGCAACCAGATCCAGCGCACCATCGCGGAGCACCTGCCCGGGCTTCGGGTCAGCGCCACGTTGCCTTGGGATGCGCGCGCGGCGGCGCGGGCCGAGGACGACGCGCTGGCCCTGGAGCAGCCCGGCCTGCTGCGCGGGCTGCAGCTGGAGCCGGCGGCGGAGGCCACGCGGTGAGCGCTCTGGCTTTGCGCCCCACGCCCGAGCCCGGCGGCTTGCGCACGCAGCCCTGGCCGGTCCTCCCCGAGGCCATCAGGGACGTGGC
>JALYZG010000108.1 GCA_030948965.1 Candidatus Dormiibacterota bacterium | reverse complement strand
GCGGGCGCTGGAGGGCCTGGGCCGGCCTCGGCCTCCGGTCCTCCTCGGTCTCACCCCGCTGCTCGACTTCACGCAGGCCGAGTACCTGCGCCACGAGGTGCCGGACGTCGCCCTGCCAGACGCGGTCGTCGAGCGGATACGCGCGGCCGGCGACGACGGACTCCGGACGGGGCTCGAGATCTGCCGCGAGCTCGTACTCCAGGCCGGGCCGTTGATCAGCGGGATCATGATCACTCTGCCCCAGGCGTCGATCGACTTCACGCCGGTGCTGGCGGGGCTTTTCACGCGCGGGCCGCAGGCCGCCCGCTGAGCCGGGCCGCCGAGCCGGCCGTCAGGCCGAGTAGCGTGCCTCCAGGTCCCGGATTCATCTGGTTCATCTGCCGGTCGCCGGGCTCGCGGACCGGTCAAGCCTGGCGCCGTGCTCTGACGCCGGCTCCGGGAGGACCAACCTAGAATCGGGCTATGTCCGAGCCCACGCTGGCGGTTGCGCCCGACCTCGGTCGGCTGGAGGACCACCGCGCGGAGCTGACGGCCTACTGCTACCGGATGCTGGCGTCGCCGTTCGACGCGGAGGACGCCGTCCAGGAGTCGTTCATGCGGGCGTGGCGCAGCCGGGACCGCTATGAGGGTCGGGCGGCGGTTCGCTCCTGGCTGTACCGGATCGCCACGAACGTGTGCCTCGACATGCTGAAGGGCAAGGACCGGCGGACCCGGCCGATGGATCTGGGGCCGGCGCGCGAGCCGGTAGAGGCCAACCTGAGCACGCGGTCGGAGGCGACCTGGATCGAGCCGATCCCCGACAGCTCGATCTCGCCGGAAGGGGATCCGGCGGAGGTGGCGGTCGCCCGCGAGTCGGTCCGGCTGGCGCTGATGTCGGCTTTGCAGCAGCTGCCGGCGCGCCAGCGGGCGGCGCTGATCCTCCGTGAGGTGCTGCGTTGGGAGGCGTCGGAGGTGGCTGAGCTCCTCGACACCTCGGTGGCCTCGGTCAACAGCGCCTTGCAGCGGGCGCGTGCCACCCTCGCCCGGAGCGGTCCGAGAGCGACCGATCCTTCGCCTCCGTTGAGCGACTCCGACCGGGCGCTGCTCGAGCGCTATGTCGTCGCCTTTCAGCGCTACGACGTCGCCGGGCTCACCTCGTTGATCCGCGAAGACGCCATCCAGTCGATGCCTCCCTACGACATGTGGCTGCAGGGCCGCGACGACATCTTCGCCTGGTGGCTGGGACCGGGCATCGGCTGCCGCGGATCGCGCGTTCTTCCTTGCGTCGGGGCCAACGGCTCGCCTGCCTTCGGTCAGTACAAACCGAGCCCGGCCGGGGGCTACGAACCGTGGGCCTTGCAAGTTCTCGAGATCTCAGATGGGTGGATCGGCGAGCTGACCTTCTTCCTCGAGACGGAACGGCTCTTCCCCCTCTTCGGTCTCCCGGCTCGACTCGGCGCGAAGGACTGAGGCCAGGCCGCAGAAGCCGACCAGCTCCAGCAGCGAGCTGCTCGGGTTCGTCATGCGCAACTCGCAACCCTGCCGGCGGAGGTCCAGCTGGGCCCGAGCCAGGAGATCGACCTCGGCCACTTCCGCGATCAGCAGCGAGCTGCAATCGATTCGGATCGTGGTCGTGGCCACGACTGTACAGACCGCAGGCCGGGCCCAAAGTCATCGTTTTGTCTCATGTCCGCGCTCGCGCCCAGCCGCCCAGCCGGCGCCGATGAGTTTGCCTCAGCCCGGTCGTCTGAATGGGCATGAAAAATTCACGCTGGCTCTCCCTGGGGGTCCTGTGCAGCGGCTTCCTCCTCATCGTGGTCGACATGACGATCGTGAATGTCGCCCTACCTTCGATCCAGCGCGACCTGGGTTTCTCCGCCTCCGGGCTGGCCTGGGTCGTGAACGCCTACCTCATCGCCTTCGCCGGCCTGTTGCTGCTCGCCGGCCGCCTGGGCGATCTCTTTGGGCGCAGGCGTGTCTTCCTGGTCGGGCTCGCCATTTTCACCGTCGCCTCCGTGCTCTGCGGGCTGGCTTTCGACCAGCGGATGCTGATCGCCGCCCGCTTCGTGCAGGGGATCGGGGGCGCGGTCAGCTCGGCCGGAATCCTGGCCATGGTCGTCACGCTGTTCCCGCGGCCCGACGAGCAGGCCAAGGCCTTCGGCGTCTTCAGCTTCGTCGCCTCCGGCGGCGCCGCCGTGGGGCTCCTGGCGGGCGGGCTCATCACCCAGGCCGTGAGCTGGCACTGGATCTTCTTCGTCAACCTGCCGATCGGAGTGCTGACCGCGGTCGCCGCGGCCCGCCTGCTCGCCCCCGATCGCGGGCTGGGAATCGGCGAGGGTGCGGACATCCTGGGCGCGATCCTCGTCACCGCCGCGCTGATGATCGGCGTCTACGCCATCGTCGAGGCGTCGACTTTCGGCCTCCTCTCCCTGCACACCTTGGGCTTCGGCGCGCTGGCTGTGGCCATTCTGGCGGCTTTCGTCGCGCGCCAGGCGTTCGGCCGCAACCCCATCCTGCCGCTGCGCCTGTTCGCCTCGCGCCGGCTCACGGGAGCCAACCTGGTGCAGGCTCTGATGAGCTCCGCATTCTTCGGCTTCTTCTTCCTGGGCTCCTTGGACCTGGAGCGTGTCCTCGGCTACGGTCCGATGGCGATCGGGCTGGCTTTCCTGCCGGTTGCGGTCGTGATGGCGGTCTTCTCGGTCTGGTTCTCGGCCCGCTTGATCACGAGATTCGGACCTATGACCGTCCTGCTCGCGGGCCTGGCGGTGGCGGTGGTGGCCCTGGCCATGCTCGGCTTGGGGCCCGCGAACGCCGTGTACCCCGTCCACCTGCTGCTGCCACTGGCGCTGCTCGGCCTGGGGGGCGGCCTCGCCTTCCCCGCGCTGGCCATGGTGGCCATGTCCGACACCGGCCCCAACGACGCCGGGCTGGCGTCGGGCCTCCTGAACACGGCCGGCCAGGTCGGCGGCGCCCTCGGGCTGGCGGTTCTGGCCACGCTCGCCGGAGCCCGGACCCTGAGCCTGGTCGAGGGTGGCGCGGCCGCACCCGCCGCACTGGCCGGTGGCTACCACCTGGCCTGGCTGGTAGGGGCCGGAGTCGCCCTGGTCTCGCTCGGCGTCGCGATCTCGATGCGCCTGCACCCGACAGTCTCGTTGGAGGCGGCCTCGCAGGCAGAGGAAGCCGCGTAGCTCAAAGCACATCGACAAACGAGTCAGACAAGGTGTCAGATGACGTTCAGAACCAGGTCCAGTCGGCGATCGACCAGCTCGTGGAATCGGGCGCCGAGCGGGGCCTGCAGGTGGCGGTCTACTGGGACGGCGACCTGGTTGGTGACACCGTGGCCGGGATCGCCGACCCGTCGGCAGGACGCCCGGTGACCTCGGGCACCCCGTTCTACAACTTCTCGATCTGCAAGGCTGCCGCCTCGACCGTCGCGCACATGCTGGCCGAGACGGGGCTTTTCGGCTACGACACGCCTATCGTGGAGATCTGGCCCGAGTTCCGGCCCACGGCAAGCAGAACGTGACCGTGCGCCAGGCCTGAACCATTCGGCCGGTGTGCCCGGGATCCCGCCGGACACGACGCTGGAGGATCTCTGCGACTGGAACAAGATGTGTCAGGCGATCGCCGCCGAGAGCCTGTGGTGGGAGCCCGGGACCAAGGTGGGCTACCACGCCGACACGTTCGGCTACATAGTCGGAGAGCTCGTGCGCAGGTCCACTGGCAAGCCCATCTCGGAGGTCCTGCGCGAGGAGGTGTCCGGGCCGCTCGGGGTCTTGGGCGAGCTCTACTTCGGGATGCCCGAGTCGGAGCACCACAGGCTGGCGCGATTGGAGGATGCGGAGACGTCGTCTGAGGCGATGGCCCAGATGCCGCCGGACCTGCCGATGTTCAAGGCGGCGCCGCCGGCGCTGTTCCCGGACGCGAGCCTCGGCAATCGGACGGACATCCTGGCCGCCGACATACCGGCGGGTGGCAAGACGTCGGCCCGAGCCATTGCACGGATGTATGCCGCCATTGAGCATGTCAACCCGAGGTCGCCCCACCGGGACGGTGTGAGTGGACCCAGGGGGAAGCCGGCCCGCGGCCGATGGCGACGAATGCCTGATCCGGTAGAGCCCCTCCTCCGGACGATTCACCGGGCGGGTCTTGCGGGACGCGTGCGTGCGCGGAACCGCGTTGACGTGCGGCGTCCCCGCAAGCGGTTGCGCTGGCGGGCGGCGCTGACGCCCGACGCGCGCTCAGCAGTCAAACACCGACCAGCAGATGTCGTTCCGCAAGCGCTGGTCGTCAAGTACGAGCTCGCGAATCGCCCCCGGGAGCTGGTCCCGCTGCCACTGGCACTCGAGTCGGCGTGCGGCTTCGCCCTCGGCTTCCGGCGCAGCAGCACGTGCGGCCTTGATTGCGTAGGCGGCCGCACCGAGCTCGTGTGCGGCGACGTGTGCGACGGCCCCGGCCTGGCCAGCTGCGTACGCGGCATGCCGTGCTGCCCCACGTAGGTCTCTCGCCGCGCCCATTGCATGGCCGCCCGCTGCGCGAGCCTCTGTCATCTTGACCTCCCCACGCACCCAGGCGCGGGCATGCTCGATCGCCTGACGTGGTCGTGGGTCCTCAGGCTGCGCCGACTCGAAGAGGTCAAGGACGTGCTCTGCGCAAGATGCCGCCCAGAGGGCGAGGAGATGGTGATCCGAATCAGTGAGGGTCCCACCGCGGCGGATCGTCACGAAGCGAGGGTCCCGGACCTTCGGGAGGATCATGGTTGGCACTCCTTCTGCATCGAGACAGCCGCCGCCCGATAAGGAAGAATGACCGGGCGCCCGGAAACCGACCCCCAGGATGGCATGATGGCAGACTTGCTGGACCGTCTGATCATCGATCGACTACCGGGACGCGCAAACGGTGGGCGAGGGTCATAGAGATGCAGTAGTACGTCGACTGCTACCTCAAAGCTGCCGATCGCAGCCACAGCGACCACCGCTGGATGCTCGTGATGGTCAAGACCGTGCCCAGCCACGGGTCGCCGGCGAGGGCGGCGTGGGCTGCGGCCTCGTCCTCGGCAGCCACGAGAAGGAGTGCCTCTCCGGTGTCTACATCGTCTCCGACAGGTCCGCCGAGCAGAATCGTGCCGTCGTCGACAAGCGCGTCCATGAACGCAGCGTGTTTGTCAAAGCCGTTCTGTGTTCGACGGGGCCGGTCTTGGTCCCAGGCAGGTCCGCGGCCCTCACTGACGAGGTAGTACGCCATTGCACGAGGGTACCGACGAGCCGTGGCCGGGGCGAGGCCGAAGCCGGTCGAGGTGTCCGGTAGTCGATCGCTGAACTGAACGTTGCGGCAGATAGCCAGGTGCGCTCGCTGGCCGATCGCGACCGGGCACCGGACGCTGTTCAGTTGGGTAAGGAGTGGGGCTGGGAGCCGGTCGTGCATCTACCGCTAGATTCGGCTTCACTTGAGTTGACGGTTCGGCAGTCCGTCCGTCCCAGTACCGGCGGGTTGGTCTCGGCAACGGGGAGGGTCCGTCCCCCCTATTCTAGTACTAGAGTAGAGGAGTGGCCCCCACTTTGACAGACGGTGAACTGACGATTCTTGGATTGATCGCCGAGGTGCCTCGTCATGGTTATGAGCTCGACAATGTCATCGACGAACGCGGCATTCGAAATTGGACGTCTCTCGGCTTTTCGTCGATCTACTACATACTCAACAAGCTCGTAGAGCGCGGTCTCATCGAGCCTGTCGAACCCAGCCGGTCAGGCAAGTCTCGCGCCACGTTTCGGCTCACCCCATGCGGAATGGATGTCCTGACGATCGGCTCTTTGGAGGCGATTGCCGACCTAACGCCTGTGCACGCACGAGTTCTCATCGGCATGGCCAATAGCCCGGGCCTGCCGCGCGAAGATGTCCGGAAAGTGCTGGCCCAACGATCCGAGAAGCTTCACTTACAGCTCGGTAGTCTCCGGGCTGCCCGTTCGGAACAGGAACCTCTGCCCGCCGCCGCCGTTGCGATCTTCGACTACAGCGAAGCCATATTGCTCGCCGATGCCCAGTGGACGACACGAGTGCTCCACGCAGCCTAGGAGGACACGGTCGTGCAGGAGTACGACATCAAGACTGCCTACAAGACGCTCTACTCGCCCAGTCCGTAGGGATTCTGCCTTGTCGACGTTCCTGAACTGCAATACATCTCGATTGACGGTCACGGTGATCCCAACACCTCTCGTGCCCACACCGATGCCATCGAAAGTTTGTACGCGGTCGCGTACGCCGTGAAGTTCGGGAGTAAGAAGTCGCTCGGCCGGGATTACGCCGTGGGACCCCTCGAAGGTCTCTGGCGCTCAAGCGACGTGACTGCCTTCACACGGCGGGGACAAGAGCGCGTGGGACTGGACCATGATAATCTCCAACCGGCCTGGATCACCGCGGACATGGTCGCGGCCGCGCGCGAGCAAGCAGCGAAGACCCGGCGTACAGCGCCAGAAAAACTCAAGACCATCCTGCTGCAACCAGTCAAAGCTCTACCGTAGGAGTTGCACGCAATCCTGTCATTCGGGGAACGGTCGCCGGACGCCGCTCCGGGCACGCCGCACCCGTGTCAGATGGGGATCGCCTTACTGCTCCTGCCGCGCAGCGTTCGCGGCCGAGGCGGTCGGGGCGAGTTTCGCCAAGTACGGTGAAGTGATGACCGGAACCTGGGACACAGCGGCTGCGGGGATTCTTCGTCTGCCCTCAGGCCGCCTGGTGCGAGGCCGCGGGCTGCGGTGGCCCCTTCCCAGCGGGCCGACGCCGGACTTTGCCGTCTATATGCAGAGTGTCGAGCCGGCGCGGGTCCCGTGGGAAATGAGGTGGGTGTGCTGGCCCGACTTCCTGTTGCCCACCGACCCCATCGACGCGCGCGATGCCTTCGAGCAGGCGTGGCGGCGAACCGAAAGCGAACGGGTCGAGCTGGTTTGCTGGAGCGGGCGCGGACGGACGGGTACCGCCCTAGCCTGCGTCGCAGTTCTCGACGGTGTCCCAGGCGATCAGGCGGTCGCCTACGTACGGCAGTACTACGATGCCCGCGCTGCCGAGACGCCTTGGCAGCGGCGTTACGTGAGCAGCTTCTCGGTCGGGTAGACCAGCTCTGTGATCCATGATGCCGCACATACCGATGGGCTACTGCGCCGGCTGCTTGGCCGCGACGCGCAACTCGTGTAGGTAGCGCTTAATGATCGTTCCGCTGTACTTCCGGTCGATGAGTTCAGCGATGCAGGTGAACAAGCCTCGGCGTCGCTCAGCTCTCAGCGCCCGGTGTCCAGAGTACGTGCCGAGAAGGTCGAGATAGCTGCTGGTCGGGTAGGCGACCTCTTGCTTGTAGCGCCGTCGAACTGCGGGCCGGAACACCGCGGAGTCATCCACCTCGTCGAAATTGGGAGGGACCTAATCGGCTGGTGGCAAGCGCAGGCCTGGTGGTGTCGAGGGGTTCCACCGTTCGTAACAGTCCTGCACGTCCGCAAAAAA
>JALYZG010000165.1 GCA_030948965.1 Candidatus Dormiibacterota bacterium | reverse complement strand
CGCCCGCCGCCACGGCCATCGTGGCCTCCCTGGAGGCCGAGGGACTGGCCCGGCGGGAGCCGGATCCCACCGACCGGCGCGTGGCCCGCGTGGCCATCACCGCCCGCGGCCGCGAGCGCCTGGACCGTGCCCGCAGCCGCCGCACCGCGTTCGTGGCCGGCCGGCTGGCGGGGCCGGGCGGCCCGGACCTGGAGGAGGTGGCCCGGGTGGTCGCCCTGCTCGAGTCACTGGTTCCAGAGCCCGAGACGGGGTGAGCACCCGGCTGGCGCGGCTTGCGGGGGGCACGTTCAGCTCGCTCTCGATTCGCAACTACCGCCTCTTCTTCGGGGGCCAGGTGGTTTCGGTCACCGGCAGCTGGATGCAGCGTGTGGCCCAATCCTGGCTCGTCCTCCACCTCACCGGAAGCGGTGTCGCCCTGGGTATCGTCACGGCCCTCCAGTTCGTGCCCATGCTCTTCTTCGGTCTCTGGGGCGGCGTGGTCGCCGACCGCGCCGACAAGAGGCACGTGCTCTACGCCACGCAGGCAGCGATGGGTTTGCTGGCGGCACTGCTCGGTGCGCTCACGCTGTCGGGCTCGGTGCGGCTCTGGATGGTGTACGCGCTGGCCTTGATCCTGGGCCTGGCTACAGCCGTCGACAACCCCACGCGCCAGGCCTTCGTGATGGAGATGGTGGGCCGCGCTCACGTGATGAACGCGGTCAGCCTCAACAGCGCCGTGTTCACCGGGGCGCGCGTGATCGGCCCCGCGCTGGCCGGCATCCTCGTCGGCCTGGTGGGCACCGGTTGGTGCTTTATTCTCAACGCCATCTCCTTCGGGGCGGTCATCGCCGCCCTGGCCCTGATGGACCCGGCCGCCCTGAACCGAGCACCGCTTGTGGCCAGGTCAAAGGGCCAGGTCGTCGAGGGTCTCCGCTACGCCTGGAGCGAGATCGACCTCCGGGTGACCCTCCTGACCCTGGCCGCCGTCGGGACGCTGGGCCTCAACTTCACCGTCATCCTCCCCCTACTCGCCTCCGTCACTTTCCACGGCGACGCGACCACCTACGGCCTCCTCTTCTCCGTTATGGGCGCGGGTTCGGTGGTCGGGGCCCTGGCCACCGCCCGCCTGCGCACCCCTTCCTGGCCCGTGCTGGCGGGAGCCCTGGGCGCCTTCGGGCTGCTCATGCTGGCCGCCGCGTTCGCCCCCTCCCTCTGGCTCGAGGTGGCCGTGCTGGCGCCACTGGGCCTGGCCACGATTGTGTACCAGGCGACCACGAACTCGCGTCTGCAGCTCCACTCCCGGCGCGAGCTGCGAGGCCGCGTGATGGCCCTGTACGCGGTCGTCTTCCTGGGCTCGACCCCGATCGGGGCGCCGATCGTGGGCTGGGTCTCGCAGCGCTACGGCCCCCGGGCCGGACTGCTGCTAGGGGCGGTCGCGGTTCTGGCCACCTGGCTGGCGCTCACGGCGTGGCTGGTCCGACGCCGCCAAACGATTCGACGCGCCGCGACCGCCACCGTGCGTCCGCAGACCTAGTCGGCTACGGCAACCTCTCGCTCAGCAGGCAATGATGCCGGCAACTCCTGGTACCTCCCTCTTGCGGAGAGGGTTATGAAGGGGCTTGCCACGGACCTGGCATCCTGACGGCATGCCTCGCGAAGTCTTCCGCGGCCGCCTCATCACCGTTTCATTGGACGACAAAGGCTATGAGTTGGTCGCCCATCCCCCCGCCGTCGTGATAGTGCCCCTGGACGAGGAGCTGCACACCTGGCTGGTCCGGGTGCCGCGCCCGGCCACCGGCGGGGATGTCTGGGAAGCGCCGGCGGGCCTCATCGACGGGGACGAGACCCCGGAGGCAGCGGCTCGGCGCGAGCTGCGTGAGGAGTGCGGGCTGGAGGCCGATCACTGGCGGCTGCTGGGTGACGGCTGGTCCAGCCCCGGCTTCAGCGACGAGCGCATCTCCCTCTTCCTCGCCCGCGGCCTGCGCAGAGTCGGCGGCCGCGACCCGGACGGCCAGGTCCAGGAGATGCGCCACTTGCCGCTCGAAAAAGCGCTCACAGAGGGCGGCCAGAGCCTGCCCAGCCGCGCCGCCCTCCTCCTCGCCGCCCGCGACGCCGGCATCTGACCCGGATAATGGCCGCGACGGCGATGCGCATCTTTTCGGGCATCCAGCCCACTGGCGACAAGCACTTCGGCAACTATTCGGGCGGCTTCCGCCAATACGCGGCCACCCAGCGCGAGGCCCTGGCGGCGGGCGGCGCCGCATTTTTCTGCGTGGTCGACCTCCACTCCATCACCGTCGAGCACGACCCGGCCGGGCTCCGCAAGTCGACCCTCGACCTGGCCGCCATGCTCTTCGCCACGGGCCTCGACCCCGAACTCTCGACCGTCTTCGTGCAGAGCCACAACCCGGCCCACGCCGAGGCCGCCTGGCTGCTGGCCGCCGTCACGAGCTACGGCGAGCTGCGCCGCATGACGCAGTTCAAAGAGAAGTCGGCGGACCACGACTTCGTCTCGGCCGGTCTTTTCACTTATCCGGTCCTGATGGCGGCCGACATTCTCCTCTATCAGACGACTGTGGTCCCCGTCGGCGACGACCAGCGCCAGCACCTGGAGCTCTCGCGAGACGTGGCCCAGCGCTTCAACCAGCGCTTCGGCCCCACCTTCACCCTGCCCGAGGGCCAGTTCCCGACGGCCGGCGCGCGCATCATGGACCTGACCGAACCGACCAAGAGGATGTCCACCAGCGCCAGCTCCGAGGCCGGGAAGATCCTTATGGTGGATCCCCCGGACGCGATCCGGCGCAAGATCATGGGCGCGGTCACCGACACGGGCCGCGAGGTCCGCCGGGCGCCCGACAAGCCGGGCATCACCAACCTCGTCGACATCCTCTCGGTGGCGAGCGGGGTCTCCGCGGAGGAGATCGAGGATGAGTTCGCGGGCACCGGCTACGGCGCCTTCAAGAAGGCCGTGGCGGAGGCGGTGGTCGAGTGCCTGGAACCGATCGCCGCCCGCTACCGGGAGCTGCGCTCCGACCCCACGGAGCTGGAGCGCCTGCTCGCTGCCGGAGCGGCCAAGGCAGTCGCCGCCTCGCAGCCGACGATCGACGCGATGTACGAGCGCATGGGCTTCACCCGCCGCCAAGGGGACTGAGCGGGCTGGGCAAAGGCGTCTGGTCTCGTAGCCGCCCACCCAGAACGCGGTGGCGGAGCATGTTCCTGGCGCTCGCTCTTAGCCTGGCTAGCGCTGCGGACACGGGCTTGGTTGCGATCACCGGCCTGGGCCGTGCGAGCCCTCTGATCATGCCCTCACCCTTGTCATCGTTGACTCGTATCCGCCGCCACCCGGGTAGAACCACTCGCCGGTATTGGTGTTGCCATCGTGGCTGAATTGGCCCTTGAAGTAGGCGGGCGAGCCCTTCGCGCCGGCCCAGATGAACAGCGTTTCGCCGTCCATTTCGTAGACGTAGTCGAGGGTGTTGCCAACGTTGTCGTAAGCGCGAGACTTCAGCTCTGGTTCCGATTCCTCGCCAAAGGGCTGGAGATGTCCGATGATCTCCACCCCCTTGACCTCGTGACCCTCGTGCGTCAGATCGAAGCGCTGGATCAGGAAGAAGCCGCCCTCCATCCATTCGTAGGTCACCGTGCCCTCAGCGCCACCGCTCACACTCCACGTACCAACGAGCCGGTCGAGGGCCCTCAGGTCAAGATTGGGGCCTGTTGCCTGGTCTGCCATGGTTTCTACTCCTCATTGTCGTGGGCTGTACCGTACATCGTACGGGTAGGCTATCCCGTACGATGTACCAATGTCAAGCCCATCGGCCCACCCCGAACTCCAGTCCCTGGTCGAACTGCTCCAGGGACAGCGCGTAAAGCGCTCCCGACGCCGCCGCCCGGGAGCGTTGAGCCGCGACCAGCTCGTACGCACAGCCATGGGCCTCGCCGACAACGAGGGCCAGTACGCGATCTCGATGCGGCGCATCGCGGCCGAGGTTGGCGTGGGCACGATGACGCTTTACGGTTACGTGCCTGGCCGGGAGGCTTTGCTCGCATACATGCTCGATGAAGCCTTGGCCGAGATCGAGCTGCCCGCCCCGCCGTCGGGCGGCTGGCGGGCAGACCTCGAGCTAGCGGCCCACGAGCTCCGCGCCGTATGTCGCCGGCACCTCTGGGTCCCGGCGCTGCTGGGGAGCACGCCGGTCCTGCTCGCCCCACGATGGATTCGAACGCTCGAGTTCTGTCTGGCTGCCCTGGAGCCGTTCGGCCTCGACGTCCGCCAGGCGGCCGCGATGGTCCGAATGCTCAACAACTATGTCGTCGGCACCACACTCCGGCAATCCTCCGAGCTGCGCGTCAGGGACCTGGGCGATGACCCGGTGGCCCACCAAACGGTGGTCGCAGCGTTTCTGCAGCAGGTGGTCTTGAGCGAACGCTATCCAGCATTCAGCAAGCTGGCGCGGGTAATGCTGGATGATCACGACTTTGACCAGGATGAGAGCTTCGACATCGGGTTGCGGTGCCTATTGGACGGGATCGAAGTCCAGCGTGACTAGGAGCCTGTGTCGGAATGGCGGCGAGAGATTCGTCGATCCAGGTGGTCCAGATCCAAGGAAGCGCCGAGGACCGGAGGGAGTGCAGCCGTAGCTGCGTGACCGAGGACCGCAGAACCGGGGTCCCCGCGAAATCGCAAGATTTCGTGGGGTGGAGATGCTGACGCTGGAGATGGGCTGCATGGGCGGCGAAGATCCGTCGACATTTCCGGCACAGGCTCCTTGTGTGCTGACCCAGAATCGGTTTCGGGTTGGCCTTGGAATGGTTGTGGGTGGCGTGGCTATCCAGCACAGGGTGTAGGTCCTGCCGGGGATAGACGCGGGCCAGCAGTTTAAGGAAGGCCAGGAACTCTCCTGATGTCGATGGCGCAGAGTGCATTGGCCGGTGGCGATTGCGTGGGCTACCATGTAGGAAAGTAGATGCGCCCAACATCTTTCTCATCAGTCTGAACAGAGGCCTTATGAACGACCAATCACACACTCACGCTAATGCTCCGCCTATCTTGCGAGTCGCGGCGGGTGAAGATCAGTATGGCGAATATCGTGGACTCGGTGTTAGCAACATTGCCTTCAAGGTCTGTCCGACGGACAGCAACGGTGTTTTGGTGCTAGAGAATACATTTCACGACAAGGGTGGCCCTGCATGTCATTTGCACTACGACCAAGATGAGTGGTTCTACGCCGTCGAAGGCGAATTTATCATCGAAATAGGACCAGAGAGGATCACCCTGAACCCCGGTGATTCAGTCTTTGCGCCACGCAAAATCCCGCATGTCTGGGCCTACATCGGTGAGACAAAGGGCAGAATGTTGATCACTTTTATGCCGGCGGGCCAAATGGAAGCCTTTTTTCGTGAAGTGACGAAAGCCAATGCGATGCCATCGCAGGACCCGGAATTATGGCGTGCTCATGGGATGGAATTGCTTGGGCCACCTCTACCAATTGAGTAAGCACACCTAAATTGAGCGAAAGTCCTGCTCACTTCAACGTTCATGGGAAGGGAGGGAACGCTAGCGTGCCGACCCACAAATAGCTTGTGGGTCTAGGGGAATGAGAAGATGTGGCATGGTCAACCATAGCTAGGCGAGTTCCGTGATGGAGAAGGCGTTGCCGTCGGGGTCGCGGAAGGCGAACATGGGCGGCACTCCTGGCCATCGGAGGATCTCGTCGGTGTCGACGCCGGCGGCTTGCAGGGCGGCATATGCGGCGTCGGCGTCGTCGGTGGAGAAGCGGATGCCGATCGCGCCGCGCGAGGTGTCCGGTCCCGCGGGTTCGAGGGTGACGATGATGTTTTCGTCGCCGGGGGCGAGTTCGATCCAGCGACCGCCGTTGGGCGTCGGGGCGTCGCGGAGTTTGGTGAAGCCGAGCGTGCCGACGTAGAAGTCGAGTGCGCTGTCCTGGTTGGCGACCGGGACGCTGACGGTGCGGACGCCGCTGATGTGGGTCTTGGTCGAGCTCATTGAGTGCTCCTTCGTGCTATGGGCGGGATGCACGGCGGTGAAGTCTTGTCCAGGCGCGCCGTGTGGATGCTCGTCACCGGGTTCCTCCGTACATGAGTGAGCCGGGCGTGGTGAGCTCGTGGCCGGTCTCGAGCCAGGTCTTGAGGCCGGACAGGATCATCGGCCAGCCGCCGTAGAGGCGCTCGTCGGCGCCCTCGCGCAGCTGATCATGGGTGACGGTGAGCCGGCACGCGTCACCGACCGACTCGATCTCCCAAGTGACCCGGCTTGTGCCTTCCCTCTGGACGTCCTCGTCCCACAGGGCGTGCATCGTCTGCACCAGCCGACGCGGCGGGTCGACCTCCAGGTTCTCGCCGTCCACCAGCGGCCCCGGCGCGCTGGGATGGACCAGCTGGTAGGCCGAGCCCGGCGTCCAGTCGGACTCAACCCGAACCCCGAACTGGTAGCGGGCCCGAATCGCGGGATTGGTGATCGCCTCCCACAGCCGCTCTGGAGTGGTCTGGACGTAGATTTCGAACACCTTCTCCATGCTCGCCTCCAGGTCGCGCTTGAGTTCGACGAGGCCGGCGGCCCACGTCTCGGTGTACTTGCTCACCCACCGGTCGTAGATGAGCCGGATCGGGACCGGATTCAGGTAGTGCAACTTCTCTCGGCCGCGCCGCCGAGTAACCACGAGGCCGGCAGCCTCCAGCAGCCCGAGATGTTTGGCCACCGCGACCCGGGTCATGGCGAAGCGCCCGGCCAGCGCGCCAAGAGTCTGGCCGTCGTCACCAAACAGCTCGTCCAGCAGCCTGCGTCGGGTTGGGTCGGCGAGGGCCTTGAAGACCGGTTCCACATCGACCCATTATATGAAACCATTTGGTTTCCTGTCAATCCTAGGAAGCGCGCGGTACAGGGCCGAACCGCACGTTGCGAGCCAGGGCCGACCCACTCCAACGGCACCACTCGGGCGTCCCAGGCCAGGCCGGGCTCTTGCGTCGAGGGCGTGGTCCCGCTCTACCGACCCAACGGCATCGAAACGGTTCAATCGGTCGGACCTTGAACCGAATGCACCGGCCCGACACCGAGTCTCGGACAGAAACCACCCCCTGAAGCCGCTGAGCGACCGCTAGTCGACAGTGTCGCCCGACAGTCAGAGAGAACTCTGAGATCAAGTCGTGACCGGGCGCCCGTCGTTTGGTACCCGGCTGCTCTACCGGACAGACAGCCGCGACGACAACCTCAAACCAACATCAAGGAGGCACCGATGTCCAGGATCTCACAAAGGCTACGCCAGGCCGTCCTCGCGGGCGGAGCGCTGCGCGCCGTGCGGCGGCCTGGTCTTGCAGTACTGGCGTTGGCCGTGGCCTTGGCCGCACTGCCGATCAGCAACGCTGCAGCCGCCGTGTCCAGGACGATCCAGCCCACCCCCAACCCCGTTGGCGCCCAAGCGAGCTTCCTCCGGGGGGTCTCCTGCCCGGCGGCCACGGCCTGCACGGCCGTGGGGTTCTTCCAGAACACCGGCGGCAACGACTTGATGCTGGCCGAGCGCTGGGATGGGACCAGCTGGACACTCCAGAACACCCCCAACCCCAGCGGCGGGAAGTTCAGCGAACTCAACGGAGTGTCGTGTGCGTCAGCCACAGCTTGCATGGGCGTCGGAGGGTTCGCATACTCCGTCGGCCCCTTCCTGCCGGTGGCCGAGAGCTGGAACGGCACAAGCTGGACGGCCCAGCTCCCACCGGCCCCGAGCGCCGCGACATCCAGCCAGCTCAATGGGGTGTCATGCACGTCGGCCACGGCCTGCACGGCCGTGGGGACCACCTACAGC
>JALYZG010000144.1 GCA_030948965.1 Candidatus Dormiibacterota bacterium | reverse complement strand
CCGAGGCCCGGGCCGAGGTGGAGGCGCGGCGAGCGGCCGTGCCCGAGGCGCGGCTGGAGGCCCTGGCTCGGGAGCAGGCGCCGGCCCGCGACCTGGCGGCGGCGCTGCGATTGGACCGGCTGGCCGTGATCGCGGAGGCCAAGGCCCGGACCCCGGTGCTCGGAGTGCTGACCGACGACTACTCGGCCGGGCGCCTCGCCCGCGCTTACGCCGACGCCGGCGCCGACGCGATCTCCGTGCTCTGCCAGGAAGCCAGCTTCGGCGGCCGTCCGGAGCACCTGGCCGAGGCTCGCGCCGCCACCGGCCTGCCGCTCCTCCGCAAGGACTTCGTGGTCACCGAGCACCAGGTGTTGGAGGCGCGGGCCTACGGCGCGGATGCGCTGCTGTTGATCGTCGCGGCCCTGCCCGGCGGCGAGCTGCCACGCCTGCTCGGCCTCACCCGCGAGCTGGGCATGGACGCGCTGGTCGAGGTCCACGACGCGGCCGAGCTGGCCCTGGCCCTGGCCGCCGGCGCCCGGGTCGTCGGGGTGAACCACCGCGACCTGCGCACGTTCGCCATCGACCTCGGGCTCAGCGAGCGGCTGCGACCCCTGGCCCCGGCGGACGTGGTCTTCGTGGCGGAGAGCGGCATCAGGGACGGCGCGGACGCCCGCCGGCTGCGGAACGCGGGGGTGGACGCGATCCTGGTCGGGGAAGCGCTCATGCGGGCCGCCGACCCGGCGGCCAAGCTGGCCGAACTGAGAGATGGTCCAGGATGACAAACGACGCCGCGCGCCTCACGCGCTACGCCGGGCTGGTGCTGGAGGTGGGCAGCAACCTCCAGGCGGGCCAGGACCTCGTCATCCGGGCCAGCACCGAGCACGCCGACCTGGTCCAGGCCCTGGCTCGAGAGGCGTATCGGCGCGGCGCCACGTACGTCGACGCCGGCTACCTCGACCCGCATGTGCGCCGGGCGCAGGTGGAGCTCGCGCCCGAGAAGTGGCTGGACTGGACCCCGCCCCACCTGCTCACGCAGCTGGATGACCTCGGCCGCCGCCACGGCGCGTACATCGCCCTCACCGGCGACCCGGAGCCGGAGCTGATGCGCGACCTCGACGCCGGCCGCGTGGGTCGGACCCGGATGCTGGAGGCGAGCCGCAAGTTCGGCCAGGTGACCGACGCGGGCCTCATCACGTGGGTGATCGCGGCCTGCGCCACGCCCGGCTGGGCTCGCCAGGTCCTCGGCCGGCCGGACGTGGACGCGCTCTGGGGCCTGCTGGAGCGGGTCATGCGCCTCGATCGTCCTGACCCGGTGGCCGCGTGGAAGGAGCACATCGCCCGCCTCACCAAAGTGGCGCAGGCCCTGAACGAGCGCAGGTTCCGGACGCTGCGGTATCGCGGGCCGGGGACCGATCTCAGCGTCGGCCTGCTGCCCGGGACGACCTGGTGCGCGGCCGAGGACACCACCACGCGCGGCCTGACCTTCGTGCCCAACATGCCGACCGAGGAGGTCTTCACGTCGCCTGACCGGCGCCTGACCGAGGGCACGGTGACCGCCACGCGACCGCTGGCTCTGGGCGGGATCGTGGTCGAACGACTGCGCGTGACCTTCCGCGAGGGACGGGCCGTGGACGTGCAGGCTGCGGCCGGGGCTGACGCCGTCCGGGCGCAGATGGCCGCCGACGACGGGGCGCCGTTCCTGGGCGAGGTGTCGCTGGTGGACGGTTCCTCCGAGGTCGGCCGGACGGGCATGGTCTTCTTCGACACCCTGCTGGACGAGAACGCGACGTGCCACATCGCCTATGGCCGCGGCTTCGCCAACCTGGTCGCGGACCCGGCCGAGCGGGCGGCGGGAGTGAATCGCTCCGGGGTGCACACCGACTTCATGATCGGCGGCCCCGATGTGGCCGTCTCCGGGGTGGACGCGAGGGGGGCGGAGGTGCCGATCATCCGCGACAACCAGTTCAGGGTCGGATGATGACGCTGGTCAAGGTCTGCGGGGTCTGTGACAGCGCCGCCGCCGAGACGGCGGCCGCGGCGGGCGCGGACCTGATCGGTTTCCACTTCTGCTCCAGCCGCCGCCGCGTCAGCCCGGAGGCCGCCCGCAGCTTCGCAGAGGCGGCTCGGGCCACGGGCCGCGACCCGCAGCTGGTCGGGGTGTTCATCGATCAGTCCGAGGCCGAGGTGGCAGAGATCGCCACCCAGGTCGGCCTGGACATGGTCCAGCTCCACGGCTCCGAGGCGCCCGGCTTCCGCGCCCCGGTCCCGGTGCTGAAAGCGCTGAAGGTGCGGGACGGCCGGCTGCCCGACACCTCCGGCTGGGCCGGGCCGGTCCTCCTCGACGCCTGGTCCGCCGACCAGCGCGGCGGCACCGGCCGCGCTTGGGATTGGGAGCTGGCGCGAGACCTCGTGCGCCGACATCGGGTCTTCGTCGCGGGCGGCCTCGACCCGGAGAACGTGGGCGACCTGGTGCGCGATCTCAGGCCGTATGGCGTCGACGTGTCCAGCGGCGTCGAGGCGGCGGTGCGGGTCAAGGACCCGGAGAGGGTGCGGGCATTCGTGCAAGCTGTACGGGAGGCCGATGCAGCGCGCGTTTGACGGTCGGTTCGGCGACTACGGCGGTCGCTACGTGCCTGAGACCCTGATGTCCGCCCTGGAGGAGCTGGACGCGGCCTGGCGGGAGGCCTGGCGCGACCCCGAATATCAGCTCGAGCTGCGCGCCCTCCAGCACGCCTTCGTCGGCCGCCCGACACCGCTGTACGTGGCTGAAGGGCTGACCGCCCACCACGGCGGCGCCCGCCTGCACATGAAGCGCGAGGACCTCTGCCACACCGGTGCCCACAAGCTCAACAACGCTCTCGGCCAGGGCCTCCTGGCCCGGCGCCTGGGCAAGACCCGGATCATCGCCGAGACGGGCGCCGGCCAGCACGGCGTGGCCACGGCTACGGTCTGCGCCCGCTTCGGCCTGGAGTGCGTGGTGTACATGGGCCGCGAGGATATGCGCCGGCAGGCGGTGAACGTGCGCCGCATGCACCTCCTGGGGGCGGAGGTGCGCGAGGTGACGGCGGGCACGGCGACGTTGAAGGACGCGACCTCGGAGGCTATACGGGACTGGGTGGCGAACGTGGCCGACACCCATTACGTGATTGGATCCGCGGTCGGTCCGCACCCGTACCCCCTGTTGGTCCGCGACCTGCAGCGCGTCATTGGCGACGAGGCCCGCGACCAGTACCTGGCCGCCGAGGGCCGGCTGCCGGACGCCGTCGTGGCCTGCGTCGGCGGGGGCTCCAACGCCATCGGCATCTTCACAGCCTTTATCGGCGATGCCAGCGTGCGGCTGGTCGGCGTGGAGGCGGCCGGGCGCGGCCTCGACCCGGGCGACCACGGCGCCTCGCTCACCGCGGGGCGTCCGGGCGTGCTCCACGGCAGCTTCTCCTACGTGATCCAGGACGAGGGCGGCCAGGTCGCACCTACGCACTCGGTCTCCGCGGGTCTCGACTATCCCGGCGTCGGCCCCGAGCTCGCGTTTCTCCACGACACCGGCCGGGCCGACTACGTGGCGGTGGGCGACGAGGCGGCGGTGGCCGCCTTCAAGCTGTGCAGCCGGCTCGAGGGCATCATCCCCGCGCTGGAGCCTGCCCACGCCCTGGCCCACGCCGGCCGGCTGGCCGCGGAGCTGGGGCCGGAGGGCCGCGTCCTCGTCTGCCTCAGTGGGCGGGGCGACAAGGACCTCGACTCCGTGGCCGAGTTCGATGCCCGCGACTGAGGGCCTGGCCGGGCGGCTGGAGTCCTGGGTCCGCGCGCCGGTCGGCGAGATCCGCCTCATCCCCTACGTCATGGCCGGCTTCCCGGACCGCGCTTCGGCGGTCGCGCAGGGCCGGGCCTATGCCCGTGCCGGCGCGGCGGCGGTCGAGGTGGGGGTGGCCTACAGCGACCCGCTGGCCGACGGGCCGGTCGTGCAGCGGGCGGGGCAGGCGGCGCTTCAAGGCGGCGTGACCATGGCCGACGCCCTGGCCACGGCGGCGGCGATCGCGGCCACGGGCACGCCGGCGATCCTGATGACGTATGTCAACCCCGTCCTGGCCTTCGGCGTCTCCCGCTTCGCCCGCGAGGCGGGAGAGGCCGGGGTGTCGGGCGTGATCGTGCCCGACCTGCCGGTCGAGGAGGCGGCACCGGTCGCGGGCCCGCTCCGGGAAGCGGGCGTGGACACGATCTTCCTGGTCGCGCCCACCAGCCCGGACTCGCGGATCACCGCCATCGCGGACAGGAGTACGGGCTTTGTGTACTGCGTCACCGTCGCCGGAGTCACCGGCGCCCGGGCGGACCTGCCCTCGGGCTTGGAGGCCCTGCTGGGTCGCGTCCGCGCCCTCACCTCGCTGCCCGTCGCCGCCGGTTTCGGCATCTCCCGGCCGGAGCACGTGCGGCGCCTACGGGGAGTGGCCGACGCCGCCGTGGTGGCCAGCGCCCTCCTCGACCGTGTCGAGCGGGGCCTGGACCCGGAGCGGCTGTTCGAGGAGCTGCTCGGCGCGTGCCGGTGAGGGGCGTGCGCGGGGCCACGACCGCCGCCGCCAACGGCGCGGAGGAGATAGTGGCCGCGACCCACGAGCTGCTGGTTGAGCTCGTGCGGCTCAACGACATCGACCCGGACGAGATCGCCTTCTGCTATTTCACGACCACGCGCGACCTCGACGCCGAATTCCCGGCCCTGGCCGCGCGGCGCCTGGGCTGGCTGGACGTGCCCCTGCTCTGCGGCGTGGACATGGACGTGCCGGCGCCGAACCCGCGGGGCGTCGCCCGCTGCGTGCGGATCCTGATCCTCCACAACACGGATCGTCCGCAGCGGGCCATGCGCCACGCCTACCTGCGCGGGGCGGAGGCCATCAAGGCCGACCTCGAGCGCACCCGCGCGGAGCTGGCGGGCTGGTGAGGGCGCCCGGCCGGTGATCATCGTCATGTCCCACCAGGCCGGGGAGGCACAGATCGCGGCGGTGGTCGCGCGGGTGGCGGAGATCGGGCTCCGGCCCGAGGTTTCCCGCGGTGAGGACCGCGCGGTCATCGGCGTCATCGGCGGCAACGCCTACGCCTACCGCGAGGCCTTTTCCCACCTGCCCGGCATCCAGGAGATCGTTCCCATCACCAAGCCCTTCAAGCTCGCCAGCCGCGAGTTCCAGCCGCGGGGCAGCGTGGTCCTCGTGGGGGACGTGCCGGTGGGCGGGGACGAGGTGGTGGTCATGGCCGGTCCCTGCTCGGTCGAGGGCGAGGAGATGCTGCTGGAGACGGCGCGCTTCGTGGCCGCGCACGGGGCCCGCATCCTGCGCGGGGGTGCCTTCAAGCCCCGCACCTCGCCGTACAGCTTCCAGGGCCTGGGCGAGGCGGGCCTGCGCATGCTGGCGGCGGCCCGCGAGGCCACCGGGCTGCGGGTCGTGAGCGAAGTGGTGACGCCGGCTGACGTGGACATGCTCGTGCGCTACGTGGACATGCTCCAGGTCGGAACCCGCAACAGCCAGAACTACGCGCTGCTGCAGGAGGTCGGCCGCTCCGGCAAGCCCGTCCTGCTCAAGCGCGGCATGTCCGCGACCGTGGAGGAGTGGCTGCTCGCGGCCGAGTACATTCTCAGCCAGGGCAACCGTGACGTCGTGCTCTGCGAGCGCGGCATCCGCACCTTCGAGACGGCCACGCGGTTCACCCTCGACCTGAACGCGGTGCCGCTGGCGCGGGAGCTGTCGCACCTGCCGGTGGTGGTGGACCCGAGCCAGGGCTCGGGGCGCTGGTCGCTCGTCCGGCCCATGTCCCTGGCCGCGGTCGCGGCCGGGGCCCACGGCGTGATCGTCGAGGTCCATCCGCGGCCGGACGAGGCGCTCAGCGACGGCGCCCAGTCGCTGGATTTCGCCGCCTTCGAGGGCCTGATGCTGGACCTGGCGCGGCTGCGGGTGGCGCTGGCGCCGCGCGCCACCGCCGCGGAGTAAGGTGCTGCTGCGGGCGGATCGACCTCTGCCGGGCGTTTGAAAGGTGCTGCGGCTGGCGGATCGACGCCTGGCCCGACGCCCCCTCCGGGGTCTGTGGCCTGGCCAGTCTGGGCATCCGTCACGGTGTCTTTACCGACCGTGCCCTTGATTCCGGGCACCGCGTTGGTGAGGATTAAGACTGGGTGAAGGGCCACCGGCCGCAGAGGCGCCAGCGCCGGCGTGGTGAACCCGCATGCGGCCGGCGCGTCGAGGCGCCAGCGCCCGGCCGCGGACCCTCCCCTGCGGCGCTCGCGGCGCTTGCATCCCAAGTCGGTACCATACTGGTATGAGCAAGCAGATCGCCGTCCGGCTGCCCGACGACCTGGTGGCGTTCATCGACGGGCTGGTCAGGGACGGACAGGCGACTTCGAGGGCGGCCGCGGTGACGCGAGCGGTCGAACGCGAACGCCGGCGAAAGATCGCGGCCCGCGATGCGGAGATCCTGGCCCAGTCCGGCGCGGACCCGGACCTGGATGCCCTCGCCGAGCACGTCGTTGGCATGCCGATCGATCTCGACTAGCGGTGCGCCCGATCTTCGCGGCGGAGCTGGACAAGGTGCGGCCGGTCCTCATCCTGACGAGGGAGGCCGTGCGGCCGCACATGTCGCGCGTGACCGTCGCGCCGATCACGACCACTGTGCGCGGTCTGTCGACCGAGGTTCAGGTCGGCCCTGCCAACGGCCTCGCGGCATCGTCCGTGGTCAGCTGCGACAACATCGTCACCATCCCGACCAGAGCCCTTCGCCGCCGGATCGGCCATCTGCTGCCCGCGCAGGAGGAGATGTTGACTGCGGCGATCTGCGCGGCGTTCGACCTCGACTGAGGCTGGCACCATAGCCCTAGAGGTGCGGCCGACAAGCCCGACGGGATCTTCGGCGTCCATGCACGCCATCTGCCGCGTCGGCTCCTCCCACCCCACGAAATCTGCGATTTCGCGGGGACCCCGGAGCTGCGCTCCTCGCTGCGCGTATGTCCAATACGCTCACTCCGGTGCTGAAGGGGACCCCGCCCGAAGGGAAGGGGCGTACCTCCTTGCAGCTGACGCATCTACCACCCCACGAAATCTGCGATTTCGCGGGGACCCCGGTCCTGGCCACCGAATCTCTCCGCCGGTTTTCCGGCCGCACCTCTAGTGCGGGTGGGCATCGTGGGGCTGGGGCTGATGGGGGCGTCCCTGGGCCTGGCGCTGCGCGCCGCCCGGCCCGACCTCGAGATCCGAGGCACCGATCCCGATTCCTCGACCCTGGCTCGGGCGCGGGAGCTGGGCCTGGCCCCGGCGGGCGGGGCGGAGGAGGTCGACGTGCTCGTCCTGGCCGCACCTATAGCTGCCCTGCCCGAGCTGCTGGCCGGCCTGGCCGGCTTCACGGGTGTCGTCACCGACCTCGCCAGCACGAAGCAGAAGGTCATGGGCTGGGCCGCCGCCGCCGGGGTGGACCTGGTCGGCGGACATCCCATGTGCGGGCGCGAGCGCTCCGGCATCGGGGCCGCGGACCCGGCCATCTTTCGAGGCGCGCCCTGGGTGCTGACCCGCGATGAGCCCCGCGTGACGGAACTGGTGAGGGCGGTGGGTTCGGTGCCGGTCGTGATGGACGCCGAGCGCCACGACCTGGCCGTGGCCGGGGTCAGCCACGCCGCCTTCCTGCTCTCGGCCGCCTACGTGCTGGCGCTGGCCGGGGACCCGGGCTGGGCGGATATGCGCCGGGTCGCGGGCAGCGGGTTCCGCGACATGAGCCGGTTGGCCGCCGGCGACCCAGGGCTCTACGGCGCGATCGCGAGCACCAACCGCTCGGCGATCACCGCCTCCCTGGCGGCGGTCGAGGCTCAGCTGCATCGGTTCCGGCGCCATCTGGAGACGGGCGACCCCAGGCTCCAGGAGCTGCTGGAGGAGGCGCGGCAGGCGCGGGATCGCTGGGCGGAGGATGCTGGCGCGGGTTAGGTCGCCGCGGCGCCTCCGGGGCGAGGTGCGCCTGCCGGGCGACAAGTCCATCTCCCACCGGGCGCTGATGCTGAACGCGGTGGCCTCGGGCCGAGCGACCGTCAGTGGCCTCTCCGCGGGCGCCGATGTGGCCGCCACGGCCTCCTGCCTGCGGGCCCTGGGGGTGGGGATCGAGGGCGACAGCGTCGCCGGCCACGGCTTTACCGGCTTGCGGCCGCCGGCCGCGGCCCTCGACTGCGCCAACTCGGGCACCACCATGCGGCTCCTGGCCGGTCTGCTCGCCGGGCTGCCATTCGAGGTCGAGCTGGTCGGTGACCCCTCCCTCGCGCGGCGGCCGATGGAACGCGTGGTGGAGCCCCTGCGGCGGATGGGCGCCCACGCCGCCACGTCCCCGCTCCGGGTGGGCGGTGGCTCCGAAACGCTGCGGGGCATCGAGCACGTGAGCCCGGTGGCGAGCGCGCAGGTCAAGTCGGCGCTCCTGATGGCGGGTCTCCAGGCCACGGGCACCACCCGCGTGCGGGAGGCGGCCCGCTCCCGCGACCACACCGAGCGGATGCTGCGGGCCATGGGCGCGGCCGTTCGCAGCCAGGGACTGGAGGTGGCCCTCGACGGCCCGGCGGCGCCGCTGCGTCCGCTGGACCTGCAGGTTCCGGGCGACCTCTCCGCGGCCGCCTTCTGGCTGGTCGCCGCCACTCTTCACCCGCGGGCTCGGGTGAAGGTCGTCGAGGTGGGCGTCAATCCCACCCGCACCGCCGCCCTGGAAGCGCTGGCGCGGCTCGGGGGCCGGGTGGAGAGGGGCCGCGAGCACCTGGCGGGCGACGAGCCGGTCGCCGACCTGGAGGCGGGCACCGCGGCCGGGCTGCGGCCGTTCGAGATCGGGGGCGCGGAGGTCGCGGGGCTGATCGACGAGCTGCCGGTGCTGGCTGTGGCCGCGGCCGTGGTCCCCGGCATCTCGCGCGTGACCGGCGCCGCCGAGCTACGGGTCAAGGAGTCGGATCGCATCGCTACCATGGCCCGCGGCCTGCGGGCGATGGGAGCCCAGGTCCAGGAGCTGGCCGACGGCTGGCAGATCTCCGGCCCCGCCCGACTGGAGGGCGCCCGGGTGGACTGCGCGGGCGACCACCGCGTGGCGATGGCGCTGGCTGTCGCCGGCCTGCTGGCGGCCGGCGAGACGGAGATCGAGGGGGCGGAGAGCGTGGACATCTCCTACCCGGGGTTCTGGGACCAGCTGGAGCGCCTCTGCTCACCGTGAACGACGAGCTGGGGTTGGCACGGAGGGGCCTGGTCTGAAGGCCGGGCAGCGCCGGTGAAGAGACCCAGCAACCTCTAAGGTCATACCCAGTCGCACCGGAGCGGAGGCGGGCAGCCTGGGGTCATGTCACACGAGGAACGCTCCCAGATGGCAACCGCCAGGGACCGGGCCCTGGGCCGGCTGCGTCGCCTGACCATCGCCGCCTACACCATCCCTGGCACCAGCGCGACCGTCGCCTCGGCCGCGGCCGGCACCTCGGCGGCCACGTCCACCACGACCTCTTCCAGCAGCAGCGGGGCGGCCACCTCCGGCGCGACCTCCTCCAGCCCCACTACCAGCACTCCGACGCCGCAGGCAGCCACCTCGACCCCGACCAGCTCAGCCTCGTCGTCGGGATCGACGCACGCCGTGTCCGGCGGTTCCTGAACAGGACACTCGTGAACACCACCGTCCTCTGGTACGCGACCCGCGGTGCAGGTGCGGTCACGCTCGTGCTCCTCAGCGCCGTGGTGATCCTCGGCCTGCTTACCGTGTTGCGCGTGGAGGGCCGAGCCTGGCCCCGGTTTCTGACCGCCGGGCTGCACCGCAACCTGGCTCTGGCCAGCCTGATCTTCCTTGCCCTCCACGTGGTCACGGCGGTCGTCGATCCGTACACGAGCCTCGGCTGGCTGGTCGGTTTCGTCCCGTTCGTCTCCCCGTATCGAACGCTCTGGCTCGGGCTTGGTGCCGTCGCCTCCGACCTGATGCTGGCGATCGTGCTGACGAGCCTCCTCAGGGGATTCGTCGGCCGCGGCGCCTGGCGCGCGATCCACTGGCTCGCCTATGCCTCCTGGCCGGTGGCGGTCGTCCACGGCCTGGGCACCGGAACCGACTCCCACGCCGCTTGGATGCTGGCCCTCGACCTGCTCTGCGTCGGCGCCGTTGGCGTGGCCCTCGCGATCCGGCTGGCGCGCACTCCCAACCCGCTCGGGGCTTCCCGCGCCCGGGCCGAGCGTCTGGCTCGGGGGACCGTGCGGCCGTGATCGGAGCGCGCCTGCTGTCCGGCCCAGAGCTGAGTCTGGGGAGCGAGGGCTACGCCGACCACGTGCGGCGGCTCGGGACGCGGCCGGCGGCTGGCGCCGACCTGATCCCCTGTCTCGAGCGAAGCGGGCTCCGCGGCCGCGGCGGGGCGTCCTTTCCGCTGGGGGCGAAGTGGCGGTCGGTGGCCTCACGAGCGCATGGAGCCGCCGTCGTCCTGGCCAACGGCGCGGAAGGCGAGCCGCTGAGCGCCAAGGACCGCACCCTCATGGCGGCGCGGCCACACCTGGTGCTGGATGGCGCGTTCCTCGCCGCCGAGGCGGTGGGCGCCACCGAGGTCGTCCTCTACGTCGGCGCGGACTTGGGGGGCGCCCGGTCGGCCATGGCTCGCGCGCTCGCAGAGCGGCCGCCGAACGAGCGCGCCCGCGCGCGAGTGGTCGCCGCCCCGCCGCGCTACCTATCTGGGGAGGAGAGCGCCGCCGTGCACTTCGTCAACGCCGGCGTGGCCCTGCCGACAGCGGTCCCACCACGGCCGTTCGAGCGCGGGGTGGCCGGGCGGCGGACGCTGGTCCAGAACGTAGAGAGCCTGGCCCACGCGGCCCTGATCGCGCGTTTCGGCGACGACTGGTTCCGGGGCGCCGGGCGCGAGGGCGCGGCGGGCACTGGGCTCGTGACCCTGGCTGGCGCCGTCGGGTCGCCGGGCGTCTATGAGATTGAGCTCGGCACGCCGGTCGGCGAGCTGCTGGCGATCGCAGGGAGCGGGGCCGGCGCGCCGCGAGCTGTCCTCCTCGGCGGCTACTTCGGGGCGTGGGTGCCAGGTCACGAGGCGCCGAACTTGCGTCTCGACGCCGACCGCCTCAAGTCCTCCGGCCGTTCGCTGGGCTGCGGCGTGGCCCTGGTCTTGCCCGCGGGCGCGTCCGGCCTCGAGCAGACGGCCGCGGTGATGGATTACCTGGCCGGCCAGAGCGCCGCGCAGTGCGGTCCGTGCTTCTTCGGCCTGCGAGCCCTGGCGGACCTGGTCGGGCGAGTTGCGGCCGGCGGCGCGGCCCCGGCCGACCTGGAGCGGCTGCGGCGCTGGTCCGGCGAGGTTCGAGGGCGCGGGGCCTGCCGCCACCCGGACGGAGCCTCGGGCTTCCTGCAGTCCGCGCTCGAGGTCTTCGAGGACGAGATCGACCAGCGCTTGCAGCCCGGCCGCAGGCTGGCGGCTTGACCGGCGGCGTGAGGGAGCGTCCCGACACCCTGCGCGTCGACCGCATCCGCTGCGATGGCCACGGCCTCTGCGCGGAGCTGTTGCCCGAGTGGATCCGGCTCGACGACTGGGGCTTTCCGATCGTCGCGCCCGGAGCGTTGCCGGAGGCGCTGGCCGATCACGCCGGCCGGGCGGTCGCGGCCTGCCCGGTGCTGGCGCTCAGTTTGGTCCGCCGCGAGACGGCCGGCCGGGTGCCCGCGACCGGCTAGTGTCCTGGAAGCGAAGTTCGTTCGCAAAATCGGCGAAGGCTGGCGAGGATCTGGTCGGCCGTCTTGACCCAGACGAAGGGCTTGGGATCCGCGTTGTGAATGCTGAGGTAGAGACGGATCGC
>JALYZG010000117.1 GCA_030948965.1 Candidatus Dormiibacterota bacterium | reverse complement strand
GCTTTCACCGCCACGGCGGCTGAGGCTCGATCTGAACTTCGCCATGACGCACCACATCGAGGCAAGACCGTGATCCGCGCACCGCCGCGTTGGCCACGCTCCGACCGATAACACCCGCCATGCCCCGTATGCGCTCCACTCTTGCCACCAGCGGCGGAGCTCGGCATCGGCGACCGAAACGAGATCAGCCAGGTCCCACTCGATGCAATCCCAGACAAGGGCGAAATTGCGTTGTCCGAGTTACGCGTGCGTCACGACGTTGCGGACGCCGGCGATGTCTTTCCAGGGAATGTCGGGATGGCGGTCCTGTAGCTCGGCCGAGAGCCTGACAGCAGACTCGGTGAGACTCTGAGGTCCGCGTAGGGTCGCCCATTGCACCAGCTCGTCACCAGAAAGCCGCACGACCGCGCTCGGTCAGCATCGCTGGTCAGGGAGGCCTCGGCCCGAGCCGAAGACGCGGATGTTGCTCACTCCTCCGCTGGGTCGACGCATTTAGGCCTTGCTAACGCGGAGGTACGTGCGAACCGGTGCGGCTCGCAACGCTCTTGGAGGAGCTTTGGGACAGGAGCCGCCAGGATAGTCGGTCCTTGAACGAGACGGCCGGCTCAGGCGACTCCAGCGCGCTGGTCCGACTCTTGCGCGGCGAGGGTGATCTCCGCGACCTAGAAGAGGCGATGACGGGCCTGCCCATAACCTCCGTGCTGGGTCGCGAATTAAGGTGCGATCGCTGGCGGATGAACGACTCAACTGCGATCGAGATGTGCATTCGCCCGGGGGATCCACCTCTCGACTGCCCCGAAGACCCGCGGCGGTGTCATGCTGGTTTGTGAACCGATGGGCATCTCTGAGACCAAGGGCCGCGCCGAAGCAACCGCAGGGCAGGCCAACGAGCAGGCCAAGCAGGCGGTGGAGAACCCCTGGGTCGCCGGCCTCATGCGCCTCGGCTATGTGGTTCGAGGCTTGATCTACGTCATCATCGGCGTACTGGCCCTGGAGTCGGCGGTGGGCGTGGGCGGCCAGACGACCAGCTCCAAGGGTGGCATCTCGACAATCGCCCAAACCCCGCTTGGGGGTCCGTTCCTCGTCCTTGTCGTCGTCGGCCTGGCGGGGTTCGCGCTCTGGTGCTTCGTCTCCGCCGCCTTTGATCCGCTCCACCGCGGCTCCGCCCCCAAGGGTCTGGTCAAGCGCCTGGGTTACGTCGGGGCCGGGATCGCGAACCTCGCGCTCCTGGTGTTCACCGTTGGCCTGCTGGCCGGGAAGTCGCAGGGCGGCGGCGGAACTCCATCGCTGGTCTCCAAGACCTTCGATTTCCCCGGCGGCCGGGCTATCGTTGCGATCGGTGGGGTTGTGGCGATCGGGGTTGCGATCGGCCAGTTCGTCATCGCTGCGAAGGCCAGCTTCGAGAAGGACCTCGAACGGCAGCGGATGGGCGCGACCGAGCGGAAGGGGGCGATGATCCTGGGCCGGTTGGGCTACGTGGCGCGGGGCGTGATCTACGGCCTCCTGGGCTGGTTCGTCCTCCTGGCGGCACTCACTCAGGATCCGGGGCAGGCGCACGGCTTTGGCGATGCGCTCGCAACCCTGGCCGGGAAACCCTTCGGGCATTGGCTACTGGGCGCGCTGGCGGTCGGGTTCATCGCTCTCGGCCTCTACTCCGTCGCCTGCGCCCGGTGGATCCGGATGACCGTTCGCTGACCTCCCGCATCCAGGGGCCTGAGGGCCCGGCCGCCCGGCTGTCTTGGAGCGCGCGCCGTAGGGTCGCCCTCGCCAGCGCCTGGGCCTGCGTGGTGGCATTCGCGGATCTCCTGAAGACGGCCGGTTCCACCCGGCGCCCGGCCGGCCTCTTCAACGATTTCTACACGTATTGGGCCGCCGCGCGGATTCTGGGCCGAGGCGGCGATCCCTACGACATCAACCTCGTCAACCATGTGCTGCGAGTGGCCGGCGTGCACTCGACGGTGGGCGCCGTGGGCTATTCGTATCCGCTGCTCCTGGCCGAATTGCTCCGCCCGCTAGCGCTTCTCCCCCCGCGAACCGCTGCGATCCTTTTCACCGCGGCCAGCCTGGCGGCGTTCGGGGTCGCCATGTACCTGCTGCTCGAGCCGCTCAGTCGAGCATCGACCTGGGAGCTGCTCCTGCTGGCCACCGGCGCGGGTCTGTTCGCGCCCGTCAACGGCTCCCTCTATTTCGGTCAGGTGAACCTGATAGTGCTGTCGCTGCTGGCGCTCGCCTTCCATCGCATCGTCCGACCGGGCGCGCTTGCGGTCGCCTCTGCGATCAAGCTCTATCCGGCTGTTGCGTTGGCCGCCTTCGGCGCGCAGGGTCGGCGTGCCTTTCGGCCTCTGCTCGGGGCGCTCACGGCCTCCCTGCTGCTGATAGTGGTTCCGAACCTCAGCCGACATCAGTGGCGCTACGAGGGCACCGTGGGCCGAATGCTCCAGCCCGACACCTTCTGGACCAACCAGTCACTGAATGGCTTCTTCAGCCGCCTCAGCCTGGCCTCTCAGTGGACCCGGCCACCGCTGCCAGGGCTGGCAGTGACCGGCCCCATGCTGGTCGTGTGCGCTCTTTTCGGCCTGCTGGCGGTGGGTGTGATCGGATGGCGGCGCGGCAACCCATGGGACGCCGGGTTCGCACTGTTGCTCTGCCTCGGCGTGGTGATCGCCCCCGGGAACTCACTCTGGAACTTCACGCCGCTGCTCGTGGCGATCGCTTACTGCTGGCCCCGGGTCAGGGTGCGGCCTCCAGAGCTGGCCGTGCTCCTCACCGGATATGTCCTGGTGGAGGCACAGGGCCAGATAGATGTCGTCCGTGACAGCTTCTACGGCGGCCGGCCCGCCATGACCTGGCTGGCCAGTCTGGCGCTGTACGGGGCGCTGCTGATCGCCGGCCTCACGGTTTACCTGCTCGTGAAGGCCCGCCCCACATCCTGGGAACACGGCACGGCGGAGCACATAGGACACCCGAGTGCGAGGCTCCCTCTGAGGGATCGCCGTGACAAGCCGATCGTAGGCCCATCTGCTACGGCAGCTCTGAGGGCGATTCGGCGCCGCGCCGGCTGACGCCTGTCACATTCCCGGGCGGTCGCCAGGGAGCGAGAAGACGCGGCTGCCGCGCACGTCGTCGCCGTCGATGGTGACCAGGTCGCCTTTGGTGAGAACCTGGCCTCGGCGGCCGGCCTCGCTGAGCCGTAGCGCGTGCCGCAGTCGAGCCCGGTCGAGCGCGTTGCGAACGCTGCGCCCGTTGGCGGAGCGCGGCTGCTGCAGGCGACTTGGCTTGACACCCGCGCCGGGCCTGTGCTTGGGTTGGCACGAGCCGGCGCCCCGCGGTGAACTGCGCTCTTATTCAATACCGAGGGAAAGCGGGATGAAGGTCGAGGTCGTGGTCGAGGTGCCCAAGGGGAGTCGCAACAAGTACGAGGCCGACCACGACACGGGCGCGATCTGGCTCGATCGCGAGCTCTTCACCGCCACCCGCTATCCCGCGGACTACGGCTTCCTGCCGCAGACGCTGGCCGAGGACGGGGACCCCCTCGACGTCCTGGTCATCGTCGACGAGCCCACCTTCCCCGGCTGTCACATGTGGTGCCGGCCGATCGGCATCTTCTGGATGTCGGACGAGCACGGCCGCGACGCCAAGCTGCTGGCGGTGCCGGAGTGGGACCTGCGCATGGCGTGGCGCGACATCCACGAGGTCCCCGAGTACATGAAGCGTGAGATCCACCACTTCTTCGACATCTACAAGGACCTTGAACCGGACAAGGTGACAGAGACGCTGGGCTGGGCCGATCGCGATGCCGCAGAGGCGGAGATCCACGCCTCGCGCGAACGCTTCACCGAACGCCATGCTCACTCAGGCGCCGGGCCGGCGCACTAGATTCTTTGAAGTGAGCAACGAGGACCCCCGGCTCGCCGACACCTGGGCCGGGCTCGTTCGGACGATGGAGGCCTCACGAGGGGTGGTGGAGGCGATGCTGCCACTCGCCGCCGGCCTGACCCGAGACCAGTTGGCGGCCCTCCTGAAGCGGGCGGGTGCGGCGCGCGGATCGGAGGAGCTGCAACCGATCGAGCAGGTGTGGGCGCTCATGGGCCTTGTACCGCGCCACCGCTACGACGAGCTGAAGCGACGCTACGACACGCTTCGGGCCCGCCTGGAGGAGGCGGAGGCGTCCATCCAAGAGCTACGCCGGATGCTGGACCAGAAGGGCAAGGAAGCGGAGGCCAGACAGAAGCTGGACTCCTGGGGCTCTGCGCTGCAGGAGACG
>JALYZG010000092.1 GCA_030948965.1 Candidatus Dormiibacterota bacterium | reverse complement strand
CCCGGGAGCGGGTGGTGATCCTGATGAGCGACTGCCTGGCCACAGCCGGTGCTGATCCGTTGGCGGCGCTGGGCGGGATCGACCGTCTGCATGTCCTCGGCACGAGCGCCTCAGTCGAGGCGGTTCATGGCGGGCGGGAGCTGGCGCGGCGGGGCGCCGGGCGCTACGTGCCGGCCAGCACCTTCGCCGAGCTGCGGAGCGGCTTGCCCGGGCTGCTCGCATAGCTAACGCGGCGGTGGGCGCTCAGCGTCGCGGCCTATTGCTGGTCGAGCCCGGATCGTCTCGACAGATCAAATATCCACGTTCGATTGGGGTCTGGATTGTCCAACAGTGCCTGCCCTCGCGCCCTTCCCAAGTCCGTGTCCCTGAACCAGCAGACGTCTCCGAGGCTGGGTTTTCTGTCAAGGCGATCCCCTCGTCTGATCACCTCGGCAATCGTCTCAGCCATGACATCAGCTCACTAAACAACAGAAAGACGCACACGAGGCCACCCTAGCTGCGACCAGAACGTACAACAAAGGGCGGCCTTGATGGCTATTGTAGAGCACCGGGGTCACTCCAAGCGAGTCAGCCAAATCTGTAAAGCCGGTCCTAGCCGCTCCTTGATGCCTTGATAGTCCGATCCCGCTTGATGTAGATTTTCCAAAAAGGACACCGCAATCAGATCTTGGGCGGCAGTGTCTTCAGAGTCGCGGAACCTTGTCTCCAAGAAGCAAAGAGTGCGGTCCAGGATCTCAGTTCGTTGTTTCTCGGTGTCGGCGTGCCCATGAGATTTGCGATATAGATCGATCACCCAACGCGTGAGGTCACCAAATAGCACATGGGGCAACAGTTCCTCGTTGAAGTCAACACTTTCCTTCAGCACAGAAGCGAACTCTGGGACCGCTGAGACCAATTGGTGCACGAGCCGCTCTTGCTCCTCTCTCGCCTCTGTCACGCTAGTGCTACACCCCACTAAGAGCTGCGATCAGGTCCTGCAGCATACCCTCGGCCGCATGCAAATGCTGCTGGCGCCGCGCCGGGATTCCGGTTGATCCAATGTATCGGCCATTTGCATGCTGCTCAGGTTGTCGGCCGGGAGTGCGCGGCTGCCGCGATAGGGTTTGGAGGCGCCAGCTTCGCGAGGCCGTTCTTAACGGACTCGAAGCTGCGGAACTACGTCAGCGATCTTGACAACAGACAGCGTCCGTCGTGCTACCGGTTCCGAATTTGCCGTGAACTGCCGTTCCTCTCGTGATCCGCTGGCAACATCGCAGCATCTCAGCGAAGTCCTTGGTGTCGCGATCCTAGTTCAGGTATCCACCAGCTCGTGAGCCGCCACAACGATTCCCTCAGCGAACAGGTTGCGGTCCGCGGGCCGCTCTTCCCACTCGCTTGCGCCATAAATGAATGTGTCGAGCTGTGGGAGGTGTTCGTCGGGAAGGCGCATTGAGATCTCCCAGATTTGCTTTGCGCCCCGATACGGAGTAGTAACCCCTTCTAGCACCTTGCTCGCGATGTCACGCGCCAAAGCCATTGCAGCCTCACGGGCAGTCGGGAGGGACAGCTCCACCTCGGCGAGCGCCATCTCGAACAGCGAGTTCACCTCCTCAATCTCCCCGTCCGCCAGTCCTGCCAACGCCCGCAGCGAGGGCGAGTCGCAGCCATCCCCGAGAGCAGCCGCCGCAGTTCCGGGGAGCTCTTCCGGAGGGGTTAATCCCAGCACTGTCTTAAATGCAGCGGCTTGCAGCCGTTCGCAGTTCACAGAAACTTGAACCCTTTACGCACTCCCGTGAGCAAGTTCTCCCAGTAGTGGATGACGGTCCGGGTTCCGTCAAGGTGCTGGTGGACATGCTGCATTTTTGCCCATACGTCCTCTGGGTATTGCGAATCGTTGATCCTCCCCTGCATGATACGTCGCCCGGCTCCTGCCCGAGCTTCATCGAGGCTCAGCTTCTCGGCCAAGACTTGGGCCTCGGTTCGTGCAACCAACCCCGCTTCTTCAGCGGCAGCCGCGACCTCTTCGGCCCGGCTGGCGGCGCTGGCCTCGATGGCGTTGATCGTCGCCTCCGGATCGCCGGTGCTGGCGGCCAGGTTGCCGAGGAGGTTCATGGAGTCGGCGAGCCTCTCGGCGCTGACGACGCGACCGGCGATGGCGTAGGCCGCCTCCGCTTCAAGGCTGGGCTGATACCGGCCTCGGGGCTGGCAGCCGGGGTTGATCCAGCCACCCTGGTGGCAGGGGTCGGCATCCAGACGGCGATCGGGACGCTGGCTGCCGCTGCCCGCGGATGAGACCGTCGGCGCCAGATCCAGGAAGCGAGGCATCTCCGCCACCGCCCGGCCGATCTGGGTAGCAGCCGCGGCGGCGGCGCCGGCGGCCACAGACACCGCTTGACCCGACATGTCCTGGGCCAGCTGCAGGCCCGCCTGCTGGGCGATCGGCGGCAGTTGGGTCGCCGCCTGCGCCGCCGCCTCGGCCGCTCTGGCCGCTGTCTGCGCCTCTTCCAGCCCCGAGGCATAGGCGCGCAACGCGGCGGCTGTCCCCCGCAGCGGCGGCGCCAGCTGCTCCAAGCGGGCGCTGATCGCCCCCACTCTGGCGCTGTAGCGTTCGGCCGCCTCCCCGCTCCAGGCCGCCCGGTCTCTGACCCCGCGCGACTCGACGCCGAAGTCGACAGCGAGCCCTGCCACTGCCGCGGCCGCCTGCTCCAGCCTGGCTGCTTGCGCCCGAAGGCCGGCGGGATCGCCGCCCGAAAGCGCTGGTCCGGCGCCCAAGCCCAGGCTCACGGCTGAAAGCCTGCCCTCGAGGCCGACTCCGCCCCGCGGTAGGCAGCGCCAGTCGCCTCCAGCCCGGCGGCGACACCCGTCAGCACTGATGCGGCCGCCGCCACCGCCTCCGCCAGCGCCTGCTCAGCGTTGGCCAGGCTGGCCGCCAGGCCGGCATCCGCACCGGCACTGGCGGCCGCGCTCAGAGCCAACTCCCCCCTTGTCGCCTCCAACCCCAGCCGAACCGCCAGCTCCGTCAGCGGCGCCGCCGCCGCGCTCAGCGCCTCAGGCTGGACTTCGAACCGGCCCGTCAAGTACGACCGCCATCAGGCTCAGCTCCCAGCACGGCGAGGACACCCCCGGGCAAGCCCTCAGCCCCAGATGGAGCTGTTGGCGTTCTCGGCCGAGACGTAGTTCTCGCCCGCCGTGCGCAGCGCCGTGGCAATCTGCCGCAGCACCAGGTTCAGGTCCGCCGCGCCCGTATCCCACTTCGACTGCAGGGCCTGGTAGTCGCCCGACGCCTGGCCCGACCAGGTCCCGATCATCGGCTGCAGGTACGCCTTCAGGTCGCCCAGCTGCTGCCCGATCTGGCCCGCGATGCTGTCGGTGTCCGCTGCCGCCTCCGCCACCGAGCCGAACGTGACCAGGATGTGCCCGTCGCTCATTTCTTCCTCCCCCTCAGCCCAGACGGCTGCTGATGCTGCTGAAGCCCTGCTGGTTGGTCTCCTCCGACCTCTGGTAGTTGCCGTGGCTCTGCACCAGCCCGTCCCCGATCCCGCGCAGCGCCAAGTTGAGCTTGGTCGCATCCTCGTGCCAGCGCTGCTTCAGCACCTGGAAGCTCGTCGCCGCCGACCCCTGCCAGGTCCCCATCAAGGGGTCCAGCCGGGCCAGCAGGTTGGACAGCTGGGACTGGATCTGGGCATTGACCTCGTACACGTGCCGGCTCGCCGCCTGCATCGTGGGCAGCTCGGTGCGAAAGCTCGCGCTAGGCATGATTGGTATTGGCTCCCGGTGTGATTCGCTTCATGCCCAGGAGCCTGCGCCCCGCAGGCGGACATGACACGGACAATGCGACCCCGGCCGGATGGCTGGCGGCGATACGCTAGGCGCTCCCGCCGTCGGTAATGGCCCCAAGGAGCCGGTGATGAAAAAAGTCCTGCTCGACGAGCGCGATCTGCCGGATCACTGGTACAACCTGCTCGCGGACCTCCCCGAGCCGCCCGCGCCGTATCTGCACGCGGGCACCCTGCAGCCGCTCAGCCCGGCGGACCTTGCCCCGATCTTCCCCCAGGCGATCATCGCCCAGGAGGTCTCGGGCGAACGCTGGATCGAGATCCCGGACCAGGTGCGCGAGATCTACCGCATCTGGCGTCCGACCCCTCTCTATCGCGCGGACCGGCTGGAGAAGGCGCTCGACACTCCCGCGCACATCTATTACAAGTTCGAGGGCGTCTCCCCGGCCGGGTCCCACAAGCCCAACACCGCGGTGCCGCAGGCTTACTACAACGCCCAGGAGGGCGTGAAGCGCCTCACCACGGAGACAGGCGCCGGCCAGTGGGGCTCCGCCCTGGCCTTCGCGGGCACCTTCTTCGACCTCGAGGTGACCGTCTACATGGTCCGCGTCTCGTACGAGCAGAAGCCGTACCGGCGGGCGCTCATGGAGACGTGGGGCGCCACCGTCTTCGCCTCGCCCACCGATCGCACCAACTCGGGACGATCCATCCTTGCCAGCGACCCAGAGTCGCCGGGCTCGCTGGGCATCGCCATCTCCGAGGCCGTCGAGGACGCGGCCACGCGCGAGGATTCCAAGTATTCGCTCGGTTCGGTGGTCAACCACGTTCTCCTCCACCAGACCGTGATCGGGCAGGAGGCGCGCAAGCAGATGGAGATCGCCGGGGAATACCCTGACGTCGTCATCGGCTGCGTCGGCGGAGGCTCCAACTTCGGCGGCCTGGCCTATCCGTTCGTCGCCGACCGCCTCGGCGGCGCCCAGCCCAGGACACGCTTCATCGCGGCCGAACCCGCCGCTTGCCCGACCCTGACCCGCGGCATCTACGGCTACGACCTTGCCGACACCGTGGGCGTCGGGCCGGTCGTGAAGATGCACACGCTTGGCCACAACTTCGTGCCCGATCCCATC
The DNA here is from genome assembly GCA_030948965.1 of Candidatus Dormiibacterota bacterium. Taxonomy (GTDB): domain Bacteria; phylum Chloroflexota; class Dormibacteria; order Dormibacterales; family Dormibacteraceae; genus JALYZG01. The sequence continues at coordinate 10,248 of JALYZG010000092.1, read as the reverse complement.
CACGCGGGCGGGCTCCGCTACCACGGCGCCTCCCCCTCGCTCTGCGCCCTGGTCAAGCAAGGCGTCGTGGAACCGCGCGCCTACTCCCAGAACGCCTGCTTCGCCGAGGCGGTGCGCTTCGCTCGCGCCGAGGGCTTCCTCCCCGCCCCAGAGCCCTCACACGCCCTGAAGGCGGTGGCAGAGGAGGCGGCCGCGGCCCGCGAGGCCGGCGACTCAAGGGTGATCCTGGTCGGTATGTGCGGCATCGGCCACTTCGACATGTCCGCGTACGACGCCTACTTCGCGGGCGCCCTGGTGGACGTGGAGCTGGACCAGGCGCGCATCGACACTGCGGTCGCCGAGCTGCCCAAGGTGCCGGCTTGAGAATCGGCGTCGGCCTCCCCAACTCGATCCCTTACGCCACCGGAGCGCTTCTGCTCGACTGGGCGCGCCGGGCCGAGCGGCTGGGCTTCTCCGGCCTCTCCACGATCGGCCGCGTGGCCTATCCGACATACGAGGAGCTCGTCGCCCTGGCCGCCGTGGCCGGGGCCACAGAGCGCATCGGGCTGACGACTGGCGTTCTTCTCGGACCCACCCGCGAGCCCGTCATCCTGGCCAAGCAGGCGGCCGCGCTGGACCAACTCTCGGGTGGCCGTTTCGTGCTCGGCGTCGGTGTGGGCGGACGCCCGGACGACTTCGAGGCCACCGGTCTCGACATCCATGACCGCGGCCGGCGCTGGGACAGGGCCCTTGAGATCATGCACGCCGCCTGGCGCGGCGAGACCGTGCCCGGCAGCCCGAAGCCGGTCAGCCCCCGCCCTGTCAATGGGGAGTCGGTCCCGATCCTGATCGGCGGCGGCGCGGCGGCGGCCGTGCAGAGGGCGGTGCGCTGGGGGATCGGCTGGACTGCCGGCGGCGGCGGTCCGCAGCGCGCGGCGCCGATGTTCGAGAAGGTCGGCGCCGCCTGGGCCGCGGCAGGGCGGAGGGGCGAGCCCGAGTTCCGTGGCCTTCACTACTTCGCGCTGGGCGGGAACTCCGAGAAGGGTCGAGACTACCTGGCCGACTATTACGGCCCGTTCGCGGACGCCATCTGGCCCAGCGTCGCGCGAGACCGCGAAGCGCTGCGCGAGGTCATGCGCGGCTTCGAAGAGGCCGGCACCGACGAGCTCTATCTCTCTCCCACCATCGCCTCCATCGAGCAGCTCGACCTGCTGGCGGAGGCCGTCCTCTAGGCGGGCTCGAGGCTGAGGTTCAGTGGCAGGTCGGCGACGGAGCGCCCGACCGCCAGATCGAAGGCGCCGCCCTCCAGCACCCACCGCCCACCGGATGCGTCCCAGTGCTCGAACTGGCGGCGCTCGAGCCGAACTGTCACTACCGCCTCAGCGCCCGCCTCGGCCATGGCGGCGGCGAAGCCGACCAGCCAGCGCACCGGCCGCTCGACCCCGCTTCGCGGCCGCGAGGCGTAGACCTGGACCACCTCGCGCCCCGCCCGGGGGCCGGTGTTGCGCAGCCGCACCCGGACGGCACACGTGCCCGCGTCGTCCGCTCGTACGACGTCCGCGTCCAGGTAGTCCCACGTCGTGTAGCCGAGGCCGTGACCGAACCAGTAGGCGGGCTCTACGCCGTCGCGCAAGAAGCGCCGGTGGCCGATGTGGATCGACTCCGAGTAGTCGAGGACACCGTGCACCGGCCGAGTCGAGGGCAGGCTTTCCACGTCGCCGGCCGGCCAGGTGGTTGGCAGCCTGCCGCCTGGCTCGACGATCCCGAGCAGCACGTCAGCGAGCGCGTGGCCGAACTCCTGCCCCGGGAACCAGGTGAGCAGCACAGCGGGCACATCGGCGGCCCAGGGCATCAGCACCGGTGCGCCCGAGTTCACGACCACGACCGTGCGCGGATTCGCAGCCGCCACCCAGCGCACGAGCTCGTCCTGGAGGCCGGGCAGCGCCAGCGTCGTGCGGTCGATGCCCTCCGACTCCACCTCTTCGCTGGTGCCGACCACGACGACGGCGACGTCCGCGTCGCGAGCCAGCGCTGCGGCTCGCTCGATCTCCTCGGCGTCGGGGCCGTGCGGCGTCTCCACGTTGAGCTGGATGCTGGTGGCCTCGACCCCAAAGGCGCTGGTGCCGGCCGAGCGCAGGCGGTAGCTCAGCACCAGCTCCACCTCATCGCCGGCGCTCAGGCTGACCGGCACCGAGCGCTGCGGCGGCGCCATCATCGCCTCCACCGGGTCCTTCGCCGGGTCCAGCTCCATCTGCTCGTCGATCACAACCCGGCCGGCGATCGATAGCTGGTAGTGGCCGACGCCGGAGCATCCCACACGGTGTTCGCCGGCGTCGCCCGCGCGGAGTCTCGTCCGCATCTGGGCCGTGGCCACGTCGGCGGCGGCGACGGGCCCGATCCGCGGCCCGAGCCATCTCAACGCGGCGGCGCGCCGCAGCTCGGAACCGAGGACGGACCCGTCCGGGGCGAGGAAACGCACCTCCACCCCCTCCGCGGAGCCGTCCGGCAGCCGCAGCATGGCCGGTTCGGCGACGGGTAGGCGCGTGCCCACGCGCACGCCGGGCGAGTGCGTCAGCTCGACGCCGGGGCCGAGAGCAGCCGCGAGGCCGGCCAGCGGCGAAACCGTGTAGGGCGGGAAGACGGTGGCGCTACCGCCGCCCAGGGTCCGTCCGTGCTCGGCGTTCGGACCCAGCACAGCGACGCGGAGGAGCCCAGGTGCCGCCAGCGGCAGGAGCGCTTCGCCCGCGACCGGCTCGTTGTGCAGGAGCACGAAGCCGGCGGCCGCGCACGCTCTCAGCTCAGCGGCGATGGCGGCCGGAGCGTACGGTTCGACCTTCGGCGCAGCCCGCGCCACGCCGTCCAGCACTCCCACCCGGGCCGCCAGGCGGAGCAGGCGCAACACCTTGGCGTCCACCGCCGCCTCTGCCACCTCTCCGCTCTGGACGGCTGCGACCAGCGCCCCAGACCAGGGCCCTGCCGGCCCGGGCATGACCAGGTCCAGCCCCGCCCGAGCGGCGGGCACTGTGGTCCGGGCCGCGTACCAGTCGCTCATGACGACACCGTCGAAGCCCCATTCCGCCTTCAGGACCTCGGCCAGCATCGGGTTCTCGGTCATGGTGGCGCCGTTGACCCCGTTGTATGCGGCCATCGCCGCCCACGGCTGTGCGCTCTTCACGATGTGCTCGAACGGGGCGAGGTAGAGCTCGCGCAGCGCGCGCTCGTCGATGCGGGCGTCGAGTGTGAACCGCTCGGTTTCGGAGTCGTTGGCGACAAAGTGCTTGACCGTGGCCCCGACGCCGCCGCCCTGAACGCCGCGGATGTATGCCGCCCCGATTCGGCCGGTCAGCAGGCGGTCCTCGCTCAGGCACTCGAAGTGGCGGCCGCCATACGGCGTGCGGTGAAGGTTCACCGTCGGCGCGAGCAGCACGTGCACACCCTTGCGATGGCACTCGCCGGCCAGCAGACGGCCGAGGCGCTCGACCCGCGCCTCGTCCCAGCTCGCGGCCAGCGCCGTCGGCGAGGGCACATTGGCTGACGGGTCACGCTCGTCCCACGCCTCGCCCCGCACCCCTGCAGGGCCGTCGGACACGACCAGCCGCTCCAGGCCGGCGGCCGGCTCCGGATACAGGGACCAGAAGTCGGCGCCGGTGAGCAGCCGCACCTTCTGCGGCAGTGACAGAGCCTCCAGCCTGTGTCGCAGCAGCTCCGTGGTCACGGCAGTGGGCGCAACCTCAGAGATGGCCCAGCCTCTCATTCATGACCCGGCAATCATGGCGCCTGAGACTGGGCAGCCGATCGTCTACCGAATCGGCAGGTAGTGGGCCGCGGTCAGATCCCCGCCGCTTTCCTCCAGGACCCAGACGCTTCCCTTCTGGCCGGCGACGTCGGCCTGACTGATCAAACGCAGACCGACCAGGTACTGGCAGAGGTTCAGGACCACGTCGCCGTGGGTGCTGAGAGCCGCCGTCCACCCGCCCAGGCGCCGGAGCAAGGTCAGGGTGTCGTCGAGGTCCGCGCCTTCGGCGAGGGCTGCCGCCGGCTCCACCGCCAACCCCCGCGGCACGGCCAGTGGCTCGACTGTCTGCACACACCGCCGGTATGGGCTGGAGAGGACGCGCTCCAGTGGCCAGCCCGACAGCTCCGCGACCAGGCGCCGGACCTGGCGGTGCCCCCGCCGGCTCAGGGGACGCAGCCGGTCATCCCCGGTCCAAGCCTCGCGGTCGCCGGCGTCGGCGTGCCGGATGATGGCGAACATTCGGCCCCAGGTTAGGGCCGTCGGAATGGTTCTTACAGGATCGTCAGGGCAGGTCCTGGCTGGCCAGCAGGGCGCGGTCGCCGCGATAAGTCAGCATCTCCAGCGCCTCGTCCACCGTCAACCAGCGCAGCATGTCGACCTCGGCATTGGGCAGGAAATACCCGGAGTGAGGACGCATGACCCAATAGCAGACCACCTTGTCGCGACCCCGCCTGTCCACATAGGCGGTGCAACCCATGGGCCGGACGATCTGGCACAGGAGTCCTGTCTCCTCCTCGACCTCGCGGACGGCCGCCTGCTCGCCCGTCTCGTCGGCTTCGATCTTGCCCTTGGGCAGAGTCCAGTCGTCCTGGCTCGGGCGATGGACCAGTGCGATCTCGGTCAGTCCCGCCGGCCCCGGCCGGCACACCACCCCGCCCGCCGCCCGCACGAGGCCCGCGAGCTGGCGGCTCACGCCGGGATCCAGCTTCGGAGAGCGCGCTTGTCGAGTCGTCGCCAGGACTTCCGCCAGCGCGCGCGGGCGGCCTCGGCGGCGCCCATCTCCAGGGCGGCCATGGCACCCGCGGCAAAGGCCCGGCGGCCCACGCCGGCATGGGCCCGAAGCCAGACCTCGGCCCCGGCTGCGTCCTGGTGGTCGCCGAGCACGCCCTGAAGGGCGGCCGCCGCCGCCGCGAACTTTTGGGCCTCGGGCCCGACAGCCGGAGCGACCGCCTCCGCCGCGTAGCGCACGCGCTTGGCGAAGATTCGGCACCGGTGGAGGTCCACGTCCTCGGGTTCAGCCGACAGGGAGCGGACAGCGCGGCGGAGACCTCGCCAGGGACGGCGCACGAGTCGGGGCAGGAGGTCGGACGCGGGCAGGGCCGCGGTCTCATCCAGAACGGGGCGGTTGGCCGCCGCCACCAGCCGTTCCAGGAGGTCCACGTAACGCTGCGAGGCGAGGCCGGCCAGCAGCTCGGCGCGCCCCACGATAGCCTCCGCCTCGAGCCGGGCCACGACCGCTCGGGCACTGCGCCGGTCCACCTCCGGCAGTCGCAGGACGTGGCCCTGGAGGCGCTCGGTCAGCACCTCCTGGTCACGCACGCGGCCCAGCTCATCGGCCAGCCAGCCGAGCTCGTCGCGCAGCGCGTCGGCCCACTCGCCATTCAGAAGCGGGCGGAAGGTGCGCAGGTGGGAGCGCAGACGGCGGGTGCCGACGCGTGCCTGGTGGACGTCCTCGGGATCACCGCCCAGGCGGATCCCGGGATCGTGGCGCAGGATCAAGCCGACGGCGGCAGCCAGCGCATTGGTCACCACCTCCCCCGCCCTCGGCACAGCTGACAACGGCGTATCGGCCACCTCAGGCGGGCCGACCGCGCTCGGGCCGAGCGCCCGGACGTGCTTGGGCGTCGGATCGGGCGCACCCGCGCCGGCCGCGCGGAGCCGCGCCAGGAGCGGTTCCAGGACGTGGTCGCCGCCGTCCTGAAGCTCGACCTCGACCTCCCGGAAGCGGGCCGCGACCCGGCGCCCGTCCAGCACCGAGACCTCGTCGTCGACCACCTCAGCCACCTGCCGGCCACCGGGGCCGAGCAGGGGCACGCGCCGGCGCCAGGTGGAGAGCCGGGCCACGGGTTCCAGCTGAGAGCCGCGCACGTAGGCCCGCAGGACCTGCTGCGCCGGCGCCGGCACCGTTCGCGCAGTGCCGGCGAAGAGCAGCTCGGGGCGTTCGAGGAGCGGGCCGGCCACCCGGCCGGGCAGCTTCAGGGTCCAGCCCTGGGCGCCCCGGTGGCGGAGGCTCACGCCCCAGCGCGCCAGGCGCAGGTCGTGCGTGTCCCAATAGGTCGTCTCGAGCCGCTCTTCGGAGCCTGCCCCCGGCTCCACCTCCGGGGCCAGGCCGCTCAGCTGGGGGACGTGGAAACCAGGTGCCGCCTGAAGCTTGACCTCGCGCTCCCGAGGAACGCCGGTGGCCTCAGCCAAGCCCGGCGGCGACGACCTGCGCGCGTTCGTGCGCGAGGCGCATGAAGTGCTCGTGCGTGTCCACGCCGTCGCCCTTGGGCACGCGCCGCCAACTCCCGTCGGACAGCAGCTCCCAGGCCAGGGTGTCGTCGCGCAACTCCACGTCCAGGATGTCAGCCAACTCGCTCTTCAACTCAGGGTCGAGCACGGGCGCGACGGCCTCCACCCGGCGGTCGAGGTTGCGGTCCATCATGTCGGCGGAGCCAATGAAGTAGCGGGTGCCCCGGCTCTCACTGCCGAAACTGAAGATGCGCGAGTGCTGGAGGAAGTGGCCGACCAGGGAGCGCACCCGGATCCGCTCCGACAGCCCCTCGACGCCCGGGCGGAGGCAGCACATGCCGCGGACGATGAGATCGATCTCCGCGCCTCTCGCGGCCGCGTCGAGGAGCGCGTCGATGATGCCCTGGTCGGTGAGGTTGTTGATCTTGAATACGATCCGGCCGTCGGGCTGGTCGGCCTCCTCCTTGATCAGCTGCGTCAACCCGGGGCGCAGGCTGACGGGTGCGACCAGCAGCTTGCGGAAGCGGCGTTGACGGCTGTAGCCGGTGAGGAAGTTGAATGTCTCGCTCACGTCGGCGCCGATCTCATCGTCGCAGGTCATCAGCCCCAGGTCCTCATAGGCCCGGGCCGTGTTCGGGTTGTAGTTGCCGGTGCCGACGTGACAGTAGCGTCGGATGCCGTCCACCTCGCTGCGGACGACCAGCATCAGCTTGGCGTGGGTCTTGAACCCGACCAGCCCGTAGACGACGTGCACGCCCGACTCCTCCAGCTTTCGGGCCCAGTCGATATTGGCCTGCTCGTCGCCGCGCGCCTTGAGCTCGACCATCGCCACGACCTGCTTGCCCTCCTCAGCGGCGCGGGTGAGGGCGACTGCGATCGGGCTCGACTCGGACGTGCGGTAGAGGGTCTGCTTGATCGCCAGCACGCTGGGGTCCGCAGCCGCTTGCTGGATGAAGGCCACCACCGTGGTCGCGAACGACTCGTATGGGTGGTGAACGAGGAGGTCGCCCTCACGCAGCACCGCGAAGATGTCGGGGGTGCCGGAGTCAACCCCGGCCAGGCGCGCCGGTGTCTCCTGGACGTAGCGCCGGAGCTTCAGCTCGGGCCGCTCCAGGTCGCAGAAGAAGTCCGTCGAGCCGAGGTCCAGCAGGCCCTCGATCTCGTAGACGTCGTCCGGCTGCAGCTCCAGCTCGTCAGTCAGCCAGTGGCGGTTCTCGTCTGACATGTCCGGCGTCACCTCCAGCCGCACCGAGCGCGCCCGCCGCCGCTGTCGCAGGAGCTCGGTTTGGATGGTTACCAGCAGGTCGTCGGCTTCGGAGTCGCGGACGTCTAGGTCGTTGTCCCGCGTTACCCGGAAAACGCTGTGGCCGAGGACCTCCATGCCGGGGAAGAGGAGTTGCAGGTTGGCCGCGATGACCTGTTCCAGCGGCACGAAGCGGGCGCCATCGGGCAGAGCCACGAACCGTGGCAGCAGCGGTGGCACCTTGAGCCGGGCAAAGCGCTGCTCGCGGCGCAGGGGGTCGCGAACCATGACGGCCAGGTTGAGCGAGAAGTGGGAGATGTAGGGGAACGGGTGCGAGGGGTCGACTGCCAGCGGCGTCAGCACCGGGAAGACGCGGCGCCGGAAGTCCGCCGACAGCCACTCCAGGTCCTCCTCGGGCAGGCCGCTCGCGTCCACCACCCGGATCCCGGCGGCAGCCAGGCCGGGCATCAGCTCGTCGCGCCAGAGCTGCGTCTGCCGCTCGACCAGGATCCCGACGCGGACGCGGATCTCCCGCAGCTGTTCGTCCGGGCGAAGGCCGTCCGGCGAGGCCAGGGCGGGAGCGGCGTCCAGCTGCTCCTTCAGGCCCGCCACTCGGATCTGGAAGAAGTCGTCCAGGGCGATGGCGAAGAAGTGCAGGAACAGGACTCGCTCCAGTACCGGCAGCGCCGTGTTCTCGGCTCGGGCCAGCACGCGCTCCGCGTACTGCAGCAGTGAGAGTTCGCGGTTGAGGTAGCGAGCCGCTCCGGGCGCCGGCTCGCGACTCTCGGTGGGAGCGGCCGTTGCCGCGGTCGCCTTAGCGCTCACCTGCCCAGCAGCCTAGCCATCAATCCGTTAACACCGGGTAAAGCGGCGGCCAAGGAGGGTCGCTGCCGTCAGGCCGGCTTGGGCCGGGCGAAGTTGGCGGCGATCAGACAGGCCACGGCGAGGATGGCGAACAGGATCGTGTGTTTGGTGTAGTGGGCGTCGGCCACATTGGTGACCGAAAACGTGAGGACGCGGAACCAGTAGAGCACGGCCAGGACGACGCATAGAGCTGCCGCCGCGACGAAGAGGAGGGCCGGCGCCGAAGTGGCTGACATCGCTGCTCAGCGTAGCAACACGAGGCTCACGGCCCCCGCTGCCAGGCAGTACCAGCCGTACGGATCGAGGCGGCCCGAGCGGAAGTAGCGGATGAGGAAGCGGGCGCTGACATAGGCGGCCACCCCGGCCAGGACCGCGGCCAGGGCATAGGTGCCGAGCGGTGAGTGAGAGGTGAAGAGCTGCGGCACCTCGAGGACCCCGGCGGCAAGGATGATCGGGGTGGCGAGCAGAAAGGAGAAGCGGGCCGCCGCCTCGTGCCGGAGGCCGGCGACCAGGCCCCCGCACATGGTCACGCCCGAGCGCGAGATGCCGGGCAGCAGGGCCAAGCTCTGGGCCAGGCCGGTGAAAGCGGCGGCGGCGAAGCTGATCTCGGAGGCCTCCTTGAACTGACGCTCCTGCTCTTCGCGCGCCGCGCCCCGGCGTTCGGCACGGCGGCGCAAGAGCTCAGCGCCGAGCAGGATCGCGCCGTTGACGATCAGAAAAGCGGCGGCTGCGCGGGGAGTGGCGAAGAGCCGCTTGAGCGGCTCCTGCAGCACCAGCCCGACGGCCCCCGCCGGCACGGTGCCGACCAGCAGGAGCATGGCCAGCCGCTCGTCCTGGTCCTGGATTCGACCCCGCACGGCGGCGCGGATGAAGCCGCGGACGATGCGCACCCAGTCCTTGAAGAACAGGATGATCAGCGCCCCCGCCGTGCCCAGGTGGAGAAGGGTGAGGAAGGGCACGAACGTCGGGTCGTCCTGCCGGTAATTCCAGTGCAGAAGCGTCGGCAAGAGGACCGCGTGGCCCAGTGACGACACCGGGAAGAGCTCGGTGGCGCCCTGCAGGAGGCCGAGGAGCAGGGCCTGCCAGGTCTGGAGCATGAAGTAGCAAACCTACTCGTCCGGGGACGCAAGAAAGCAGGGACCCCGGGAGAGGGCGCGGCCTCACCGGGGTCCCGCAGGTCGGGAGAGAGGTAGTCCTACTTGCTGCGTGCGGCTCAGCCGGTGAGGATCGGCTTGCCGCCGCTCTGCACCGTCTTCAGCTGCTTCAAGGCCAGGCTCTGGACCGGGCCTGGGAGCGCCCCATATTGCAGGTCCTTGCCATACTGCTGGCCGTCGGTGACAAACCACTTCCAGAGGTTGACGACCGCCTTGCCCTTGGTCGCGTCCGCCTGGGTGACCTTGAGCACGACCCAACTGAACGTCGCGATCGGGTAGGCGGCGTCACCGGGCTGGTCGGTGATGGAGAAGTTGGTCGCGCCGACGTTTGGGGCCCCCGCGGCGGCAGCGGTGGCGCCGGCCTGGGTGGCCTGGAGGTACTTGCCCGCCGTGTTCTTGAGGTAGGCCATCTGCAGCTTGGACTGGATCACGTAGGCCAGCTCGACGTACCCGATGGCGCCGTCGGTGGTCTTGACCAGCTGGCCCACGCCGGCGTTGCCGTTGCCGCCCACGCCTGCCGGCCACTGCACCGCTTTGCCGACGCCAACCTTGGTCTTCCAGTCGGGGCTGACCTTGCTCAGATAGTCGGTGAACGCGTACGAGGTGCCGGAACCGTCCGACCGGTGGACGACGGTGATTGCCGTCCCCGGCAGGTTCGCGCCCGAGTTCTGAGCCGTGATCTCGGGGTCGTTCCACTTTTTGACCTTGCCCAGATAGATGTCGGACAGGGTCGGCCCGTCCAGCTTCACCTTGTCGACTCC
>JALYZG010000098.1 GCA_030948965.1 Candidatus Dormiibacterota bacterium | reverse complement strand
CTGCCACTCGACGTCCTGGGGCACCTCCACCCGGCTGATCGGGGGCATGGTCATGGCCCACGGCGACGACAGCGGCCTGATCCTGCCCCCGCGCGTCGCCCCCGTCCAGGTGGTGGTGGTGCCGATCTTCCGGGACGCGGCCGGCCGGGAGCAGGTGGCGAACGCGATCGAAGGCTGGCGCGCGGACGTGGTCGCCGCCGGCGTGCGGCTGCGGGTGGACTGGTCCGAGGACCGCCCCGGGGCCAAGTGGGCGCATTGGGAGATGAAGGGTGTGCCCCTGCGCCTCGACGTAGGCCCCCGCGACGTCGAGGCGGGCCAGGTGACGCTGGTCGACAGGCTGCAGCGGGCCAAGCGGGCCGTGCCGGTGACGGGACTGGCCGTCCGGCTCAAAGAGGAACTGGAGGCCTTCCAGGCCGCGCTCTTCCAGCGCGCCCTTGACTTCCGAACCGCGAACACCTACGAGGTCCGAACGCTGGCCGAGCTGGTCGAGCATTTCCGCGCTGGGACGGGGTTTGTGTGGGCGCCCTGGTGCGAGTCGGCCGAGTGCGAGGCTCAGGTCAAGGCCGAAACGGGCGGCGTCACCACACGCAATTTCGACCCCTCGGCCGAGGTTTCGGGGGAGTGCCTGGTGTGTGGCCGCCCGGCCACAAGGCGCGTCGCTTTCGCCCGCGCCTACTGAGCCCCGTTTTGACGGTCGGTACGATCGGGTACAATCGCACTCAGGCAGACCTCAGGTCGGCCAGATGCGCTCTCGGGTCCTCTCTCCCCGTCGTTGAAACGGTGTCCTGACGAATCGCAGTGGAAACGTAAGAGAGGGGCCGACTTTCTGGAGCGTGTCTTGAATTCATTTGAAGACGCGGGCGTTAGCTCGCGCACCCTGGCGGCGCTCGCCGCCACCGGCATCACCGAACCCGTCCCCGTCCAGGCTGAGGCCATTCCGGCCCTGTTGGACGGCCGCGACGTGGTCATCGCGGCCCCGACCGGCTCGGGTAAGACCCTGGCTTTCCTCGTCCCGCTGGTCGAGGGGATCGGCGCCCCCGGCGCCGGCCCGCGAGCGCTGATCGTCACCCCTACACGGGAGCTGGCTCTGCAGGTCTCGGAGGTCCTCGAGGACCTCGACCACGGCGTGCGCGCGGCCCTGCTGTACGGCGGCATCGGCTACGCCACTCAGACCCAGGCCCTGAAACGCGGGGTGGACGTCGTCGTCGGCACCCCGGGCCGCATCCTGGACATGGTCGGGCGGCACCTCCTCACCCTCAGCCGTGTCGAGTACCTGGTCCTGGACGAAGCGGACGAGATGCTGGACGCCGGCTTCGCCCCCGATGTGGAGCGGATCCTGGGCATGACCTATGAGCCCCAGATGGCTCTGGCCTCGGCCACGATGCCGAGCTGGGTCGAGCGCATCATCGGCCGCCACCTCCACGATCCGGTGCGGGTGCGGGTCGAGGCGCCGGAGGATTCACTGCTCGAGCACGGCCTCGTCAGGGTCGAGCGCACGCGCAAGCTGAGCACTCTGGCCGCCCTGATGCACCGGCTCGACGGTTCAGCCATCGTGTTCGGGCGCACCAAGCACGGCGTGCACCAGCTGGCCCGGGACCTACGCCACGCCGGTGTGAACTGCGCCGAGCTGCAGGGCAACATGGGCCAGACCGCGCGCGACCGGACCATGGCCGCCTTCCGCGACGGCAAGAGCCAGGTCCTGGTGGCGACCAATGTCGCTGCCCGCGGCCTCGACGTCAGCCAGGTCACCCTGGTGGTCAACTACGAGCTTCCCGACAGCCCGGACTGGCTGACCCACCGCGTGGGCCGCACCGCCCGCAACGGCGGCCGGGGCTGGGCCCTGACCTTCGTCTGTCCCGAGGATCGCTCCCGCTGGCAGCGGCTCCTGGGCCAGGGCGCGCCGCGCCTGCAGGACCTCGACCTGGAGCACCTCCTGGAGGTGGGCGACTGGCGCTACGCGGACCGGCAGGCCGAGCCAGCCACCGCCGCCCCGCCGCCGCCGCCCCCGCACGCCGGGCGCCCGAGCCGGGGTGGCGTCCGCCGCCGGCC
>JALYZG010000071.1 GCA_030948965.1 Candidatus Dormiibacterota bacterium | reverse complement strand
GGTGCGTAGGGCGGCGGTCCAGGCCAACCCGGGCACCAGGCCGGCGGCCAGCAGGGCGGCCGCGGCCAGGAGCAGGAAGGCCGGGGCCCGCAGCGCCGTCACCGGCGCGGCGCCATAGCTCGTGGTGCCGCCGGCCAGGAGAACGGCCAGCGCCCCCCAGAGGGCCAGGAAGCCGGCGCCAACCAGGGGCAGCCAGATCCTGGCGAAACCGCCCGGCCGCGCTTCGTCCGGTTCGCGGTGGAGACCGGCCGCGACGACGGCGGCGCACGCGGCCAGGCCCACCGCGGCCAGGAGCAGGCGATCGGAGACCACCGTGATCGCGCCTGCACCAGCCACCAGGCCGGCCAGTGCCGCGTCCGGCGCGGAACGCCGCTGCAGCGTGGCGAGCAGGGCGTGCGGCAGCAGCAGCAGGAGTTCGAAGGCGAACGTCAGGTCGTCAAGCCGCGCCCCGCCGGGTACCCCGGCCGGCTGCCAGCCGACACCCATCTCCAGGGGTACGCGGCGGGCTGCGGCCCACACGGCCAGCGCCGCCCCGAGGGCCAGCCACGCCGCCGCCGCCCCCACCGCCGCCCCCCCGGGGACGGACAGCCGGCTCAGCAGCCAGGAGAAGGTGGTTCCGAGCAGCAGCAGGGCCGGTGGCAGAAGCATGAGGCTCGGCGGCATCAGGGCCGCGACACGACGGTCATCTGCTGGAGGGTATCGGGGCCACCCCGGTCAGCGAAGCCGTCCCCCTGGCGGGGAGGGTTGGGAGGGGTGGTTCTTCGCGCTCGCGCAGCGCCGGACCGAGGCTAAGCAGCCGGGGCGCCGAGCCGCTCGATCGCCTCCCGCAACTCGGTCGCCTTGCGCCTCTCCTTCGCCACCGCCTCCGGCGCGGCCCGGGTCACGAACTGCTCGTTGGCGAGCTTGGCCTCGGCCCGCGCCAGCTCCTCCCGCAGCCGCCGCAGCTGGCCGGCGACCGGCACCGCCGTGTGCGGCTGGGCTCGATCCCAGGCCACGCGCCCGAGCTGGGTCGGGTCGCCCCCCGCCACCTCGGGCACGAGCCGCAGCCGCGCCCAGCTGGCCACCAGCTCGGCCGCGTCGAGGTCGAGGCCGGGGCCGGCCTGGTAGGCGCCGCCGCGAGCCTGGCCCGCGATGCGCCGGTGGCGCAGCTCCTCCACCTCCTGCCGCAGCCCGCGCACGCGCTCCTCGGCCTCCGGGTTGGCGAAACGCGCGTCGGGGTCCGGCCAGGCGGATCGGACGAGATAGGTGCGCTCGCCCGGCAGGCGGTGCCAGAGATCCTCGGTCACGAACGGCATGTACGGGTGGAGGAGGCGGAAGAGAACTTCCAGCACGTGCAGCGCCACGGCGCGCGCGGCCGGGTCCGCGTCCCGGAAGCGGGGCTTGGCGGCCTCCAGGTACCAGTCGCAGAAGTCGTGCCAGGCGAAGTCGTAGAGCGCGCCCAGACCGACCTGGAAGGCATATTCCTCGATGCCCGCCGTGGCCTGGGCCACGACCGTCTGCAGCCGCGAAAGAATCCAGCGGTCGGCCAGGCCCAGCCGGACGTCGGGCTGAGGCGAGTCGGCGACCGGGTCCTCGCCGAGGCCGTTCAGGACCAGCCGGGTCGCGTTCCAGAGCTTGTTGGCAAAGCGCCGGAAGCCCTCGATCCGGCTCTCGTCGAAGCGCACGTCCTGGCTGGACATCGCCGCGCTGGCCGCCCACGCGCGCAGAGCGTCGGCGCCGTAGCGCCCGATCATCTCCCGCGGATCGACCACGTTGCCCTTGGACTTGCTCATCCGCCGGCCGTCGGCGGTCTGCACCACGCAGGTGATGGCCACGTCCGAGAACGGCACCCGGCCCATGAATTCCAGGCCGCTGAAGATCATCCTGGTCACCCAGAGGTTGATGATCTCGCGCGCGGTCACGTTCAAGGCGGTCGGGTAGAAGGCCTCGAGGTCGGCGGTGTGGTCCGGCCAGCCCAGCGTGGCGATCGGCCAGAGAGCGGAGCTGAACCAGGTGTCGAGGACGTCGGGATCCGGGCGCAGCTCGGCCGACCCGCAGTCCGGGCAGGCGGCAGGCTCTTCGACCGACGCGAATGTGTGGCCGTTGGCGCAGTAATAGACGGGAATGGGGTGGCCGAGCCACAGCTGGCGGCTGACGCACCAGTCGCGGATGCCGCCCAGCCAGTCGAGATAGGTGCGCTCGTAGCGGGGCGCGTGCCATCGCACCTCGCCCCGCTCGCTGGCCTGGACGCACATCCGAGCCAGCTCGCGCATGCGCAGGAACCACTGCTCTGAGGGCAGCGGCTGGATCACGGCCCCGCACCGATCGCAGTGCCCGACGTCGTGGACGTAGGGCCGGGTGGCCAGGAGCCGGCCCTCGGCGCGCAGGTCCTCCAGCACCCGCGCCCGGGCCTCGAGGTCGGGGAGCCCGTCGTAGCGAGGCAGGTCCGGCGTGTTGAGTCTCGCGTTCGGGTGGAGGACGTTGATCGCCTCCAAGCCGTGGCGCTCGCCGATCTCCCAGTCGGTGGGGTCGTGGCCGGGCGTGACCTTCAAGGCCCCGGTGCCGAACTTGCGGTCCACCGCCTCGTCGGCCACGATCGGCAGCCGCCGACCGACCAGCGGCAGCAGGGCAAAGCGCCCGACGAGGTCCCGATAGCGCTCATCTCCAGGGTGGACCGCCACCCCCGTGTCGGCGAGCATCGTCTCCGGACGAGTGGTGGCGATGGTCAGGCGGCGATCGGGCTCTCCCTCTACGTCGTAGGCGATCTCGTACAGAGCGTCCTCCTGCTCCTGCCAATCCACCTCCAGGTCGGAGATGGCGGAGAGGTCGTGCGGACACCAGTTGACGATTCGCAGCCCGCGGTACATCCAACCCTTCTCGTAGTAGTGCACGAAAGCGGTGCGGACGGCCCGCACATAGGCCGGGTCCATGGTGAAGCGGAGGCGCGAGAAGTCCAGAGAGGCGCCGAGCTCGCGATACTGGCCGATAATCGTCGCCCCCACGCTCTCGTACCAGGCCTCAACCATGTCGTTGAAGCGCTCCCGGCCGAGCTCCTCCTTGGTTCGGCCCTCGTCGGCCAGGCGGCGCTCGAGAACGTTCTGGGTGGCGATGGCGGCGTGGTCGTAGCCGGGCAGCCAGAGCACCTCGTCGCCGCGCATCCGGCGGTAGCGGGCCCAGGCGTCCTGGACCGTGCCGTTGAGGGCGGTGCCCAGGTGCAGCTCGCCGGTCACGTTGGGCGGTGGCACCGCGATCGAGTAGTGCGGGCGCCGGCTGCCGGGGTCGGCCCGGAAGAGTTGCGCCTCCTCCCAACGCCGGGCCCAGCCCGACTCGATCGTGGCCGGCTCGTACGCGGTCGGCATCGAACGTGAGTTGGGGGCCGGCCCGGGCGACTTCATGGGGGAATTGGAATGTTAGGCGGGTAGGGTCACGGGGCAGCGCGCTCGGCTGCCCGCCCCTCCGGCTCCCGCATGCGGTGAGTCTACGGTTGGGGTGGGAAAGCGAAGCTCTGGCCGTCTCTCCGCGTGAGGACCACGACCGGAATGGGGCGGGAGATCCCCGCCTGGTGGTCGAGGAAGAAGGGATGTTGCGCCGCGATATCCGCGAAGAGCTGGT
The DNA here is from genome assembly GCA_030948965.1 of Candidatus Dormiibacterota bacterium. Lineage (GTDB taxonomy): Bacteria > Chloroflexota > Dormibacteria > Dormibacterales > Dormibacteraceae > JALYZG01. The sequence goes on along the minus strand of JALYZG010000071.1, from coordinate 10,951 downwards.
CCCGCTCGGCGCCGGTCGCCTCGCGGGCCGAGGCCAGGGCCGTCTCCGCCCGCACCTCGACTGTCACGTCAGTGCGAGCTCGGATGTTGTGGACCCAGGCCGGAACCTGGGCCGCGCCCATGTTGGACCCGATCACCAGGAGCCGGTCGCCGTCCGGCACGTACATCATCGGCGCGGTCCGAGGCTCCCCCGAGCGGGCACCGGTGGTGGTCAGGAGCAGCATCGGCCGGTTCAGGGGCTCGCCCCGGTCCCGGGCGGCTCGGAAGTCGTCGACCATCTGGCGGTTGGCCGCGAGCGGGTCGGTCCGATACAGCTCAGACATCGCTTCAATGCTAAGCGGACGCCGGTTCAGGCCCCAGGTGTCACAACGTCGAGGTCAGCCTCGCGGGCGGCGCTGGCCAGCCTGCGGTCGTAAGCGACGACGGCTTCGATCCGGTCCCGGACACGCAGCGCCGACGCCAGGTGGATCGCGTCCAGGCTACGCAGCTCGGGAGGGCGCAAGCGGGCTGCAGTCCGTCGAAGTCGGTCGTCGGAGGCGATCAGATAGAAGTGGCCCAGCAGGGACTCTGCCTGGAACATCACTGCCAGCGTCCCGGTCTTCAGGAAGGCCGCCCTGGGCACCTCGACAGTCGCCACGTCGCTGGTCAGGAGCTCGGCCTGTCCCAGATGGTGCAGAAGAGCATGCGTCACCTGCTCGCGGACGACAAGCTTCACGATCGCAGACGAGTCGAGGTACAGCGCCCCGGGCGGTGGGTTACTCCTCACGTAAGATCCGGATCGCCTCTTCGCTGGTCATGCGAGAGGGCAGCTCGAGCGCCGTCGGGATGGGTCCGAGCTCTCGCGGAGCGCGCACCGTACCTGCAGCGATGAGCTCGTCGAGGCCTGACCCTGCGCGCGCCAGCGGCACTATCCGCGCGATTGGCCGACCCCGATCAGTCACCTCCAAGGTCTCACCGGAGCGCACGCGCATCAACGCCTGTGACAGACCTTCGCGAAGCTCGCGCACTCCGATCCTCGCCGGTGCCATGTGGACACAAAACGATACTACATAGCGAATCCGAGGGCGCGGATCGCCGCAGCGGTGCCGGCGGCTGCCAGCAGGACGATGATCGGCGAGCGCCCCCACAGCGACAGCAGGAGGGCGACCACGAGGCCTCCAGCCTTCGCGTCCAGTACGAGATGTCGCCCGGCGCTAAGAGTCTGCGTCGCGACGAATGCGGCCAGCAGCGCGGGGACCAACATCTCCAGGGCAAAGGCGAGGCGACGAGGCAGCTTACGGCCGCCGAGCGCGAGCGGACCGATCGCCCGCAGGGCGCCGCAGCCGACGCCGAGCAGCAGCACCAGCCAGAAGGCTGCCGTCATCGCCGGAAACTCACGATGAGAGCGATGCTGCAGGCCGCCAGGATCGGCACCCCGGTGGGGACGAACGGCGTGACGGCGAGGGCCAGGACGCCCCCCGCGAGGGCGACCACCACCCGCCGGCGCCGGCTCCCGTCTCTCGCTTCCCTGATCACCTGGACCAGCAGGTACATGAAGAAAGCGGGATAGGCGGCATCCAGCCCCAGGCGGGCGAACGTAGCCGGACCGACTGCCAGGTGCTGAGCGCCGAGGGCGCCGGCGGCGGTGCCGAGCGTCCAGGCCAGGCGCGACAGGGCCCCGGCGCCGACCACTCGAGCGGGGCTCCGGGAGGGGCTCCTACCGATGGCCCACGCGGCGTCGGTGATCAGCTGCGACTCGAGGAGCCGGCGGAGCCAGCCGCCCTCCAGGCTCGGTGCGATATCCGCCCCCATGACCAGGTAGCGGGCGTTGAGGAGTAGCGCACTCAGCACGGCTCCGAACACCGAGCCGCCGGTGGCGAGCGTCGACACAGCGGCGAACTGGGCGCTGCCCGAGAAGACGACGAACGACATCGTGATCGCGGTGCCCGCGCCGATGCCGACACCAGCGGCCAGCAGCCCGAACGTGAGGCCCTCGAGGGCGTCGCCGACGGCCAGTGGAGCCATGCGTCGGGCGCCGGCCAGCCACTCCGATCGCGCGCTACCTAACGGGCTATCCACCTTTTTCACGTTAGGTCTATACTAACGTGCAAGGCGTGGATAGCGCAATAGAAAGTTTCCCGGACCTGATCGGCGGGAGCCTGTCCCTGAACTTCGTCAACACCGTCGACGACCGCCTGGACGCGCGGCCCGTGGAGCACCTCAGCTCATATGCAGCCCTGGTCGCCTGGTGCCGCTACGCGGGCGCGGTCGACGAGGCGGAGGCGGGGCGCCTGGCCAAGCTGGCGGGTAAGGGCGGGGACGCCGCGCTCGCGCGCTCGACGCAGGTACGCGAAGCCCTCTACTCGGTGCTGGCCGCTGTCATCGAGCGGAGGCCGGCCGCTCAGGCTGAGCTGAAAGTCGTCAATCGAGCGCTCGCCGACCTGCTCGGACCCCCTCTAGTGAGCGCCGACGGGCCCGACTTGCGCCTGGCCGCGGTCGGCGAGGCCGGCCTCGACCTGAACACGCCACTCCGGCGCGTGCTGCGCTCCGCGGTCGACTTGGCGAGCCGTGCGGACATTCGACTCGTCAGACAGTGTGCGGCCCCCGACTGCTCGTTCCTTTTCCTGGATACGACGAAGAGCCACAACCGCCGATGGTGCCGCAGCGGTGGTTGCGGCACCCGCAACCGTTTCCGGCGCTACTACGCGCGCCATCGAAATCCTGGCTAGAAGGGCCGGAGACACGGGCTTCTAGCGCTGCCCGGTTGCGGCGGTCAGTGGACCAAGGCTCCCGGATCGGGCGCCGCGGCCAGGGTTTGCAGCAGCGGGCGCAGGACCGTCTGTTCCTCCACGCCAGCGAAGTAAGCGCAGTCGGTGGCCTCGATGACCGCGATGGCCTGGGGCGCCAGCCGGCCACCGGCCGGGCTGACGCGGATTCGACGGATGCGGGAGTCGCTGGGATCGGGCTCGCGGCTGAGAAGGCCCTTTCCGGCCAGCGTGCGGACGACCTGCGAGGTCATCATCGGGTCGGTGCCGCAGTGCTGAGCCAGCTGGCGCTGACTGGGCGCGTCGCCCCGCTCGCCGAGCCACCAGGTGCTCGCGAGCAGGACGAACTGCACGTGCGTGAGGCCGAACGGCCGCAGGGCCGCCGCGGTGGCGCGCTGCCAGCGCAGGGTGGCGTGCCAGAGCAGGAAGCCCGGACTCTCCCAGGGCGAGCCGATCGCGCCCTCCGTCACCCGCTCGCACGCTCCGGCGCAAGGGCGTGCTTCGCGAGAGAGGCCATGGCCTCGGGCACGTCGGCGGTGACCATCGGCCCCATCTGCTCGGCGGCCGGACCGGTGACCACAACCCGGTGCGTGATCCGAGTGCCGCCGCCGGCCAGCGGCTCCAGGCGGTGCTCGAAACGCAGGTTGGCGGTGCCGGGGATCTCGGTTTCGTCGACGAAGCCCTCGTTTTCGACCACCTCCAGCATCCGGAACGGCAGCGCTTCCTGTCCCGCCGGGGTCAGCATGCCGGTCGCGCCTGGCGCGAAGGGTCCGTCCAGCTCGACCTGAGTCACGCCCGCGTCCCAGCGCGGCCAGGCGGTGACATCGCTGTAGAGGCGGTAGATAGCGGCCGGCGAAGCGGCCGTCTCCAGGCTGTGCTCGAACTCGTACATGACAACTCCTCCTTGAGTCAATGAACTATGCGTACATATTATATGCGAACATAGCATTAGTCAAGGGATCGCTCGGGGCGAGTCGCGCCAGGTAGCCGGCAGTGAGCTCAGGCGCGCTCAGACGTCGCGGCGGAGTGGACGAAGAGCTCGGTCGAGGTGCAGCGCCGCGGCTGGTTACTCCTTGCGCAGGAGCGAAGGCGTCAGGCGGACTCGCCGACTATGCGCTGGTTGTCGCTCTCGTCCACGAACTCGTAGTCCGGCTCGGTCTGCTGCCGGATCATGTCCGGGCGGATGATGCAGCGCTTGATGTCGGGCCGGCTCGGGATCTCGAACATCGTGTTCAGCAGCACCTCTTCGATGATCGACTTCAGGGCGCGCGCCCCGGTGCCACGTCCGACCGCCTTCTCCGCGATGGCTTCGAGCGAGCCCTTCTCGAAGACCAGGTCGACCTTGTCCATGTTGAAGAACTTCTGGTACTGCTTGACCAGCGCGTTCTTGGGCTCGGTCAGGATGCGGACGATGTCGGACTCGTCCAGCGGGTGCAACGTGACGGTGATCGGCAGCCGGCCGATGAACTCGGGGATGAAGCCGTACTTGAGCAGGTCCTCCGGCTGCAGGAGGGAGAGGATCTCTGCCTTCTCGCGCTTGTCGAGCTTGGTCGAGGGGGAGCCGAAACCGATGGACCGCCGGCCCACCCGCTGCTCGATGATCCGCTCCAGGCCGTCGAAGGCGCCGCCACAGACGAAGAGGATGTTCGTGGTGTTGATCTGGATGAAGTCCTGGTGCGGGTGCTTGCGGCCGCCCTGTGGAGGCACGTTGGCGACGGTCCCCTCCAGGATCTTCAGCAGCGCCTGCTGCACGCCCTCGCCCGAGACGTCGCGGGTGATCGAGGGGTTGTCGGACTTGCGCGCGATCTTGTCGATCTCGTCGATGTAGATGATCCCCCGCTCGGCGCGGGAGATATCGAAGTCGGCCGCCTGGATCAGGCGGAGGAGGATGTTCTCCACGTCCTCGCCCACGTAGCCGGCCTCGGTCAGGCTGGTGGCGTCGGCGATGGCGAAGGGCACGTCCAGGATCTTGGCCAGGGTCTGGGCCAAGTAGGTCTTGCCGCAGCCCGTCGGCCCGACCAGCAGGACGTTCGACTTGGAGAGCTCGACGTCCCCCACCATCTTCGAGGCGGAGACGCGCTTGTAGTGGTTGAAGACCTGGACCGCGAGCACCTTCTTGGCGTGCTCCTGGCCGATCACGTACTGGTCCAGGGCTGACGAGATGGTCTTGGGGTTGGGGATGAACCCGGTCTTCGTCTTCTTCGATGTGCCTGAGCGGTTGTCCTCCTCCAGCACCTCCTGGCAGAGGTCGATGCAGAGGTCACAGATGTAGACGCCAGGCCCGGCGACCAGCTTGCGCACCTGGTCTTGGCCCTTGCCGCAGAAGGAGCAGCGGGTGTAGCGGCGGCGGTCGTCGCGCTCGCTCACGCTACGGCCTCGGAGGACAACTCAGGTGCCCGCCGGCGCCGGCGGATTGTGGCCGCGGAGGATCTCGCCGGCAACATGGACACATTCACTGCAGATGAAGACTCCTGAACCCGCCACCAGCTGAACTCCCTTCTCGCCTCTTTCCTTCCCGCAAAAGCTGCACTTCGGCCGGTGGCGGACGACCTTGGGGGCCTTGGCCTTGCGGCGGAAGATCATGCGTCTTAAGCCTTGCCTTCAAGCCTTGCCCGCCGGCTCCCTGCCGGCCGCCACCACCGCCGTGATCTGGGTCGGCGACTCGATGATGTCGTCGATCAGCCCGTACTCCTTGGCCTGCTCGGCGGTGAGAAAGTAGTCGCGTTCCGTGTCCTGCTGCACCCGCTCGATGGGCTGGCCCGTGTGCCGGGCCAGGATCCCGTTCAGCACCTCGCGCGTGCGCAGGATCTCCTTCGCGTGAATCTGGATGTCTGTGGCCTGGCCCTGCATCCCACCCCACGGCTGGTGGATGAGGATGTTGGCGTGGGGCAGGGCGTAGCGGCGCCCGGCCGAGCCCCCGGCCAGCAGGACCGCGCCCATCGAATAGGCCATGCCGATGCAGATGGTGGAGACCGCCGGCCGGATGTATTGCATCGTGTCGTAGATGGCAAGGCCGGCAGTGACCTGGCCCCCGGGGCTGTTGATGTACACGGAGATGTCCTTCTCCGGGTCCTCAGACTGCAGGAAGAGGAGCTGGGCGATGATCAGGTTGGCGATCTGGTCGTCGACCGGGGTGCCGAGGAAGATGATCCGTTCCTTCAGGAGCCGGGAGTAGATGTCGAAAGCCCGCTCCCCCCGGTTGGTGCTCTCCACCACCATCGGCACCAGGTGGCCGCGGACATCTCCCGACATTCCGCCATTGTAGGAGCGATCCGTCATCGGTCCGCCTCGCCCGAATCGAGGGGTCCGGCCTCCACCTCGAGGGTCGTCGACGCCTCCGCACCCGCCTCAGCCGGCGCCCCGGCCTCGGCCTTCGCCGGCAAGGCGCCCCCGGACGCCCGGGCCACCAGCTCGCGGAGGACCTGGAGCCGGGTCAGGCGATGGCCGAAGTAGTGGCGGGCGATCTCGTTTTGGGCCAGCGCGTCCACATCGTCGGGGGTGCCCTCGAGCGTCGGGTCGCGGGTCACTTCCGAGCGAATGTGCTCGGTCACCTCCTCCGCGGTGGGAACCACGTCCAGCTTCTTCTCCACCTCGGAAAGGACGATGTCGACCTTTACCCGGTCCCTCGCGTCATCCGCCTCCGAGGCCCGCCACTCAGCCTCGGACTGGCCCCGATAGCTGAGGAAGCGCTCCCAGCGCAGGCCGCGCTCCTGGAGGCGCTTCACCATCTGCTCCCGGCGCTGATCCAGCTCCTGTTCGACCAGGGCCTCGGGCACGTCAACCTCGGCGCCCTGGACGACCTCGCGGAGCACGCGCTGCTCGTAGTTGAGCTCGTCCAACCGGGTCGCATTGGCCTCCAGGTCGGAGCGCACCGCCTCGCGCAGCGCGGCCGGCGTCTGCTGCGCGCCCTCGCTCAGCTGGCTGGCGATCTCGTCGGTCAGCTCGGGCAGCCGCTTCTCTTTCACACCCTGGACCGTGACCTCGATGGTCGCGGGGCGCCCCCGCAGCTTCTCGTTCTCGTGGTCCTCAGGCAGCACCAGTTCGGCCGAGGCCACGTCGCCCACCGAGCGCCCGACCAACACCGCGCGCAGCTCCGGCACGAGGACCCCCTCCCGGACCTCCATCTCCAGGGCCGGGCGCGCCTCCGAGGGCACCTCCTCGCCATCCACCAGGAGGCGCAGGTCGCCGACTACGAGGTCGCCGGCCGCCACGGCTCGATCGACCGGCTGAATCTCGGCCAGGCGCTCTCGCAGGTTCCGGAGGCGCTCGTCGACCATGTCCTCGTCCACGAGCGTGGTGGCGGGCTCCACGTGCAGGGCGTCCAGGTCCGGGAGAGCGACCGCCGGCCAGATGCTGACCCGGGCCACGAGCCGCGCGGCCCGGCCCCGCTCGAGCTCCCGGACCTCGACGTGGGGACGGTCGATGGCCTCGATGCTGCGCTCCCGCAGCGCCTCCGTGACGAGAGGCGGGACCAGGTCCTCGATCACCTCCTCGCGCAGGGCGGCGGGCCCGACGCGGGCTTCGACCAGCGGCCGAGGCGCCTTCCCCGGCCGGAAGCCCTCGATCCGGACCTTCTGGCTGAGGCGCTGCAGCACCCGCTCGTAGGCCCGGTCCACCCGCTCCGAGGGCACCTCGATGGTCAGGCCGACCTGGCTCCCCGGCAGGTCCTCGGTGGTGATCGAGACTTCGGTCGCGGCCATGCGCCGACGCATTGTACGGAGCCGCCCTTCGCCTCCCCGGCCGCGCCCTTTAGACTCGCCGAGCGAAGCATGTGTGGGATCGCGGGCTTCTGGGGACCGCCGAGCGATCGCCTGCTCCGGGCCATGACGGGTTGCCTGGACCACCGCGGCCCCGACGAAGACGGCTTCCTCGAGACCGCGGCCGCCAGCCTCGGCGTGCGTCGCCTCTCCATCATCGACGTGGCCGGCGGCCACCAGCCCTGCGGCAACGAGGACGGGTTGGTGCAGGCCGTGTACAACGGCGAGCTCTACAACTACCGGGAGCTGCGCGCGGACCTGGTTCGGTCCGGCCATGTCTTTCGCACCGAGGCGGACACCGAGGTCATCGTCCACGCCTACGAGGAGTGGGGCGCGGGTTGCTTTGCCCGCTTCAACGGCATGTGGGGGCTGGCCCTCCTCGACGGCCGCCGACCCGAAAGTCCGCGGCTCGTCCTCTCCCGCGACCACTTCGGCATCAAGCCTCTGCACTGGGCCCGGTCGGGTGACCGCCTCCTGTTCGCTTCCGAGATCAAGGCCCTGCTCCAGGACCCCGGCCTGGAGCGCCGGCCCGACGATGCCCGCCTGCACGAGTACCTGGTCGCCGGGCTGCACGACCACGACGAGCGCACGTTCTTCGCCGGTGTCCGGAGCCTGCCCGCCGCGTCCTACGCTGTGCTCGACGCAGGCCACCTCGAGCCGGCTCCGAGCCTCTACTGGCAGCCGGTGGTGGCCACAGACCAGGAGCCCGACCCCCGGCGCTTCCACGACCTGTTCGAGAGGGCGGTCGAGCGCCGCCTGGTGGCGGACGTGCCAGTCGGCACCTGCCTCTCCGGGGGGCTCGACTCCAGCACCGTCGTCTGCCTGATGACGGACCTGCTCCGCCGCGAGGTGCCCGACGCGGCCTCCATGGGCGAGCGCCTCAAGACTTTCTCGGCCGTGTTCGGCGACGACCCCATCGACGAGAGCGGGTACATGGCCCCTGTCCTCCAGGTCACCGGGGCCGAGCAGCACACCGTGCAGCCTGGATCGGAGCGATTTTTCGAGGAGCTGCCGCACTGGGTCTGGCACCAGGACCAGCCGCTGGTCAGCACTGGCCCCTACGCGCAGTGGTGCGTCATGCGCCTGGCCCGGGGCAAGGTCAAAGTACTGCTCAACGGCCAGGGTGGCGACGAGCTCCTGGGCGGCTACGTGCCCTACCAATTCGTCTACCTGCGCCAGCTCCGCCGCGAGCGTCGCTATGGTCGAGCGGCGGCGGAGGCCTGGGCGGCCCGGGACGTGCTCTGGCCGCCCCTCTGGTCACGGCTGCGCGACCGCGGCCGTGATGTCCCCGTGCGGCGCCTGCTCGAGCCGGCGTGGCTGGACGCCCAGGATCCCATTCGCGATCCGCGGATCCAGGACGACCTCAAACGTCGGCTCCTCCAGGACTTCACCGCCTACAGCCTGCCCACGCTGCTGCGCTACGAGGACCGCAACTCCATGGCCCACTCGATCGAGTCCCGGCTGCCGTACCTGGACGTGGAGCTGGTGAGCTGGGCGCTGCGCCTGCCCGAGGCAGCCCTGATCCGGGGCGGTTGGGCACGCTGGATCCTGCGCGAGTCGATGGCCGGCGTGCTGCCCGAGAAGGTTCGGAAGCGGCGCTGGAAGGTGGGCTTCACGACGCCCGAGCTGCGCTGGCTGCGGGCCGAGCGGGCGCAGGTGCGCAGCCTGCTTCGGTCGCCGAGCTTCCAGTCCCGGCCGTACTGGGACGGGGCCGCCGTGGCCCGGGCCTTCGACGCCTGGCTCGAAGGCCGCCACGCCGACTCCCTCATCTTCTGGCGGGTCCTGAATGTGGAGCTGTGGCTGCGGGTCTTCTTCGACCGGCCCCGGTTCGGCCCCGAGGAGGTCGAGGCGGTGCGCCTGGAGTGGGCCGGTGACCGCCGTTCCGCGCAGCTGGCGGGGACGGCCGGCGCGGACTCCCTAATGGCCCGCTTCCACCCCAACCCCGGCCGCCACCTCTTCGCCACCGCCGGCGGCGGCCTCTATGCCCGGGTGCCCGTGCGCACCCGGCTGATCCTGGCCGGCGGCGACCTCCTCGGCGCACTCAGCGAGGGTCTCGGCCGCCTCGGCCCGGACGGCCGGCCAATGCCGGGGGACGTGGTGGCTGTCGGCGAGAAGGCCGTGGCCGCCGCGCAGGGCCGCTCGTATCCGATCGCCGAGATTCGGCCCGGACGCCTGGCTCGCGCCCTGGCCCGATTCACCACCCGCAGCCGGGTGGGGATCGGCCTGGGCCTGCCGGCGACGATGGAGCTGGCGGTGCGCGAGGTCGGGCCGGCGCGAATCGTGGCCGCGGCGGCGCTGGCCGGGATGACGCGCCCGCTGGGCCTGAAGGGCCTTTTCTACCGGGTCGCCGGGCGCTCGGTGGCCGCCATCGACGGGCCGACCGCCTACACGCTGCCGCCTTTCAACGAGCAGGCCAGCATGGGTCCCGACGATCCCGGCCGGGTGGCCGCGGAGCTGTCGCGGGAGCTCAGCCGTGAGGCCGGCGGGCCGGTGGGCGTGGCGATCGTGGACTCCAACGACTTGGGCGTGACCGTGCTCGCCGCCAGCGGCGCCGAGCCGGCCCTGGTGCGCGACCTCTTCGCCGACAACCCTCTCGGCCAGCGCCGGGAGCAGACCCCGGCCGCGCTCATCCGGAAGGTGGGATGAGCCGCGTGGGCCTGGCTATGATGGCTTGCAGCCGAGATACGAAGGTGGCCCCGGGGGCCTCTTTTTGAGCCAAGGAGTGGCCTTAAACAAGTGCACTACAAGATGCCGATCCTCGAAGAAAAGGGCTTTGCCGTGCTCAAGGACTACGACGGTCCCGCCATCCCCGACGAGGAGTTCCGCCGGCTCGAGTACATGGATTGGAAGTCCGGCGGGGACACCAACTTCGCGCCCATCGCCTCAGCTCTGGGGGAGATGGAGTGCGCCGGCTTCTGGGACCACGGCAAGTCGGACAAGAACGGGATCTGGACCTCGAACCGGGATATCTGCCCCACGCTGGTCAACTACGTCGAGAACGTGGGCGCCAACTTCGGCCGGGTGCGGGTCATCCAGCTTCGACCGTACCCCGATCGCGAGTCGGTCTACCGGCAGCTGCACCTGGACGACAACAATCGCCTCAACCCGGACGGCGAGGGCTGGGTCGTGCGCTCCTGGCTGGAGCTGACGCACAACCCGGATTCCTACATGATGCTGCGCGAGGCCAAGGACGACGCCTCGACGGAGTCGCGGATCACGACGCCCAAGTACCGGCAGATGATCGTCGACACAGAGCGCCTCTGGCACGTGGTCTCGCACCTGGGCCCCCAGCCGCGCTATGCGCTCATCACCTCTTGGGAGAGCGGCCCGGCGCTCGAGCGCTGGCTCGCGAGCCAGCTGCCGGCGGCCAGCTCCGTGCCCGCCTAGCCGGGCGCGCGGCGCCAGGCAGGCTCCGTAGGCGCAGATCCGCCGGCGAATCCTCGTTTAATGG
>JALYZG010000060.1 GCA_030948965.1 Candidatus Dormiibacterota bacterium | reverse complement strand
GTGCCGGCCTACGTTGTCTTCAGCGACCGCACGCTGGCGGAGCTGGCAGCCCGGCGGCCGGTCAGCGTGGCGGAGCTGAGCCAGGTGTCAGGCGTCGGCCCGGCCAAGCTGGACCGTTACGGGTCAGAGCTGCTGGGGCTGCTGGCCTGACTCTATCCGACCGCCGCCCAAACGTGCGCCCGCCGGCAAATGGCCGCTATTTGCTGGCGTGATGCGTTCTTTCGCCGGCGGCTGGCCCTCACGCCGGCCTGATTACCAGTGCCGCTGCGTCGCGGGCGAGGAGCGGTACACGCCGCGCGCCGGGTCCTCGAAGTGCTTGTGCTCGGACATGATCGCCACCCGTCCCGGGCCGAAGACCCGCAGCAGCAGGTAGCGATTCGACCACGAGCGCCAGGGACTCCAGGCCGAGTGGGGGTACTCGAAGTGCAGCTGCATCTGGACCGTCCAGTCTTTGAACAGCAGCGAGTTGGGCTTGATGAGCATGGTCTCGCCGGCGGCCAGGGTCTTGACGAAGGCGTTGCCGGCGGCGTGGAGCAGGACCAGGCCCGGCTGGCGCGGCGCGTGGAAGCGGTCGACGTACATGCCCATCGGGTAGTGGGTCTCGGTCTCGTCCCCGTTCTGCGTCGAGTACCAGACGTTGGAGCTGAACCAGCTGTACTCGACCTCCGTGGTGGCTGCCATGAAGAGGTGCTCGACCACGTCGATGGCGCCACCCTGCTGCAGGGGCAGGGCGATCACCTCGCCCGCCGAGTCGCGGGAAAAGGCGATGTGGCCGGGACCGTGCGCGATCGTCATGACCACGGGCAGGCCCGCCATCATGCGCTTCCAGCCGCCGGCCAGGGGCATGGTGCCGAATTGGACCTGCGGGTCGCGCCAGAGCAGGACGTGGTGGGCGAAGTAGACCCCGTCGCCCTCGGCCAGGTTGAAGTCGGCCACCGGCACCAGGGTGCCCTCGATCTGGCAGCGGGAGCGGCCGAACTGGAGACGGGTCATGTCCTTGATGGCCGGCAGCTCTGTCCAGCCGGAGTCGGAGACGGCCTCGCGCACGTCCACCGGCGCCCCGCAGTAAGGGCAAGCGGTTTCAGTCGATAGATCGCTGGCCATCCGGCACCAGCGGCAGGTGTAGGCGGACATCGGGCTCCTACTCCGTGTGGTGGTGGACGTACATGGACTGGATGCCTACCCGACCGGGGCCGGTCATGCGAGCCAGGTTCATACCCGTGCCCCCAAAGAGCCCGCTCGTCAACTTCTGGGTCTCGACGTTCATCTGCACGGACGCGTCCTTGTAGAGGAAGCCGCCCGGCTCGACCAGGATGTTCTCCCCCGCGCCGAGCATCCGCTCGAAGACGTTGCCGTAGCCGTGGAGCAGGAGCAGCCCCTGCTCCTGGGCCGCCACGAACCGGTCCATGAACATGCCCTGGCCGCCGAAGAGCACGTTCTTCAGGCCGTGCACGCGTTCGTACGTGTAGCCGATGGAGTGGGTGCCGAGCAGGAAGGCGTGCTCGCGCGCGTCCAACTCCTGGCCCGGCCAGATGGGCAGGACCACGACCTCGCCCGTGGCGTCCCGCGAGAAGGCCACGCGACCTGGCCCCTGGGCGATGCTGACGATGAAGGGCATGCCGGCGAAGGCCCGCTTCACGCCGCCGCTGAGCGGCATTACCGACATCTGCACCCGCTCCTCTTTCCAGAGCATCACGTGGTGCTCGAAGTAGACCCAGTCGCCGCCGCCAAGGGCGATCTCGGCCACCGGCACGATCTCGCCCTCCACCTGGCAGGTGCTGTTGCCGAAGCGGATCTCGGTCATGTCCTTCAGCCTCGGCGCCTCGCGCCAGCCCGAGTCGCTGACCAGGTTCTTGACGTCGAGGGGGGCGCCGCAGACGACGCAGGTGACCGCACCAGCCAGGTTCTGGCTCCGGCACCACTGGCATTGGATCCGCTGCCCTGCGTCCATCAGCGGGAAAGGCTAGCCGCGCCCGCGATTGCGCGCCAGACCTTCTCCGGGGTCGCGGGCATGTCCAGGTCCCGCACCCCGAGATGGGAGAGCGCGTCGACTACGGCGTTGAGGACGGCCGGCGTGGAGCCGATCGTGCCGGATTCGCCGATGCCCTTCACGCCCAGGGGGTTGACCGGGGTCGGGGTGATGGTGCGCAGGGCCTCGAAGCGCGGCAGCTCGTTCGCGGTCGGCAGCGTGTAGTCCATCAGGCTGGCCGTGAGCGGGTTGCCTTCGGCGTCGTAGACGACCTCCTCGAAAAGGGCCTGGGCGACACCCTGGGCGATGCCGCCGTGCTGCTGGCCCTCGGCGATCATCGGGTTGAGGACGGTCCCGCAATCGTCCACCGCGACGTGCCGGCGGAGGCTCACGGACCCGGTTTCCGGATCGACCTCGACCACGGCCAAGTGGGCGCCGAAAGGGAATGTGCGCGAGACCTGCTTGAAGTCCGTGTCCGCGCGCAGACAATCCGCCCCCGCCCGAGTCGCCAGCTCGGCCCAGGTCAGGGCCGACGCGGGCACCCCGCGCACGCGCAGGACGCCGTCCGCCAGCTCCACGTCGGCCTGGTCCGCCTCCAGCTCGCGCGCTGCCAGGTGCCGGGCACGGTCGACCACCTCCACCGCGGCCAGGTGGATGGCGGTGCCGCCCATCTGCATGGACCGCGAGCCGACCGTGCCTCCGCCCCGGGGCACGCGGCCGGTGTCAGAGTGCACCACCTCGATCCGCGCCGGCTCGACCTGCAGGCGCTCCGCGACCAGCTGGGCGTACGTCGTCTCGTGCCCCTGGCCGTGGGAGGAGGTGCCGGCCAGCACCGTCACCCGCCCGTCCGCGTGCACCTCGACGGAGCCGAACTCGTTCGGAGCCCCGCCCCCGGTGACCTCGACGTAGGTGGCCAGGCCCACTCCCAGCAGCGGGCCGCTCCCGCGAGCCCGGCGCTCCGCCTGCTCCCGCCGCAATTCGGCGTAGCCGGCCACCTCGAGGGCCCGGTCCAGCGCCCGGGCGTACTCGCCGCTGTCATAGTCGGCGCCGGCCGCGGTCTGGAGAGGAAAGGCCTCCGGGTCGATGAAGTTGCGCCGCCGCAGCTCGGCCGGGTCCAGGCCCAGCTCCCCGGCCAGCATGTTCACCGCCCGCTCGACCAGCGTCGCCGCCTCGGGCCGCCCCGCGCCGCGGTAGGCGGCCGTGGGGGTCGTATTGGTGACGACGCTGACGGCCCGATAGTCGATCCTCGGGATGCGGTAGACGCCCGCGAGCATGAGGCCGGTGAAGGTCGGCAGCCAGGCGCCCAGCAGCGGATAGGCGCCGGCCTCGGCGGTGACCCGCACCCGCATCCCCACCATGGTCCCGTCGCGGAGCGCGCCCAGCTCCAGCTCCTGCACCTGGCCGCGGCCGTGGGCCATGTTGAGGAGGTTCTCGGTTCGGGTCTCCATCCAGCGCACCTGGCGCCGGAACCGATGGGCGAGCGCGGCCACGACCACCTGCTCCGGGTACACGGTCATCTTGGGCCCGAAGCCGCCGCCGACGTCGGGCGCAATGACGCGCACCTGCTCTTTGTCCAGGCCCAGGGACTCGGCCACAGCGTCCCGGACGAGGAACGGGCCCTGGCTGGAGACCCAGAGCTTCAGGCCATCGCTGTCGGGCTCCGCCACCACCGCGTTCGGCTCCATCGGCACCGGGGCCAGGCGCTGGTTGCAGAAGGTCGCGCGCACGATCACGTCGGCGCCGGCCAACACGTCATCGCCCACGTCGCCGTAGCCGACGCGATAGCAGACGTTGGTGTGCGCGTCCGGATAGAGGAGGGTCGCACCCTCCTGCCCGGCCGCCACCGGGTCCATGACGGCGGGCAGCGGCTCGTAGTCCACGATGACGGCCGCGGCGGCGTCCACAGCGGCGTCACGGGTCTCGGCGAGGACCACCGCCACCGGCTCGCCGACGTAGCGCACCCTCTCCACCGACAGTGGCGGCCGCGCCATCTGTCGCGGCACGCCTCCCATTCCCCGCCGAGCCGGCAGGCTGAGGCTGGCGGCTGTATCGACCGTGATCACGCCCGCCCGGGCGCAGGCCTCGGAGGCGTCGATGGCGCCGAGGCGGGCATGCGCGTGCGGGGAGCGGACGAACACGGCGTGCAGCGCGTCGGAGGCGGCGGCCACGTCATCGACGTAGAGCCCCCGGCCGGTGACCAGCCGCGGGTCCTCCCGGCGCTTGACCGGGTGGCCCAGGATGGACCCCAGAACGGGGCCGGCGATCACTTACGCGTCGCCCGCCGTCGCGCTGGCCGCCGAGACCGCGGGGAAGTCGCCGGCACGCGTGACCATGGCCGGCAGCTCGCGGCCGAGCTGTTCGCCCAGCCACCGGGAAGCCGCCATCAGCGCGTCGAGGTCGATCCCGGTCGGGACGCCCATCCCGTGCAGCAGGTAGACCAGGTCCTCGGTGGGGATGTTGCCTGTCGCCCGCGGCGCGAAGGGGCAGCCCCCGGTGCCGCCGACCGAGGCGTCGAGGGATGTGGCCCCCGCCTCGACCGCCGCGGCCGCGTTGGCCAGGCCGGTGTTGCGCGTGTTGTGGAA